>CAYWMP010000143.1:0-15645 GCA_964459445.1 uncultured Desulfobacteraceae bacterium
ATAAACCTATAATGGAGGCTATCATGAATGAAAAAGGAGAAAAAATACTGGTGATAGACGATGATCCGGATTTTGTCAGGACCACAGGCATTGTTTTGAAATCGGCAGGGTATGAAGTCGTCGAGGCCTTCAGCGGCAAAGAGGGAATCGAAAAGTCAAAAACCGATAATCCAGATCTCTATATCATAGATCTCATGATGGAGACCTACAGCGAGGGATCAAATGTCGTCGCGGCCCTGTGCGAAGATGAGGCAACCAAAGACAAGCCGAGAATCATGATCACATCCGTTGACCTTACGGGCCCTTGGGACTCCTATCCTTCGGATGATTGGCTGCCTTGCGATTTTTTGGTTCAGAAGCCGGTCTCCCCGGAAGAACTGTTGGACTACGTCAAAAGGGCCCTTGGGAGCAAATAGAGAATTCCATAAGAATTGAATTACTAAGGGGCCCCGGTTAGCATCAACGAGGTTTAAAGATTGGGATATGTATGATTCACGCGGGCGATGACTTACTGCTCCCGACTCCCAATAAGCCTCCCAATAGCATGCCTGATTTATAAAGAGGAGCATCTCTCGATGGCGACAACCCAAGCAGATCTGTTATCCATATTTGATAACATGGAGGATGGCATTTGCATCATTAACGATGACCATATAATAGAATATATGAATTCATCCATGGTTCGGATTTTTGGAGATGAAACCGGCAAGAAATGCCACGAAGTAATCCATAAATGCGAAAGAGCGTGTCAGTGGTGTGCGTCGAGGAAAGTGTTTGAGGGAGAAACAACCCGGTTTCAATGTTTCCTGGAGCATTTTGAGAAGACATATGAAGTGGTTGAAGTGCCATTGAAAACAGAAAAAGGGGAAAAATCAAAACTGATTGGCATATGGCGAGATGTAACTGAGAGCAAAAGGCATGAAGAAAAGATTAAGGCATCCGAAAAAGACTACAGGAGATTGTTTGAACATGTGGGCTGCGGGGTGTACGTCAGCAGCAAGGAAGGGAAATTCCTAAATGCCAACAGGGCCCTACTGAATATGTTGGGCTATGAGAGCAAAGAGGAATTCCTTAAAATCGACATAGCACAAGACCTATACTTGAGGCCTGGAGATCGTAGAATCTACCAAAAAATGATCGAAAGACTCGGTCATGTTATAGATTATGAGGTCGATTTCAAGTCAAAGAAGGGCAATCCGATTCCTGTCTCCCTTACCAGCCATGTTCGTTATGATCAAGAGGGGAAAGTGTTGGGGTATGAGGGGATCATCGTGGATCTTTCTCAAAGGAAAGCAATGGAAAAAGAACTCGAGGAGGCTCATGATTTCCTGAATAAAATCATTTTGAGTTCACCCAATGCGATTATGGCAACGGATATGAGAGGAAACATCATTATCTGGAATCAAGGTGCTGAAGAGATTTTGGGCTACAAGGCCAGTGAATTAATTGGAAAGATGAACGTCGCAGGAATCTATCAAAAGGGAATGGCAAAAAAGGTCATGAAAATGATGCGTAGTCCTGAATACGGTGGTATAGGGAAATTAAGATCCTATCCCATAGTATTTCTGAGAAAGGATGGCGAACCTGTGGAAGGCAATTTTTCAGCCGCAATACTATATGATTCCGAGGGGAAAGAGATCGCCTCGGTGGGCATATTCGTAGACCTTAAAGACAGACTGGAAATGGAGCACAAACTCAGAAACACACAGGAGCAATTATTCCAGTCTGAAAAGCTGGCCTCGATAGGACGACTTGCCGCCGGCGTTGCCCATGAACTGAACAACCCGCTCGCAGCAATCATGCTCTACAGCCACCTTGTATTGGAGGATTTGGCCAAGGACGATTTAGCATTCGAAAACCAGAAAAAGGTCGTCATCCAAGCCGACCGATGCAAAAAAATTGTGGAAGGCTTGCTGGATTTCTCCAGACAGCGTGAACCGGAAACCAAGCCCTTGGATGTCAATCAAATCATAGAGGACACACTCTCATTGGTTGAAATCCAATCCCTATTCCAAAACATAGAAATCATTAAAACCCTCGATCCCATTTTACCGTCAATTATGGGGGATAAATCGCAGCTTCAACAAGTGTTTATGAACCTCGCCATAAATGCTGCCGAGGCGATGAGGGATGGGGGAGAGCTGATTGTTGAAACAGCACTCAACAATGGTTTTGTAGAGATTAGGTTTGCTGACACCGGATGCGGACTTCCTCAAGGAGAAGCTGAAAAGATATTCGAACCCTTTTTCACTACCAAATCAGATCAGGGGGGAACCGGTCTTGGCCTCGCTTTGAGTCACGGCATTATCAATAAGCACGGAGGAACGATAACATTTGACACCAGGCTGAATGAAGGCTCTACTTTTTGTGTAAGATTGCCAATTACAGAAGAACAACCATAAAGTACACTGAGAACATGTGCCCTATCCGATTAAAGAGCCCGTCAAGCCCCTGACACAGCTTTTGTCGATCTGTTTGGCGTCTTTGATTTGTCTCAATATTTCCACACTATTCTTTCAGGAGAGGCAACTCAGAAAACAGAAGGTTTTGAAGGATTATCTTTTCCCATTAACCATGAGTTTTGAAAGGAGGGTAAGATGGCCGAATTCAAGATACTGGTCCCGTTCAACTTCACGCCCTATGAAGAAAAGACACTGGACTTCCTCATTGGTACATACGCCAATCGAGAGGCCGTTCAAGTTACTGTTTTCCACGCCTATACGCCCTTGCCTGCAGTGGATATGGATGCCAGCCCAGAGATGCGAAAAATCGCGAGCGGCATGGCCTTTCTGTCCGAAGATATAAGGCGAAAGGAGGAGGCACTCAAATCCACAAAAGAACTCCTGCTCAAAAATGGTTTCATGGAAGACCAAATTGACTATGTTTTCAAGGAGAGAGAAAAGCCGATAGAAGAGGAGATAATCGAGGCCGCCTCTAAAGCCCACTATCGCGTGGTCCTGTTGAGTCATCAGCCGGGGCAGGTCACTCGATTTTTCTCGAAGAGCGTGCATACAAAAGTGCTTTCCGCCCTCAAGGATATCACGATCTGTATACAAACATAGGGCTTCAATTGACAACAGGGGGTGCTAAGTTTTGAGCTCGACTTTGAAGGAGGGAACAAATGAGTGAGGATACAAAAATAACGATTGATGTATTCAAGACAGTGACCAAAGCCGTGGCCCAATCTGAAAATTTGGATATCATGAGTAATCATTTGGCACAGCTTCTTGTCGCTGCATTGGCCATTAAGGGATGTGCCATTTATGTGCTTGAACATGAGACTAAACAATTACAGCAGGTTGCCAGTTTTGGTCTCAGCCCTAAGTACTTGATGAAAGGACCTCTAGAGGCTGATAAAAGTTTGGCTTCCAACCTTGAAGGAAAACCGGTGATCATTGCGGACGTAAGTGAGGATGCAAGTCTCCAATACCCTGATGAGGCAAGACAAGAAGGCATAGCGGCCATGCTTTCATTTCCAATAGTCTTTTTAGGTGAAGTTATTGGCGCCTTAAGGCTCTATCATCATGAGGTTTGGCATATTTCTGATCAAGACCTCGATTCG
This sequence comes from uncultured Desulfobacteraceae bacterium, assembly GCA_964459445.1. Taxonomy (GTDB): domain Bacteria; phylum Desulfobacterota; class DSM-4660; order Desulfatiglandales; family HGW-15; genus CAYWMP01. The sequence goes on from CAYWMP010000143.1 coordinate 3,563, forward strand.
CTCCAGTTGCTTGCTGAAACAATAGGACTGGCCATGAGCTACACAAGTCTCTGTAATGCCTTTGAATCAATAAACGAAGTCATGGGTGCACTGAGCGGAAAAAAGTGTCTCTATCGCCCCTAACCCTTCTCCCATCGAGTAACAGGGAATGTTCCATAAGTCAGGATTCTGTAATGTACTCCTTACAAGTCGTTTTCCCACGGGCGTTCCCCACTTTGTAAGCCTCACATAAAATCTAACAAAATATGAAAAGTTCTTGTTGACAATTTTATTTAGAACCGTTCTAATTAAAATCAGAACACTACGGGGAGAATAGAGATCGGTCGAATAGAAAAAGAAATGGCTGAAGCGCTTCGGGTCGCGGGTTTTCGGATCACTCAACAGCGGAAGGCGATTCTGAAGGTCCTCGGTTCCACAAAGGCCCATCCCAGCGCGCGGCAGGTTTTCCAGGAAGCTCAGAAGGAATACCCTGGAATCAGCCTGGCCACGGTCTACAACACGCTGGAAACCCTGGTGAAAAGGGGCCTCATCAAGGTCATGGATTATCAATATGTGGACAATCGGCACGAAACCAACCTCGACCCCCACATCAATCTTATCTGCACGGTATGCGGGAAGATTCAAGACTTCGGCGAAGGATTGTCCATCCACAAGGAGAACGTGAAGAAAAAGCTCGGTTTCGAGGTGCAGGAGTACAGGATGGAATACTACGGCATATGCGCTGATTGTATGGCCCTAAGCAAAAAGGGGCGCTGAAAAGGAGAGGAGGTGATAATGTCTAATGAAAATCACGGATACAACAAATTGGCTCAAAACGATTACAAAGTCTGCAATATCAGAAAGGAGCCTTAAAATGACTGCAAAACCCAGGTTTGATTTTGGCTGGGCTGGTTTGCTCCTCATTTTCTTCGCCCTTGCATACGCCATGGGTATGTCCGTAATCGCCGGTGCAAAGGAATCACAAGTCATTCCTCGCGGTCCGCACGGTGCGGCGACCATGGACTATCAACAAAAAAAGCTTGATCAGCTCATGAGAGATTTTGATGTGACAAAGGCGCCTCCCGGATTTGATCCGGTTATCTGGCAGGCGTTCATACCTCAAGACAATGAAACAACCCCCGAGCGAGTAGCCCTTGGCCGAAAATTGTACTTCGATACCCGTCTTTCCAGGGACGGGACGGTCTCCTGCGCAACTTGTCACGATGTGACACGGGGCTTCACGGACCAGAGAAAGGTGTCCGAGGGAATCGAGGGGCAGCTCGGACGTCGAAACGCACCGACTGTCTTGAACACGGCTCTTCTTCAATCCCTCTTCCTCGACGGTCGTTCCCCAACCCTTGATCATCAGGCCAGGATGCCAATCCTCAACCCCATCGAAATGGGCATGCCCGATGAAGAGACTGCCCTGAAGGCCATAGCCGGAGATCCCGAATATCAAAAGGCCTTCAAAGCAGCCTATGGGCGCCCGGTGAACTATGAGGATATCGGTAGGGCCATAGGGGCCTTTGAAAGGATCCTGGTATTCGTCGATTCCCCCTTCAGTCGATTTCTGGGTGGAGATACAAACAACCTGTCCGAGGATGCCAAAGCGGGATGGGCGCTTTTCAATGGCAAGGGCCGTTGCGTCACCTGCCACCATATGGGCCCTTCCAACCCGCTTGGAACCGATAACCGTTTCCACAACATCGGTGTTTCCGCCCGTCATCAGGACTTCGACGGTCTGGCGAAGAAAGCCACAAAAGCCCTGAAGCTCGATTCGTCAGAGCAGGCCCTTGACGAGATGGCTTTGAGCACAGATATGAGTGAACTGGGGCGATTCATGGTCACAAAGAATCGATCGGATATCGGCGCCTTTCGCACCTCTTTGCTTTTAAACATCGGGATCACGGCGCCCTACATGCATGACGGATCCCTGAAAACACTTTGGGATGTGATGGACCATTACAACAAAGGAGGCGAACCGAATCCATTTCTCGATGGGGGTATGGAGGCTCTGGATCTCACAGAGGAAGAAATCAACCAAATAATATCCTTTCTCTTCAGCATGACGGATATCCGATTTAAGGACCAAAATAATAGGGAATTCAATCGCCAAAGACAACTGGCGATGAAGGAAAGACCTTTCAGAGACAATGAGCTGGCCTCCAGACGATTGCTGCCCTTTGAGAAAAGAGTCATGGGCAAATGAGCGGTACCCTTAAAGGAGAAGGAGAGTTCCAATGAAAAGAAAAGTAAAGAGTGTCGAAACCAAGTACATGGAGGAGCGAAATGCGCTCTTTCGCTCTCTAAGAAACATTGACCGCCGCTCTTTCCTAAAGGTGTCGGCCGCTGCGCTGGGAGCTGTCTTGGCCAAAGGCCTGATGCCGCCTCACTCATTTCTGCCCATTAAGGTGGCTCAAGCCGAGGCCTATACGGGAAAGGCGGAATCCTTTCGTTTCGCCTACATTTCAGACTCCCACCTGTACGAAAAAGATCTCAACGATCGCTTCGCGCGGTCCTTGCACCGAGCAGTGGATGATGTGAACAATCTGGATCCACAGCCCGACTTTGTGTTCTATGGAGGCGATCTGGCGCAATTGGGCCAAATAGAAGAATTGGAACTCGGTGCCCAGATCCTTAAGAACCTGAAAGCGCCCCTAAGGATGATGGTCGGGGAACACGACTGGTATCTGGATATGGGAGAGAAGTGGCGAGAACTTTTTGGTGCACCCACCTATTCCTGGGATTACAAGGGTGTCCATTTCGTTACCCTTAATAGCGTAGTTGAGAGGGATTTTTGGACCGCGCGCGGCATGAGCCCTATGGAACGTATGAAGACCGTTGCAGGGCTTGACAATGGCGTTCAGAGCTCCTTTACGGTTGGGACTGAGCAACGGGGATGGCTGAAAAAGGATTTGGACCCATATCCCAACGATACGCCTCTGATTGTTTTCTCCCACTCACCGTTGTACAAGCTCTATAAGTTCTGGAATTTCTGGACCGATGATGCGGAAGAGGTCCAGGCCTTACTCAATAGGTTCAACCAGGTTGTCGTGATTCACGGGCACACCCATCAACTTCTTACCAATCGTATCAACAATATCCATTTTCACGGCATGCTTTCTACAGCATGGCCCTGGCCCTATGCGCCCGAGGGTATGCCCGAGTTGACAATCCAGATGAACCGGCCTGATCCCTTTAACCCCAATGATGGTTGCGGCGATGGGGAGATCCAGGTACACCCGGACGGATTGGTAGACAAGATTTATGGTCTGTGGAACCGGAATCCCATCACGGTTGCCAGAAATTATACCCTGAGCTGGGGCAAGAAAAACGTACCCCCCAAACCCAATCTTGGAAGCTATTAGAAGCCCAGGACAGGGCACAGAGGAGGACGCAAAATGAATTGGAAGAAAAAAAACGCGTTTATCATAAGCGCCTGCATCGCCGTTGTTTGGGTAGCCATCGGATCGTATCATAGCGAGACCATTGCCCAGGATACGGGCAAGGCTAAGGCGGCCGAGGGGCAGGCCATTGCCAACGAGATCATGGAACAGTGGAGGCGACAGAATCCGGGCCGGGATTGGATCGCTGAGGAAAAGGAGAGGCATAAGATCGTGCCGCCGGCCGACAACGCCTATCTGTTGTCGGGCGAACAGGCCGATGGGCATTCCTACGGAAAATACTCGGAGAGAGACATCCTCACGTGGGCGCGGGAGTTGGAGAAACTTGTGGTTGAAGGCTCCCAAATTTTTCACGATGCAGATCTTCTGGGGAGCGAAATAGCCGTCTCCTGCGACATGTGCCATCCCGACGGCGCAAACACGCATCCTGAAACCTATCCAAAATTCCAGGTTCAAATGGGGCGCGTGGTGCTATTGAGGGACATGATAAACTGGTGCATCGAACAAGCGGTTCGAGGTGAGGTCCTTGCGGCGGACGATTCTCGCATGCGGGCAATGGAGGCCTATATCCTTGCCCAAAGAAAGGGTAAAGCTCTGAACTACGGCAAGCACTAGTCCTGGCCCAACATCAATAGGTGACATCACACAGACCATAAAACAATCACAATAAATTGATCTTGAGCTTTTTGGATGCAACAAAACAATCAGAAAGGAGAGAAGGTATGAGTAAAACAGAGGAAAACATCAAGGCCGCATTCGCGGGAGAATCTCAGGCAAGAAACAAATATACCTATTTCGCTCAAGTCGCCAGAGAGGAAGGCTATCACTACATTGCAAAGATTTTTGAAGAAACGGCCGAGAATGAAAGGCAGCATGCCCTGGATCATTTTAAGCTTTTGGAAGGCCTGGGCGACACCATTGCGAACCTGAAGGAGGCCATCGGAGGCGAACATTACGAAACGGTCGAAATGTATCCCACCTTTACCAAAGAGGCGGAGGAAGAAGGTAACATGGCGGCCGCCATCCTGTTTAAGCAGATTGGAAAGATCGAAGAACATCACAGAGAACGCTATAAGAATATGCTCGATATGGTTGAGGCAGGAATGGTGTTTAAACGTGAACAGCCTATTAAATGGAAATGCAGCGTTTGCGGATACACGGTGGATAGTACTGAACCACCGCCGAAATGCCCAGCATGCAAGAATCCCAGGGAGCTCTACGAACCGGCGAACTTGGACCTATAAGGAGGGCCCTATGGCTGTCATGAAATGCGTGGTCTGCGATACGATCTACGATGAAGACAAAGAGGGCGTAAAATGGGAAGAACTCGCAGATGATTGGGCGTGCCACGTCTGTGAATCAGGAAAACCTTTCTATAAGGTTGTGGAGGATAAAGGCTTGGAAGGAGAGTCATCCGGCATGACGACGGTTGGTACTGAGAATTATGCTGCCGAACCCCAAAGGACTTCTGAGGTGGAAATTCACATGTTGGATATCCATCAAATCTCGGAAACGGGAGAGTCCATTATTGAACCCATGAGGACAAAGGCGCTTGCATTTTCCTGGGATGAGGTCCTCATCAAAGGGGCTCAGATTGCAAAAATGCCTCTGAACCAGGATGAACCGGTCAATACGCAAACCATAATAGGGTCGAAAGCGAAAAAGCCCTTGATTATGGAGACACCCATCTACATCACCCACATGTCTTTCGGCGCACTCTCAAAAGAGGCCAAAACCGCACTCGCAAAGGGAAGTGCCGCTGTGAAGACTGCCATGTGCTCGGGAGAGGGCGGCATACTGCCGGAATCCCTTGAGAACGCTTATAAGTACATCTTCGAATACGTGCCGAACAAATACAGTGTTACGGAAGACAATTTGAGAAGGGTTGATGCTATTGAGATCAAAATCGGGCAGTCTGCAAAGCCGGGTATGGGAGGACACCTGCCAGGCAAAAAAGTGACCGAAGAGATTGCTACTATAAGGGGTGTCAAGGAAGGGACCGATGTCATCAGTCCTTCACGTTTTGCGGACATCAAGAACCGGGATGATTTGAAGAGTACCGTGACCTGGTTGAGGAAATCCTCCGGCGGAAGACCGATTGGGATTAAATTCGCTGCCGGAAACCTGGAGGCAGACCTTGATGCGGCGCTCTATGCGGAACCGGATTTCATGACAATAGACGGCAGGGCCGGCGGAACGGGGGCATCGCCCAAATTCGTCAAGGCCGCCGCATCGGTTCCAACCATGTTTGCCCTCTATCGTGCAAGGAAGTTTCTTGATGAGAAGGGCGCGAACGGTGTAACCCTTATGATAACAGGAGGCTTTCGCATCTCTTCAGATTTTGCTAAGGCCCTTGCCTTAGGTGCTGACGGTATTGCCCTGGGCACTGCTGCTTTAATGGCCATTGGGTGTCAGCAGTATAGAGTTTGCAACACTGGGAAATGTCCAATGGGCATTACAACCCAGGATCCCGAATTGAGATCAACTTTCAATGTTGAGGAGTCAAGCAGGCGATTGGAGAACTTTCTGCGGGTCTCCACGGAGGAATTGCAAGATTTTTCCAGGTTAACCGGGAATGATGATGTTCATCGATTGTCGGTCGCAGACCTGTGTACGACAAATTCGGAAATCTCGAATCACACAACGATAGAGCATGTTTGATTCAAGATAATAGCCGAAACGTCTAAAGACCAAGGAGATGTTGGTTCTAAACCAACATCCCTTTTCAATCCCTATCTCTCCAGTTGGCCAGTGGATTGTGAGTTCCTGGAAGACAGAATTCTGATTCACGTTCGCCAATGCACACCTCTAGACAACGCTACTCCCTATCCAGACGATGGGATATTTATACCTAAATGGCAGGGACAATTGTTGATAAGGCAACACAAATTCAGGAAAGACCTTGACTTCATAATACCTCTATTGATAAAAAGAACAAAATATTCATAAATGAAAATCAATAATGCTAGCATTGATTGACAGACAAAATCCCTAGTCTAATAAAAGGGCAATATCATGATGTCTAAGACTGATCAGAGGATCTTTGAAGAATTTAGCAAACGAATACGGCGCAGTTACCCCAAAGCGAGAATATGGGCTTTCGGATCTCGTGCGCGGGGCGATGCGACATGGGAATCTGATTTCGACATCTGTATTGTCCTCGATCGAATTGATTCCAAAAAGGATCAATTGATTCGAGAAACGGCTTGGAAGGTGGGATTTGAGAACGGCTGTGTTATTACTACTGTCTTATTTGACAAAAAGGAGTTCGAAATAGGCCCGATGTCTGAAAGTACGCTGGTTTCTAATATACTCCAACGCGGAGTTTCGGCATGATTACTGAGAATATTCGTGCGCTGTTGAAGTACAGAATCGAACAAGCCGAGGAATCTCTTGACTCAGCTCAAGTACTGCTTGAGAGGGGGCTTATTCGTCCAGCCGTCAACATGTCATACTATGCAATGTTCTATGCTGTGCTGGCACTTCTAGCCACCAGGAAACAGGAAACTTCGGAGCATGGCGGTGCAATTTCTTTGTTTGATAGGGAATTCGTGAAGAAAGGGACTTTCCCCAAGGAGTTCTCTAAATGGCTGCATGAAGCTTTTGATCTCAGACAGCGTTCTGATTACACAATTGATTTCAAATTGTCAAAAGAGGATGCTGAACAAACTCTTAAGCATGCCGTTTCGTTTGTTCAAGAAGTAAAAAGTGTACTTGCCAATTTGTGAGACCAAAGGAATTCCCTCTCAAATGACTACCTGTTTCTTCAGGTGTCAATGACCCCATCATCCTTTCAATTCCAAGTTTCAAACACCTAATGTGCACACAGCAACGAGAAACGAAAATTAAGCTCTAACTCACCAGCTAGCATGGTTCTGTGCCCAATGGCATTGGTAATAATCCGCCATCTAATTTGAGATAGGCTTATGCAGGAATCTACCACATCTACTCGCTATCAATTCAGGGAGGGCAAAATCAATGAAATTTGAATTCGCCACGGCAAACCAGATCATCTTCGGTCCGGGTACGGCTAAGCAATTTGTGGACTATGCAGGCGGTATGGGCCGACAAGCCATGCTCGTAACTGGCAAAAATGCCGAAAGAGCCGATTTTTTGGTCGACCAACTGGAAAGCCAAGGAATTTATGTCACCCGATTTAGCGTGACCTCGGAACCGACGACTACTATAGCGAATTCAGGTTCCCAAAAGGCGAGAGAGGTCGGATGCGATATTGTTATCGGTTTCGGGGGCGGCAGTGTGATTGATACGGGTAAGGTCATTGCCGCTCTTTTGACCAACAGCGGCGATCTGATGGATTATCTGGAGGTGATCGGACAAGGTCAACCACTCAAAAAGGTTCCCGTGCCTTATATTGCCGTGCCGACCACGGCCGGAACAGGCTCTGAGGTGACCCGTAATGCAGTGCTCGATTCATCGGAACACGGCGTCAAAGTGAGCATGCGCAGTCCGTTGATGCTGCCACGTTTGGCCATCATCGATCCCGAGCTGACCTATTCCATGCCGCCTGCGGTCACTGCCGGCACCGGTCTGGACGCGTTGACACAACTCATAGAGTCATTTGTCTCCATTGGCTCCAGTCCCATAACGGATGGAATCTGCAGGGAAGGTATGAAGCGGGTTAGTCAGTCACTTGAGCGGGCCTATCGGGACGGTGATGACCGGGAAGCACGCGAAAACATGAGCCTCGCAAGCCTTTTCGGAGGATTGGCCCTGGCCAATGCAAAACTAGGTGCGGTTCATGGGATTGCCGGTTCTTTCGGGGGTACGTTTAAGGCTCCCCATGGCGCGGTATGCGGTAGATTGCTGCCCTATGTCATAGAAACCAATGTTGATGCCTTGAGGAAGCGGTCGCCGGATTCATGGGCCCTGGACCGCTATGAAGAGATTGCCCGTATCCTTGCTGGCAATCGGAACGCAAATGCAGGCGAGGCCATCAAATGGGTGAAAGATCTCTGTTCCGTTTTAAATGCGCCGCCGCTCTCCGAGTACGGTTTGACGGAAGCCGACTTCCCCGCACTCAATTCAAAATCCCAGAAAGCAAGCAGCATGAAAGGGAATCCCATCCAACTGACTGAAGAGGAACTGGAGCTCATTCTAAAACAGGCCATGTGACGAAAAGAGCGAGTCTGTGATCAGTTTTCCGTCGTCCGTTGCCTGCCGAAGCCGCTTGCCACGCCATGGCTTATGCGACGGCGGGTCGGCGCAGGTTAGTTATCCTGTCAAATATTCTGTTCCGCCCTATAACATTGACCTTTGCATTTAAAATGATCACAATTGCCTACTTGGTCTTTCGGGAGGGACAAGAATGCAATTTACTATCCGATTGCCGGACGAATACGGTGAGAAGATCGAAGTATTGGCCAAAAAGATGGGTCTGAAGAGGTCTGATTTCATTAGCTTGGCTGTGGAACTTTTTATCGAGGATCATTGCGGAGAAAATGACAGCAGACCTTCCGACAAGGTGAAGCATTTGCTGGGAACCGCAGAAAGCGGTATAAAAGATCTCGGGAAGCGCCACCGACATCACCTTATTAAAAAGTTCAAGAAAGCGTCTTCATGCATGTACTAATGAAATAGCAATTTTGCTATTTTTTTTCATTGATGTTTCATAGCAATATTGCTATGTTATTAGGCAAGAGCAAAACGACATGCCAAAAACAGAGGTCTTGATTTACTCAAAATCAGACGGCACTTGCCCTCTAATCGAGTGGCTCGATGGATTGCCGTCTAAGGCTCAAGACAAGTGCATTGTAAGAATTGAACGCCTGGCCGAGTTAGGCCATGAAATGAGACGTCCCGAATCCGATTATCTTAGGGACAAGATATATGAATTACGGGCAGCTTTTCAGGGGATACAGTACCGAATTCTTTACTTTTTTTATAAACAACAATGCATTTTAACGCACGGCTTTGTCAAATCGGGTAACGAGGTGCGGCAAAAACAAATCGATATGGCCACAAAATGCAAGGCCCAGTTTGAGCGAGAACCCATGAAGCATACATGCAGGAGGTGATATTCATGGGAAAACAAAATCGGATTACAAATGCAGTTGAAGTATTGCACGGGCGGTATATCAAAGACGACGCAAAGCGAAAATCATCCCTAGAGACAGAACGTGTTAATGCTGATGTAGCCCGGATGATCTACGATTTAAGGAAAAAGGCAGGCGTAACCCAAAAGAAGCTTGCTGATTTAGTTGGGACGACCCAATCAGTAATCAGCCGCCTGGAAGATGCCGACTACGAAGGCCATTCCCTGAGCATGCTTCGTCGCGTTGCTGACGCACTGGGGGCAACCATAAGACTGGAAATTGAACCTAAAAGACCTCCGAAAAAATCCGCAGTCGCAGAATCCAAAGGGACATATAAGAAAAAAAAGAGAACCTGAGAATTACATCCACATCAATTCAGTATTGACATTCAAACCGTTTTTCTCTTAGCCTAACCAATATTTCACGCCCAATCCATCAACCTCAAATCACGAGGTCATTTCATGATAATCCTTTCAAATATTGCCTTTCCATCTCCTGATGGGGCAGAGGGGTTTTCCCATTAGGAGTCTATTTTTATCTACACCACATTTAGTTCGCATACGCGCAAAAAAAAAACAAATGCCTTTTATCGATCATTAGATGAATTAAGGCTAGACTTATAGGCATAGCTGATCCCATGCCTCAGGAAAAATGAAAGCTTCTCTCGCTGATTAATCGGCAGGTGTGATGGGAAACAACGCTGCGGCGTTTTCGAAGAGGATTTTCCGTGTGGCCTCTTCCCCCAAATCCAGATCCAGAATTGCCTTCAGTTCTGTTTCCATGGGGTAGGGGATATGAGGGTAATCCGTGCCAAATAGGATTCGGTCAGCGTATTGGATGAGTTTTTTACGGTCGACTGATACGGGGAAATAGTTTGGAAGCATCATGGTCGTGTCCAGATAAAGATTGGGATACTCCTCTAAAAGCTCATAAAACCTCTCGGATTCATCAAATCCCAGGTGGGGGACGATCATCTTCATTTCCGGGTATTTTTTCAGGACGTTTTCAACTCGGCTTGCCCCTGTAATGGCCCTCACGTCAAACCCGTAGGCTTCGATGGCGGGTTCCCTTCCGGCATGGATACACAAAATTCCTCCAAACTCTTGGATGGCCCCATAGGCGGGAAACAGCAGTGGGTCATCAGGGGCTACCTTCTGAACATGGCAATGTAGCTTTATCCCACAAAGGCCAAATTCATCAAAAGCCTTCCTAATGATATCCCCGGGATTGTCGTCTTTTGGATGGAGTGTTCCCAGACCGGCCGTATGCGAGAACTGATTAAGCAGTTCTCCTATAAACCCGTTGAGCTGATCGGCGATCCCATCCCGGTGGGCGTAGCTTAAAAGCACAAGGCCCGAGGCGCCATTGTCAAACTGGGCCTGTATCAACTCTTCAGGGGTTCCCTGGTAATGGAAATCCCACGCATGCTCTTCAAACCAATGTCTTACGGCATCAGAGAGCTTTTGAGGAAAAACGTGGACATGGGAATCTATAACAGGAATTGGAGTCAAATCCTTGAACATATAAATTTTCCTATTTCCGAGAGGTCACTTCCAATTCCCTTAGCAATGGTTCCGCGCCAGTAAGGATTTCATTGATCACCTCTTTTACACTCTTTAGTTGGTCTATAAGGCCTGCTATCTGCCCGCAATAAACCGTACCATCTTCCACATCCCCCTCCGTCGCTGCACGTTTTGATCGATCTTTTCCGATGATTTCCAGGAGCTCTTCCGGGCTGGCACCTTTCCTCTCAGCCCCTAAGACCTTTTCCGCAAAAGGATTTCTGATGCAACGAACAGGGCCCAGGCTCCTGCCGGTGATAACAGTTCCTTTATCGTCCACCTTAAGGATGGCCTCTTTAAATCTACCATGACCTAAGGCTTCATGGGTAGCAGCGAACCGCGTACCGATTTGAATCCCTTTGGCGCCCAAGGCCATTGCAGCAAGGAATCCACGGCTGTCAGCTATACCACCGGCCGCGATAACCGGAATGTTCAGCTTATCCACCATCTGGGGCACGAGGGTCATGGTCGTAACCTCATCAAACCCGTCATGCCCACCTGCTTCAATGCCTTCGGCGACCACGGCCTCGACGCCCGCGTCCGCGGCCTTCATTCCCAGGGTGACGCTTGGCGATACATGCATAACTCTAATCCCTGCATCCTGCAACCCGGGCGTGAAACGTTTTGGGTTGCCGGCAGAAGTTGCGACAACATTTACATTTTCCTCAATGGAGACATTCACCAACGCTTCAGAATGGGGATAGACAATAGGGATATTGACCCCAAAGGGTTTTTTCGTCTTTTCTTTTACAAGCTTGATCTCCTGCCGCAGTTCTTCGGGCATCATACTGCCCCCGGCCAGAACGCCCAATCCGCCAGCTTCGGAAACGGCAGCGCAAAGAGCATGGTAACTGACCCAGACCATCCCTCCTTGAATAATCGGATATTCAATGCCTAGGAGATCACATATTTCTGTTCTAAACATAGATTCCTCCTTCAAAGGTTCTGGGTTCAAAGGTTAAAGGTTAAAAGGCTCTTCAACCATTGTTGCGCACTTTGAGTTGGGAGCATTACCGGTTTGTTAATGAATCAAGGCGATGTAAGGGTGAAAAAATCAGTGGGAGATGAAAAAAGTGCTGGACATT
>CAYWMP010000144.1:0-15601 GCA_964459445.1 uncultured Desulfobacteraceae bacterium
CGGGGATGATGACATCCGTATCAACATGGTCCCCGAATTTCCATACTTTTCCTTTAGTGACCATTCACTCTTATCCTCTCTAATGCCTTAGTTGCGTTTCTTAAGTTATTTATAACTCATCCGGCGACGCGATTCGCCCCATTACGGCTGATGCAGCCGCCACCGAGGGATTGGCCAAATACACCTCACTGTTGGGGTGCCCCATCCTGCCCACAAAATTCCTATTGCTTGTGGATAGAGCCCTTTCGCCTTCCGCCAGTATCCCCATATGGCCCCCTAAGCAGGGGCCACAGGATGGAGGCCCTATAACGGCGCCAGAATCGACCAGGTTCCCGACGATCCCTTCCTGGATGGCCTGTTTGTAAATCAGGCTTGAACCGGGCATCACGATGAGCCTCGTTTCCTTGGCAACCGTTTTTCCTTCCAGGATTTTTGACGCTTCTCGCAGGTCGTCCATTCGACCGTTCGTGCATGAACCTATGAATACTTGATCGAGTGGGACATTGCCTGCTTTTGAAAGGGGTTTAACATTATCCGGCGAGTGGGGAAAGGCGATCTGGGGTTCAAGGTTATTTACCTCTATAATGACCTCCTTCTCAAAGACCGCGTCATTATCGCTTTCATAGTACCGCGGATCTTTCCCGTTTCTCAGGCTACCGTAGGCCTTTGTGATGTCATCCGGTTCCACGATACCATTTTTTGCGCCTGCTTCCACCGCCATGTTGGCCATGGTGAACCTCTGATCCATTGAAAGATTCCGAACAACTTCACCGGAAAATTCCAAGGCCTTGTAGATGGCCCCGGATACGCCAAGCTGTCCCAATGTGCAGAGTATAAGATCTTTTCCTCCGACCCATCGCTGAAGCTCCCCCTCATAAATGAGTTTGATGGTGCCCGGCACCTTGAGCCAGGTCCGGCCGGTGGCCATAATAGCTGCGAGATCCGAGCTTCCGACGCCCGTAGAGAAGGCACCAAGGCCGCCATAGGTGCAGGTATGGCTGTCTGCGCCGATGACAAGATCGCCGGGCACAACTAGGCCTTTTTCAGGGAGAATGACGTGTTCGATCCCGCCCCGCCCCAAATCGAAACAGTTCTCGATTTGGTTTTGATGGGCGAAATCCATCATTTGTTTTGTCTGCGCGGCCGATGCGATGTCCTTATTGGGCACAAAATGGTCCGCCACCAGGGCAATGCTTTCCGGGTCAAAAACCCTTTCCGCACCCATTTCCTTAAACACCTGTATCGCCAGAGGGGCCGTAATGTCATTGGCCAAGGCCAGATCCACCTGGACATCAACAAAATCTCCTGGACTCACCGACTCCTTTCCCGCATGGGCCGCCAATATCTTTTCCGTTATTGTCATTGGTTGATTCATATTTGTTGCTTCCTATAGCGCCCTTTCACCGGGCGACAGTGTTGGATTTTTTTTGAAATACTCAAGACGATTCAATCCGTTTACAAAGGCCTTGGCGCTGGCCGTGATGATATCCGGGTCCGCGCCTTTGCCTAGGGTTACGAGCCCGTTTTCCTTCAGACGCACCGTAACCTCACCCTGCGCATCCATGCCGCCGCTAATGGCGCTGACCGTGAAGCGAAGCAATTCCGAACGGGAGCCGGTCAGCTTTGCGATCGTGTTGAAGGCAGCATCGATGGGACCGACCCCAAAGCCTGCGCCCTGTGTCTCTTCTCCGTCAATGCGCAACTTGACCGTGGCTGTCGGCACGGCGACCGTCCCGCTCACGACGTTCAGATAATCCAATTGGAATCGATCCGGGACGCGCAGGATTTCTTCGGCAAATAGCACTTCAATATCTTCGTCCAGTATCTCCTTGCGTTTATCTGCAAGCTCCTTGAATCGGTCAAAAAGTCGGTTCACATCTTCCTCGGAAACCTCATACCCAAGCTCTGCAAGCTTCTGTTTAAAGGCATGCCTCCCGGAGTGTTTGCCGAGTACGAGCCGGTTGCTGGTCAGACCCACCATTTCAGGATCCATGATCTCGTAAGTCATCCGGTTTTTCAAGACACCATCCTGATGAATGCCGGCTTCATGGGCAAAGGCGTTTGCCCCCACCACGGCCTTGTTGGGTTGAATCACAATTCCGGTTATCAAGCTAACGAGCCTGCTAGTGGGGTGGATCTCACGGGTGTTTATGCCGGACTCAAGCCCCGTGTGTTCCTTGCGGGTAAAGAGCCCCATAACGACCTCTTCGAGGGAGGTGTTCCCGGCCCTTTCACCGATCCCGTTGATGGTGACTTCTGCTTGGCGTGCTCCAGCCCTGAGTCCTGCGATAGTATTTGCTGTTGCCAGACCCAAATCATTGTGACAGTGGATGCTCAATATCGCCTTTTCAATATTGGGAGTGTGCTCTCTCACATAGGCGACCAGTTGACCGAATTCATCGGGCATGGCATATCCTACGGTATCTGGCAGGTTGATGACCGTCGCCCCCGCCTCAATTGCCGCCCCGAATATCTCACATAAGTAGTCCTTGTCACTCCTTGAGCCGTCCTCCGCGGAAAACTCCACGTTATCCGTATAGTTTTTCGCATGTTTTACGGCATGTGAGGCGGCTTCAATCACCTGTTCCCTGCTCATCTTCAGTTTGTGTTCGAGGTGTATATCGGATGTGGCAATAAAGGTGTGAATTCTTGGGTGGACGGCCTCTTTAATGGCTTCCCAGGCCCGGTCAATATCCTGTTCCGAGGCCCGGGCCAGGGCCGTTACCTGGGCATGCTGCATCTTTTGGGCAACCAGCTTTACAGCTTCGAAATCACCAGTAGACGCGGCTGGAAAGCCCGCCTCAATGGCATCCACACCCAGCTTTTCAAGCTGGATGGCCAGGCGCAGTTTTTCTTGAGCGTTCATACTCGCACCGGGAGACTGTTCTCCGTCCCGAAGCGTCGTATCAAAAATGTAAACTCTTTCTCCCATGGTATAACCTCCAGTAATGGGTTATTAGACGTTGGTCAAATGGCATAAGTTATTGGTCATCCACCATCTATTAATGACTCAATAACACAGCTATATGAGTTTTAAGAATTCGGAAGATCGGAGACAGCCATTCTGCCTTCGATTTCCGAATCCAACCAAAGAGGTTATACGCCAAGGACGCGCCGCTGAATCCCGGCGACTGCGGATTCTGCGGCTTCATTCTCCTCTATTCCATAGCTAAATGCGTTCATTTTTGTTTTCCGTTCGCTACTTTTGATAATTTGTATTGAAGACTGTCTACGAGGGCCTGCCAACTTGCCTCGATGATATTCTCGGAGACACCGATGGTGGACCAGATCTCCCGTGAATCCCTGGAATCGATCTGCACCCTGACCTTTGCCGCTGTGCCGTCACTCCCATCGATAACCCGCACTTTAAAATCAACCAATCCCATTTCCCTGATCTCCGGGTAAAACTTGTTCAGAGCTTTTCTGAGAGCATTGTCCATGGCATTGACCGGGCCGTCTCCTTCGGCTGCGGTAATCTCCTGTTCTTCGCCTACTGAGATCTTGATGGTTGCCTGACAACTGCTGGGGCCGACTTTGTCCTTTTCCGTGACGATCCGTAAGGACTCCAGCTTAAAGGGTTCCTCAAACTGTCCGGTCACCTTTTTGATTAGCAGTTCTAAAGATCCTTCAGCAGCTTCGAACTGGTATCCCTGGTTTTCCATGTGTTTGATCTCATCTACTATTTTCTTGCTGTCGTAACCATTCCCTCCGATTTTGATCCCCAGTTCGCGGGCCTTGTAATCGATATTGCTCTTGCCGGATAGATCGGATACCAACACCCGTCTGCGGTTCCCCACCCATTCCGGTTCCATGTGTTCATAGGCTGCCCGGCTTTTCTGAATGGCGCTGACATGCACACCGCCCTTATGGGCAAAGGCGCTCTTTCCGACAAAGGGACGCTGATTCAATGGGGGCACGTTGGCCACCTCGCTCACATAACGCGAAAGCTCGGTCAATTGCTTCAACTTTTCCGAAGGTATGCATTGACAACCCATCTTGAGTTGAAGATTTCCAATGACAGAGGTAAGATCCACGTTTCCGCATCTTTCGCCGTATCCGTTTACAGTGCCCTGAACCATTGTTGCCCCCGATTCAACAGCCACCAGGGAGTTGGCTAAAGCCAGCCCGCAATCATTATGTGCGTGTATCCCTACGGGTGTCGGAATGTGCTCCATGACGCCTGCCATGATGTCCTTGATCTCGTGGGGCAGAGTGCCGCCGTTGGTATCGCACAACACGATCATATCCGCCCCGCCGTGCACGGCCGCTTTTACGGTCCTCAAGGCGAATTCGGGATCATGTTTAAATCCATCGAAAAAATGCTCCGCATCATAGATCACTTCCCGATCCCTATTTTTCAGATAGGCAACTGTATCCCCGATCAAGTCCAGATTCTCATCCAAGGACACACCCAAGATCTCCGAAGCATGAAAATCCCAACTCTTACCAAAGATGGCAACGGCCTCCACTTCAGTCTTCAAAAGAGCCTGAATGTTCGGATCATCCTCCGCCTTGGACTGGGCCCGGCGGGTGCTTCCAAAGGCCGTCAAACGCGAATCGTGCAGATTTAACTTGCGAGCCATTTCAAAAAACCTGGCATCCTTGGGGTTTGAACCAGGCCACCCGCCTTCCACATATTGGATTCCGAACTCGGCGAGCTTTTGAGCGATCCTCAGCTTGTCTTCCGCAGATAGGTTGACTTGCTCTCCCTGGGTACCGTCCCTCAAGGTGGTGTCATAGAGGGTGATTTGCCTTGTCATGTTGGTCTCCTAGTATGTTCAAAAAAAAACCCGTTATCAGGTGATTCGCCTGATAACGGGTTTTTATTGTTTCTGTATGCTTCTTACGTCATTACCAGGCCAGGGCGTTTGGGTCTAATCTCCAAAAGCAGGAGAAGCAACAGGGATAGATTAATCCCTATTGCGCTGATAATGCTAATTATGCCGTTGGCCTGATACATCATGTGCTCTTTCTTGGTAAAATGAAAACGTAATCTAATATTTTATTGATCTGATTATATTCTGTCAACACCTTTTACAAATATCTAACGTTTACCCCCTAAAAAACTTCCACCCCTTCTATAGTCCCACCACCAAACTCGGCCATGGTTTCAGCAGCCACGGTCAGGCCGTTGTGGAGGAATTCCCTGTCAATGCCTGGAACAGCATAGGCATAGAAAAGGACGTTGCTGGTATCATCCTTCACCCTTGTCTTCTCATCCGCACCCTGACAGAGGACACAGATAATGTCCTTCTCATCTCGAAAGACGATCTCATCCTCTTTACATACAAACTCCCGATCACCCATACCAATGCATATTTCGCCGCCCTGAGCCACATCGAGCATCATTTTGCCATCAATGCGATCGAAATCCGTAACGGCCACCAGGATGCCTGCACACATCTCTGCCATAAAGTGCGCATCAACCATAAGATTATATCGCGGGAATCCGCTGTTGATCGTTCTCTTGAGATGCCCAGTCAAAGGACATGGAAACCCGAATCCTTTGAAAAAACGGTCGTATGTTTCGATACGTTCCGTGATCTCTGCCAGGGTTTCACGCTTTCGCATCTTTCTGAGCCTTTTCCTTTTGTATTGATCGAATCCGGGCGGATTCTCAGGATTGGTGCAACCTGATATCAGGGTCAGGCCAAAGGCAATCCCGGGATACTTCGCTTCATAACTCTCAGACTTGCTGAAATCAATGGATGGCATAGTGCACTCCTATTCAGATACATTTGAGTAGAGTAGGAGAAGCAGGTGACAAAGTTTAGGCTTCAGCATACCTCTGTTTCAGGGTTTCCCCGTTGTGGCTCAATAGCTGCATGCCCTGCATTGCGCCCTGCTCTCCCCTCGTCGAACCGTACGTGCGGATTTCCCGCATACGGCTCTCCCGAAAACTCTCGCCTTAGACATTCGCAGGGAGTTGCGCAATTACACCGCTCACAGGGGCACCCATCCCAGTTTCATCAGATGCCTGTGAAACGATTGCCCTTTCGGTATGCGAAAGGGTCGCTGGCTCCGCCGTCTAAGATGCCTGTAAAACCTATACTCGACAAAGAAATTGATGCCTCTAAACGCCTTGCGTGGGTAACCATAATCATAATAGTTCTTCCAACCACTGAGTTGCGCTTTAACTTCCTGCACCATGCGAGGAACTGCAAGACACCCCTTGTTCCTGGCTGTCAGTTCACACAATTTGTCTCGCTCACGTGCCAGGGATTTCTTGGAGGGAAAAACATTCAAGTAACTGCCCTTACTGCCTTTGTAAAGACTGCGGTCATAGCGGAACGTGAACCCAAGGAAGTCCAGACCGGCCCCTTTTTGTTTCAGGTCAACAATCCGCGTCTTCCCACGGTTCAACTCTATTCCCATCCAGCCCTCAATCTTCTTCTCGACCCACTTACGAAGCCTCTCACCTTGATACTGCGCAAGGATCACAAAGTCATCCGCATAACGCACCATGCGAGCATTGGCCCAACTGGCTGGCCCGCCCCACCGGTAGAATACCTTATCGAACCAGTGCAGGTAGATGTTTGCCAGCAGTGGAGAAATCACTCCACCTTGAGGAGTACCCCGGCGGGGGTAGACCTTACTCCCCTGCTTCTTGCTCTCTGGAAGGCTTTGCTTCTTTCTCCTTTTGCCCTTCTTGGTTCTTTCCGGTGGCTCAATGACCGGGGCTTTCAGCCACATGCGGATCAGCTTCAGCATCGACCCGTCAACTATCCTCATCCGAACACAGGCCATCAGCTTGTCCCATGGTATCGAGTCAAAGTAACTCTTCAGGTCAGCATCATATACCGCCCGAAACCCCTGTTTCAGGTGCTGGCATATCGCTTCCAGTGCTTGATGGCAGGAACGACCAGGTCGGAATCCATAAGAACAATCCTCAAAGTCCACCTCAAAGATCGGTTCCAGTATCAAAAGCACCGCCGTCTGCACCACTCGGTCACGGACTGTCGGTATGCCGAGGGGCCGCAGCTTCCCATTTGCTTTGGGAATATACGTCCTGCGAACCGGCAGGGGGCGATAGGTTTTGCTACTAAGCTCTTCCTGTATTTCCTTCAGAAAGGCTTCAGGGCCTCCCTCGCCCTCCACTATGCTCTTGATGCTCACTCCATCCACGCCTGCAGAGCCTCCATTGGCTCTCACCAGTCTCCATGCCGTGTACAACACATCCTCCCGATATACATACCCATAAAGGGTATAGAATCGGAATTTCGGCTCCTGCTTGGCCTTTCGGCTCAGTTTCCGCCTCAGAGCAGAAAGTTTCTCAGGGATTGCGACCCCCTTACCCAATTTCTCGGTCGGAGATTCGCTCACCTGATACTCCGTAGTAGAACAAACGTTCAATCGGCTCTCCTTTCTTATTGGCAGATACACGTTCCCGGTCAGGCCCCTTCGCTCCATCCCGTTTCCGGGGCTTCTCCACTACTATGGGCCTGTCCGACTCCCGGCCGGAGCCTGCCTGTGGTTATGTCTTCCCACAGACCGTTGTGGCTGGGTCCACACCCCGCCGGGCCTCCCAGGTTCCTCGATCAATCTTTCGACACGCGCTGTCCCCTATCACCCCGGAGAGCCTGGCAGCTGCTTATGCCCGTTACTTCACTGCCAGCACTGGGCTTCGCCATTCCTGGAGGGTTGGCCGACTCTCAAAAGTTTAACGAGGCCGAATCAGGTTCGCTTGCGCTACGGCTCGCGTCTTCACCGCACCGAGGCTTCGCACCAGACTGGTTACCCCGTCCCGCGCTCGGGCGGCTACTTGTCAAACAGGCAATTACAAGGTGAACTCCTTTCAGTTCACTAGATTGACCAGGCTTAACCTGGCGCACCAGGATAACAGGATTAGCTTGATTAATCTTTCATTAGGAAAGTTTGGAGCTAAAACCGTATTATCAAGTCAACTCCACCCTGTCAATGATACCCAATATCCCAAGGTCTTCAACGGAATCCCGTTTTTCCTCCCATATTCATCAAGCCCTCTTTCGAGGGTTCCACCACGTCAGCGAAATGCCTGTAGTAATCATTGTCCAAAAGCTTTGTGTATAGCTTATTCATATTTAGATTGATTTATTTCCATTTATCTGTATAAATCCATTTCTAGGATCAAAACAAGGATTTTTCCACTCATTTTTGCATTCATCGATATAAAAACAGACAAAAGAATTGGCCGGAATTCTAAAAGGAACTAAATCTAATGTCATGAAATATGAAACCGAGAGCAAAACTGCAAATCACTTCCTTATCCGAGAGGAACAACGTACCTACGAACTCAGGATGAATGGAACACTCGCTCGCAAGCGCAAGCGGTTTCGCTTGATTGATGCTTTTGCGGGAGCTGGAGGCATGACGCTGGGCTTTTCTAAATGCTTCGGGCATGCATTTGATGCGGTCTGGGCTAATGATTTCAATGAATTCTGCGTTGTAACTTACAACACTAACTTCGGCGAGCATTGCTTGTCAGGAGATATCGTGGAGATTTTAAATGATACCTCGGTCAAGATACCTGAAGCCGATGTGGTTATCGGGGGACCTCCTTGCCAAGGGTTTAGCTTGCTGAATAAAAACCGCCAAGGTGATCCCCGCAAACAACTTTGGCGACCTTACTTTGAGATTGTCAAGCGTTCTGGCGCGAAAGCCTTTGTCATGGAAAACGTCCCACAATTATTAGGATCATTCGAACATGGAGAAATCGTCGGGACAGCTGAAGCGATGAATTTCAAAGTGTGTGGCGACGTATTGTGTGCGGCAGACTACGGCGTACCACAAACGCGTCGCCGGGCTTTCATTATAGGCTGCAAACTATTCGATCCAACTCTTGTGTTTCCGCCGCGCAAAACCCACTTCAAACCAAATAATAACAGTAAACAACTCAGAATCCCTTTTAATCAAATTGTCTATTTGCAAAACCCACAAGAGTGGAAAACCGTTAGAGATGCAATAGAGGACTTACCTCCGCCTGAAGGAACTGAAATTAATAATGTTCCCCCACCGCTTGATATACATTTTGGACGTAACCCAACAGAGCTCAGTCGGAAACGATATAGAGCCATCCCTAAAGAGGGGATGAATCGTTTTGACTTACAGCGGATTGCCCCCGATATAACGCCAAAATGTTGGATTCGGAAAAAGTCCGGTGGAACTGATTTATTTGGAAGTCTTTGGTGGGATCGCCCTGCGTTCACAATTCGGACGGAGTTCTATAAGCCGGAGAAAGGCCGCTATTTGCATTAGAGGCGTCATGATTCTCAAATCAACAGAATCGCGATATGGAAAGCCCTGGAACAGAGAAGAATTGATACTCGCTTTTGAATTGTACTGCAGAATACCATTTCAAAAAACAAAAGCCAACAATCCGACAGTTATTAATCTGGCGAGGATGATAGGTCGCACACCTGCGTCTGTTGCTAGAAAACTTGGAAATTTTGGTGCATTTGATCCTGCACTTCAAAATCGGAAAATTAGGGGATTGACACATACCAGTAAAATGGATCGAGAGATATGGGACGAGTTCCATGCTGATTGGAATGCATTAGTCTGGGAAGCCAATCTATTGAAAGAAAATTTCAGCATAGTTCCTCAAATTGATGATACCTTCAGACAACCCAAAGGGCCTTCAGAGACAAAGAGATTGACGAAACAAAGAGTGCACCAGGCTTTTTTTCGAGAAACTGTGTTGAGTAATTATGAAACAACTTGTTGTGTCAGTGCACTTTCGATTCGAGAATGCTTGATTGCCAGTCACATCGTGCCGTGGAGTGAGGCAAAAGTGTTTAGGACAGATCCCACAAATGGATTATGTCTCAGTGCTACGTTTGATCGGCTTTTTGACGCAGGTCTAATGACCATAAGTAAAAACCTGATGATCCGCTTTTCCTCTATTCTCATAAATTCGAAAAACTCGATTACTCATGAGTTATTGTGCTGTTACAATG
Source organism: uncultured Desulfobacteraceae bacterium (assembly GCA_964459445.1). Taxonomy (GTDB): domain Bacteria; phylum Desulfobacterota; class DSM-4660; order Desulfatiglandales; family HGW-15; genus CAYWMP01. The sequence continues at coordinate 9,936 of CAYWMP010000144.1, forward strand.
ACAAACCAATTAAAAAGCCATCCCGCTTTCTTCCTTCCATAGACAGGCTTGAATGGCATCATGCCAATCGATTTCAGAGATAAAACAAATTTATGAGGAATTTTGGTCATGAACGAAATGGAACTTGTTGAATCCACTATTTTAGAATACAGAAATCTATTTGAGCCGTCCGGGGAGGTAACGGATAAAGTATTGGAAATAGAGCGCATTAAATCTGAACTAGCACGCAACCATGACTGGACGCGTCGAGGCGCTGATGCTCTCGTTACCTTGGCATGCGAATATGGTGCTTTCATGCTACGAAACGCGCTCGCCCTTGCTATTGTTCTTCAAAAAGAAGACGGCGATCTAGAATTCTAATTTCAGTCAGCAAAAAGATTCATTTGTATCAGCGCGAGAAGAGGGGCCGAGCCAAAGAATGGGAAAATAGCAAAATCACTTGATTAACGCAAAGTGTCTCCATACGCTGATGTCCGGCCCTGCATGTACCAAGAACATCTGCAACCCCTTGCCATAGACCAACGCCGAATTCATCACGTATAAAGAAGTAATATGCCATTTAATGAAGAGCCAACAGGCTATGAGAAAACAATATTATCTGGTCTTCAAGGTGCATGGATAATCCTCAGGGAATCCGTTGTGGACACAGGCGGATTTGAGGGCTGAGATCGAGCATTGTTTCATATTGATGAAGCGATGAGCTGGGAGACTGTGCGTAATTTGAGATTAATGCCCCCACTTATTCTATTGATTAGGAATATATGCACCCAAGGGAAAGCACCACAAGAGGTGTTAGATAATATTAAGGAAGTGGATGGTATACTAAGGAGAGTCCTTTCGGAAATTCATCATTAAACCAGTTTTATTGACCGTCCCCACCAGCAAGGCCATTGGACAATGATGTCACTCCCTTTCTTGCACTTTTGGCATCCGCAAGCTTTCCCACGGGCCAGTTCTGCATTGGATTGGTGAATTAGAGGTAATCAAATATCTTTGAGAGGCTTTGTTTGACTTGTTTTTGGTCAGGTTTTGACAGGTGGCCAATTTTTCTGAGGATGAACCTATTATCGAGCGTGAACAATTTCATTCTAACAACAGAAGGAGCTGTTAGTCCTGATTCTTTTTTATTTCTAATTGTAATGTCCAAGGGCCATGGTTCATTCTTTTGACTCGTTATCATAGCCAGGACAGAATGTTCGATGATGGCCCCAAAATCAGGCTTTTGTGAAAGCACAAGGGCCGGCCTTCGCTTGGTCATGGAAGAATCGGCAAATGGGAATGGCACAACCACTACATCAAATGGTTCATAAGTCATTGTAGGCTTCCTCATCATTTGATGATTCCCACTCGCTCAAGGTCGGGACAAGAGCGGAACTAAACTCAATATCGATAGGTCTTGCTTTTCTTAATTTGATAATATCGTTATCAATTTCAAAAGCGATTACATCACCAGCCTTGAGTTTCAGCCTTTTGCGGACGGCTTCAGGCACGGTAGCCTGGTATTTCTTGGTAAGTTTGCTAATGGCTGTTTGCATAGCTTTCCCCATATTTAGATTATATGTAATACGGTAATATTAGCATGTTCGGTAATACTTGGCAACCAACAATTCATCCGGGCAGCCGGAAGTTTTGGCCCTCCCAGCTCTAACGGCATCCGCCTTCGCTCAAAAGCTACGGCGGAACAGGCCCCCGATAGCGGCATCTTCGACATGTCGGGCGTACACAATGACGCTGCACCCGATCGAAGAAACTGCAGCCACTCGTATCTCGCTCTGACAGTTCCCCGACAGGTGAGCTCAAACGCCAGGAAAAGAATTTCATTGACAGTTCGCGTTCTTTATGTTTCATTAATTGTGCAACAAATGGTACTGAATCATTATTTATGAAACAAATATCGATGTTGCAAAAAATATGAAACACTATCACGAGACTCCGTTCTGACAATATTGGAGAAATCATGGCAGGACGTTATATTTTGATGGGCGATATTATTCGAAGCAGCACGTATAACGCGCGTGAGCTTCGTCGTGAGTTTATGCAGCTCATATCTTCGTGTAATAGTGAGCTTTCAGGGGAGATTCTATCTCCCTACACTGTGACCCTCGGTGATGAGTTTCAGGGTGTGGCTCGATCCCTCCGAGGCCTCTTCGATGCGGTGTTCTATCTGGAAGAGGCGTCTTTGCAGAAGAGCTTGAAGTTTAAAATACGATACGTCGGTCTGCATGGTGAGATAGAGACCCCCGTCAATAGGAGAAAAGCGCACGGAATGATGGGGGCCGGCCTTGCCCGCGCAAGAAAGCTTTTGACTGACAAACGTCGAGGGAAGTCTCGCTTCCAGTTTGAATTTCTCAATGTTCAAATGACAAAAGAATTGAATCGTTTATTTCTTGTTATTGATGGCCTTGTAGCACGGTGGTCCCCAGACGACGGTCCCTTGATTTTGGATATGATAGTCAATACCAACAATGTGGTAGTCGGCGAGAAGCACGGTAAGAACCGAACTCAGATTTGGAAACGGCGTAAACATATGCTGATCGAGGAATTTCGCGCCCTGAAAGAGGTAGTATTAGACTTGGTTAAATAGAGACAGGAGCCAATCATGGAGTACGTTCAAGCTTATATTGTCTTTATTTGCGGTGAGATCGTCGGTCTCCTTCTCTTTCCGACCCTTAATCGCTACCTGGGCCCACACGGTGTTTCGGCATGGGACATTAAGGCCATCCTGAAAGGGGTCCTAGAACGGTTGGTCCTTTTTACAGCTTTGCTGCATGATTACCCTCAGATCCTAATCGCTTTCGCCGCCATGAAGCTGGGCACACGACTTCACCATGAGGAGGGCAGTGAAATCTCAAACACTTATTTCCTCGTGGGAAATCTTTTTAGTATCTTCATAGCAATCTTCGCTGTCATTATCACGAAGAAAATTTGGGCATCATAGAACTTGCCAGACAGAAAGCACCCGCCCACGAAGCATGGGGGTCTGCATTATTCACTGGAACCATTGGTGCTGATAGTTTTCTGCCAGGGAAAGAGGGTACGTTACTGGTAAGGCTGACAAAGTCGGATTATCGTTCATCTTAATAGCTATTCTGAGCTAAAGAGCTGAGGTTTGACAGGCGTGCTAAGGGAAGCGAGGCTGGTTGATAGCCTATCCTGACAATCGAACTCCGATGTCACTCCTTTGCAGGTGCCTTTGGCACCCGCAAGCTCGTGCCACGGGTTAACGCCGTGTTGTTGGGAGGGGGCGCAGAGATTGGGATGGCTGCGTCTATTTTCCATTTTAGCATTTTGAGTATCAGAGAAGTTAAGGAATTTTCGAAGTCCAAAGGATTGAAAATTCACCATGAAAAGGAGGGTGCCGCATGAGCAAGGAAATCACCGTGCAAGAGCTGAACACCGAACAATTCATCCAGGAAAAGGTTGGCGATATCAAAGCCGCTGTCGGAGAAGGATTGGCGATAAACGCTTTATCGGGAGGTGTCGATTCGTCCACCGTCACCATGCTGGGGCATCATGCCTTGGGGAATCAGCTGAAAACCGTCTTCATTGAAAACGGTCTTATGAGGGAAGGAGAACCCGAACAGGTCGTTGGTTTTTTTAAAGACCTCGGTGTTACCGTTGAAATCGTCGATGCCAGGGAAGAGTTTTTTTCGGCGCTCAAGGGCGTCACCGACCCGGAGGAAAAGCGGGAAGCAATTACACAAACCTTTTACAAAACTGTCTTCGGAGGCATTGTCAAAGAAAGTGGAGCCAAACACCTGCTTCAGGGAACCATTCTGACAGACGTAGATGAAACCGTTGCGGGGATCAAGCGGCAACACAATGTCTTCGAACAGCTTGGCATTGATCCGGAGGAAGCCTTCGGCTATCAGATTATTGAGCCGCTGATACAACTTCGCAAAGACGGTGTCAGAGTGATCGGCAAGGCTCTTAGTCTACCTGCCGAACTGTTTGAGCGCATTCCCTTCCCGGGTCCGGCACTTTCTGCGCGTGTGATAGGAGAAGCCACCCCGGAGCGCATCGAGACAGTCCGCAAAGCAACCGTAATTGTGGAACAGGTGCTGAAAGACACCGGTGCTTTCCAATATATGGGAATTCTTCATGAAGATCGCGTGACCGGCATGCGCGACGGCGAACGGGATTTCGGCCAACAGATCGAGGTGCGCTGCTGGGAGAGCGTCGATGCGCGGACAGCGACACCGACTCCTCTTCCCTTCGAAACGCTTGAAAAACTTGCCAACGACATAATTCGCGAGGTACCCGGCATCGTCAGCGTCACGTATAATATCGCGACGAAGCCTCCATCAACAATCGAAGCGGTGTAATCTTGAAAATCCGGGTTGTATTAACAGCCCCAAGAGAAAGAGGTCAGGTTTCAACATTCTCAAATATTGAAACCTGCCCCCTTCATCTACAAATGTCTTCAAATCCCTTTACATCACCGGACGATTGGGAACTTTTTCCTGTACCAATCAACTATGCCGTGCCGCATATTGACAATATGCTTAAAACCGTTATCGATCAGAATCTTTGATGCCACCGTGCTTCTATTTCCTACCGCGCAATAGATAACGACCTCTTTGTCTTTATAATTCGATATTTCTTTTAGACGCGATTGTGGCTCCTGTACCGGAATCAGAGTGGCACCTTTGATATGGGCACTATTGAATTCATGTCTGGTTCTGACATCCAGCAGCAGGAGCTGCTTGTTTTGCAGCATATCGGCAGCCTCCCGTGACGTAACCTCACGGTAATTGGCCGTTATGTACTCACTAACCGTAATGATTCCTTGAACCGATCCGATTGAGAACGGAAACGACCCCGTAGTTTTCATCTTGAAAACAGGTGCGTTAGCCTGCTCACGGGGCAGCCCTGCAGAAATACCAAGATCCGGAATAGACATAGTCCTATCGCTTATGGTCTCATCAAATATAAATTTGACATAATCCCCTCGATATACCTTCAAGGTGATCGCCTCACGAGTATGCGGTACCGTCACCAGACGGTGTCCACCCACAACGGCGCCTGAAACAGAACCATTCCCCTCGACATTTTCTCCACCGGTCGCGGGATAGGAAATAAAAAAGAGACCAAGTACACTACTTAAAATAAATGCTGGTAGTTTTCTCATGACACGCTCCTTTGAATCATCTCGATCAGGAATCAATTCCGTCAAGCATCAAATGGTATACTCACAAAATAATCATTTGATTCATGAACACAATCAGAGGGTTATCCGAAAGGGACAAAGCATTAACCCTATAGAATAAATCGAAGGAGATTAAAACATGGGTCGAAAAGGCGCGAAATTAACACAGGAAGCCACGGATGCTAGTGAGAGATTGGTCAACAAACTCTCGGCTCTTGGTAAAGTGAACAGCCGAAAGATGTTCGGGGGGTATGGCATATTCGAGAGTGGGGCAATGTTTGCCTTGATCACCCCGGAAGGAAAAATCCACTTCAAGGTTGACGACTCTAACCGAAAGCGTTTTGAAGATGCGGGCGCTGCAAAATACGGCAAGATGCCCTACTTTGAAGTTCCTCAAAGTGTATTAAATAATGAAAAGAAACTGCATGAATGGGCAAAGGATTCGATGAATATTGCCCACGCTGCAAAGAAAAAGAACGGGTAAGGCTCCCCGTTGACTTTGCCGAGCATTTCACGT
>CAYWMP010000145.1:0-15504 GCA_964459445.1 uncultured Desulfobacteraceae bacterium
AACAATAAGCAACGTGATTCAAAGTTGAAGCGAATTTCAAATATGTTTGGCTAGGATTTAATCAACCCACAGAAAGCTTTTAAATCGCAATACTTTAGCGATTTGAAATTGTTTTTGTTTGAGCTGGGGTCTGGGAATCTTGCCGAGTCCCCGAATAGCTGAGAAGGGATAAATGGGTACTTTTCAAATCCTCCTTCCATATTTTGGATTGACAAAGCCTTCCCTAGACCGGACAATATTGACAAAGATTTATTCCTCCAATCTCCCGACGATGCGTCACTTTAGTGGTATTGGGTCACCCTATCCTGTGGTGAAATCCGCGGCGCTTGAAATTTGCTGAATATTTAAATGCTATTAATACCTGGATTTTGCATCGGATATCGTAGCGAGGCACGGAAACCCTTAGCGAAACGCGCAGTTGGAGGCATTTTGGCCCACAGGCATATAACCTATATGGTGAGGACCAAAATGGCGAAACAATCGTTGCAGCAAGGGGTTCCGTGCCGCAGTAGATAGTTGATGTAAAATTCAGGTAATATATAGACAGTCCGAATAATCTCTTTAATATCCCCCGTTCTCGATCAACCTTTGTGGAAAATGCCGTGATGAAACACAAAAAACACTCACATTCCCAAAAAACCTCACCGACTCGGTCCCAACCGCAAATCGGCAGCCGGAAAACCGCGGTCCCCGGGAAAAAGAAAGAGGTTTTGAAGCTGGAGGTTGTGCTCAAATGTGATTTGTTCGGCACTGAAGAGGCCATCATCCCCAGTTTGGAATCCATTCAAAAGCCGGAAGTGGCAGTCAAGGTCATTCACACCGATGTCGGATCAATAACAAAATCGGATTTGCTCCTGGCACAAACAGGTAGCCGGCTCGTTATAGGATTCAATGTGGATGTGGCTCAGGGCATTGAGATGACAGCGAGGGATCAGGGCATAGAAATTCGGCTGTATAATGTGATTTACAGATTGATCAATGATGTGCGTCAAATTGTGGATAATTTAATACCGCCGGAAGAAGAAGAGAGAATTACGGGAAAGGCAAAGATCATCGAGTTGTTCAAGAGCCGCCGTGGGGGGATTATCCTTGGATGTGACGTCCAGAAGGGAACACTTGCTGGAGGTAAGGCCTTTCGGGTCATAGGCGCTATGGGTATCCTTTATTCCGGAAAAATCGAATCCCTTCATATTGAAAAGGGTGCTGTGAAAGAAGCCAAAGTCGGCCAGCAAGTAGGGCTCAAAATTTCCGACTTTACCAAAGCAAAGATCGGAGATATCGTAGAGTGCTTTGAGATAGTGCTTCCAAAAGCGGACGCCACCTGGCAGCCGAAAGGAGGCGTCTTTCACTTTTTGGAGTGAAGATATCAATCCTTAACCTTCAAACCTTGGAGAATCCATGATAAGATTTCGACACATTGCTGCTATGACTGTTTGTTTCCTATTGGTTGGACAAACCTGCTTTGGCGCTCAGGCCTATGTGACTGATACCTTTAGGATCAGCCTTCGAAGGGGACCAAGCATCGAAAACAAAATTCTGAAATTTCTTCCTTCCGGTTTGCCTGTTGAGGTACTCGAATCAGAGGAAGGATGGAGTCATGTGGCGCCCCTGGGACCTGAAGAGGACAATATTAGGGGATGGGTGCTGAGTCGCTATTTGATTACACGCCCGCCCTGGGAGACACAGGCCAAGGCACTCAAAGAAGAGAATATCAGCCTTGTGGAAAAACTAGCGCAGATTGAAAAAGAACATGAAGCCACGTTGATAGGCAGAAATGAAGCCAGTGAGAATCTGGAGGTAAATCGTGAGGCGCTTCAGAAGTTACAGAAGGAATACGAGACCCTCAAACAAGGGGCAGCCGAATTTTTGAAACTTGAAGCAGCTTACAAGGCCTTAGAAAAAACCTCAGAAGAAATAATGGATGAAAACGAACGGCTGAAGTCCTCAGAGGCAAGGAAATGGTTTACCATCGGCGCCTTGGTTCTCCTCTTCGGGTTGTTGCTGGGCCTTTTGTTTGGAAGACAGAAAAGACGCCGATCTTCCTTGTATCAATAGTGTTTCACTTCCCCCACCCGCTCTTCAAGAAAACGCTAAAGGACATGTAGTCCCTCAAGAGTGATTCTTCATTCAATCATCCGGCCTGATGTGTTCGGCATTACTTACCAGGGTGCAAATTCATTTGCTCTGAAAAATTCTTCCCGAAGCATCTCCAGTTGTCTTTCAAAGGCGAGATAATGATCATGCTCCCATTCGCTCAATTCATTGTAAAACCCCCTTGCTTCTTCACTCTGAGCCTTTTCGGCACATAACCTGTAGAAATTTACGGCATCCAATTCCAGTTTCAGACCGATTGTCAAGGCACTCATTTCAAAATGACTGTCCCTTAACCTATTGCGTATTTCTTCGCTGAAGATGGGGCTATCGGCATGTTTTGGATGCGCCCTATGCAATTCCTGAGAAAAATCGTAGTCTCCATTTTCCATAATGGATTTGTACTGGTGCCGGAGGTAATTTAAGTGGCCCATTTCTTCGGCCGCCATCTCAAGAAAGGTCTCTTTTCCCTTTGGATCTTTGGTGTTCGCTGCTGCATTCTTGTAGAATTCATGCCCTGTTATCTCCGCCTCAATAGCGGTTTTCAATCCTTCCAGAATCTCTTCACTCTGCTTATCCATCGCCAACTCCTTTCCTCCAAATATCCTAATTCGCTTACTCCATTAGGAATCACATATCCTAACCACCATATCACACTACTATATCTCACCAGAATCTAATTCATAGTTGCCCATTTTGCAACTCACCCCGGCGATCCAAAATCACCATCTAATCCCGGTTCCGGTCCAGGCAAAAAGACGTAAGGCGCAAGGTGACAAGGTGAAACACATAAGGCCAATTGACAAAGGAAAGAGGGATTAGACCTCCTTTCAGCACTTGACAACCATGCGGACATTCCGGTATTTATATTATATCATACTTATGGGAGGTATGATTGATGAATACACGAAAGGTCGCAATTACTATGCCGAAAGATTTAGTTGCCGTTGTTGATGCTATCAGCCGGGAGAGGGGTATATCGAGGAGTAAATTCATATCCTTGATGATCGAGGAGAAGATCACTGACGAAAGAGATCGAAACCTCAAAGAAGCATACGATCGGGTCTTTTCGGACGATTCTATAAAAAAAGAACAGCTTGAGACTGCCAATTGGTTCCAGAGAGCTGGAAGCAAGGAGGGACAGGAATGGTAATCCGGAAAGGTTCCATTCATTGGGTTGATTTTTCCCCCGGAAAAGGCTCAGAGCCTATGGGCAGACGGCCCGGTCTTGTCGTTCAATGCAATCCTCTAAATGAAAGCAGGCTCAATACGGTTATTGTAATCGCCATTACTTCAACATTGAAATTCGGAGAATTACCGGGGAACGTGATTCTGCGGAAAGGAGAAGCCAATCTACTCAAAAAATCAGTGATAAACGTGACCCAAATAAAGACTGTGGGCATGAATAGCATTAAAGAGAAGATTGGCGCCCTGCCTAAGAAACGAATGACCGAAGTCCATGAAGGGATGAAACTTGTCATGGATATTCCTTAATTGAATTCCCTTCCTCCAAATTCTGATAAAAATCTTACGGATAGATGGCTCCAGATAAGCCGAGGGCATCTATAAGCTTGTGTTTGCCGCATTTCATAACATCGGGCTGAGTGAAGGGTAAATTATTTTGGGCTTTGTTTTCATCTTTGAAATAATATTTCGAAGCCCTTATTGTGGGTCGATTATCACTGTGCTATTATGCACAAAAATAACCCTATCTGAATCAAAGATTGAAGTAGATGAGTGATCGAAACGACTGCCTAACAGAATTGAATCAAGAAGAAATCTCTCTTTTTCGAGATAAAACATTTGCGGAATTCTTCGCTGGAATTGGGTTAATGAGATTGGGGCTGGAACAGGAGGGATGGAAAGTAGCTTTCGCAAATGACATCGCTCGTGATAAATTTGAGATGTACTCTACCCATTTCGGAGCAGCAGAATCGCATTTCTCCCTCGATGACATTCACAATCTTCCCCCAAACCAAATTCCAACAGTCACTATGGCCACAGCGTCATTCCCATGCAATGACCTTTCACTGGCTGGTATGAGGAAAGGATTGGGTGGCAAGCAGTCTTCTGCATACTGGGGATTCGTCCGCATCCTCGAAGAAATGGGGCTTCGGCGCCCTCCGATAATATTGCTTGAAAATGTTGTCGGCTTCCTTACCTCGCATGGGGGACGCGATCTTCAGGCGGCATTACTGGCGCTTAATCGACTTGGCTATTCAGTCGATGCTGTAATAATTGATGCGTCCAAATTTGTGCCTCAAAGCCGTGTTCGTCTTTTTGTTATTGGAGCTCTTCGTAACGGTCATTCTAATTGGCAAATTCAGGAGTCTCTTAGGTTCTACGAAAGTGATCTACGCCCTAAAGCTTTAGCTGACTTCATCTTTTCTCATCCAGAAATAGTATGGGATATTCGAAAATTGCCTCCGTTGCCGCGTTCTTCGCAATCATTATCAGATGTGTTGGAGGAACTTCCTGACGATTCTTCATTCTGGTGGAGTAACGAACGCCGTAATTATCTCATCAGCCAAATGAGTGAAAAGCATGCTAAAAAGCTTCGAAAAATGATTGATAACAAGAAATGGTCTTACGGGACCGTATTTCGCCGAGTTAGGAAGGGAAAATCAATGGCCGAACTCCGAACTGACGGTATCGCAGGTTGCCTGCGCACTCCTCGTGGCGGGAGCGGACGCCAGATCCTCATCGAAGCGGGTTACGGAAAGGTGAATGTTCGTCTCTTGACTCCCCGCGAATGTGCAAGGTTAATGGGGGCCGATGAGTTTGTCATTGATGTACCTTTGAATCAGGCCTTGTTTGGTTTTGGCGACGCAGTTTGTGTTCCCGTGGTAGCTTGGATTGCAGAATACTACCTCAATCCCCTTGTTGAAGAATTTCGCACTCAGTACGACATTCCTCAATTACAGACTATAAATCGATGGAGCAATGCAGCATATTAGGTTACGAATTCTGAAAAACCATCACCAAACCGTACATGAGAGGCTTTGAATTTATGGATAAGAACAAGCTTACTGAGCGGCTTGCAAAATTCGAAGCCGAGCACAATATCATCACCAAAGGCCCCCTCTGCGTAGTATTGGTTGTAACCCGGACTGCGAGCAAAAAGAGCCCGCCTTACGCGTCCGAAAGCTTTCTTACATCACAAGGCGGTCAAGTAGCAGGACTCGGCCGTGCTGCAGTACAAGCAATCCTCGCAGATTATGAAATTACACGTATTCTCGCAGAGGAAGGGGGCAGGACTAGCCGCGGCAGCATTCGTCGGATGCAAAAATATTTAGAACTTCTCAACTCTCTTCACGATGATGGACTCCTCAATTTTCCTGCCATAGAAGAGTGGTGGATCGAGCGCGTCAGGGCTTACTTCGCTTCTAAACCATTCAAGCTTAAAGCAGATCCTTCAAAGTCTCTGCGAAGCATTGTTTCTGAGTTGATTGAAGCCGCCTTTGCCCGACAACGGGGAAGCCCTGGGACTATGGTAGCCGGTGCCGTCATGCAGCATCTTGTTGGCGCGAAACTGGAGCGAGCCTTGCCTGAGGTCCAAATCGAACACAAGGGATTCGCTGTCGCGGATGCTCCCGTTGGGAGAAAGGGAGATTTTCTTGTTGGCGATACTGCCATACACGTCACAACGGCGCCAACCGAATCGCTGATAAAGAAATGCTGCGATAATTTGGATGAAAGCCTTAGACCTGTTATTATTACTACCCAAAGCGGTGCTGGTGGAGCTGGTGCACTGGCGAAGAATGCAGAAGTTGAGGATCGCATAGACATACTGGAGATCGAACAATTCGTTGCCGCCAACATCTATGAATGGAGCAGTTTCGAACATACGAAGCGTCCGTTGAGTGTACGTGAATTGGTTGAAACTTATAATCGCATTATTGAGCAGTCGGAGACTGACCCAAGCTTGAGAATAGCACTAGGCTGAAAGATTAGGTGGATACATTTTCGCCCCAGAAACGCAGTGACATAATGCGTCGCGTTCGTTCAACTAACACGACAACGGAGAAAAAAGTACGCTCCTTGCTTCATCGCCTAGGTTTTCGCTTTCGGCTTCACCGAAGGGACCTTCCTGGAAAACCCGACATCGTTCTCCGAAAGTATTCCACCGTCGTATTTGTTCACGGATGTTTCTGGCACCGCCATCCAGGATGTCCCCGGACAACGATCCCTGCCACGCGTCAAGATTATTGGCTTCCCAAATTCGAAAAGACTGTGGATCGAGATCGTAGGAACTTGAGGAAACTCCACCAGTTGGGGTGGAATGTTGTGGTCGTTTGGGAATGCGAACTCCGTAATGACGAAGAATTGAGAGACAAATTGAAAAAGGCTATTACTAAAAAGCGAGGTTTCTATCACCAAGATGTCTCATCCTACAAAATGGCTGCTGAGACGAAGGTCGATTATCGAAGCAGTTGAAAAAGAATTTTGCTTGAGAAGAAGGCCCCCTAGGTATTTTAGCTCGATGCATTTATGCCAAGATTGCTTTGCATGGGAATAGACCATTAATGGAATTCAGCTGTGGATTAGCCTTCCCCAATAGTTATGCCTTGGATGCCAAGCTCATATATTTCCACATATCCTCTGACTATCCAGAAACTGGCCAACTTTTAGACGATAGAAATGAAGCCGCATACGTATGCTTCATGCGGTTTTCATTTAATAGTATACGACCTCCAAAACGCTCTCCTCATTTGCTCTTGAGAAGCTTCAATCATGTTTGAAGGCAATTTAGGGCCGCCAGCAAGTTGAAATGCAAAGATTTCCCGTGTAAAATTTGGGCATCGGCAGGAGGCCGAGAATGGCGCAAATCATCTATTGCCACCCGAGCCGGACACCCTATGAATATCACGTCTTCACTGATTTGGATTTCTGGGATGCCCGTCGCATCCTGGAAGACCTCGTTGTTGTTAAGAGGCACTTCGGCACTGATCCCTCCGGCGATGTTTTTCCGACACAAGTTGTAGGAAACAACATAGGCCTTTCTACAAGACAAATCATCGAAAAGAGGTTGAAGAAGGCCATCATCTCTCCGCCGCGTCATATTATTGTGGAATCAATTATCTCTAATGGGGTTTTTGAATTCGAGCCTTCCGATTATTATCCCTCCCATTGGTCCCCTTCGCGAATGCTTTACTTCACTTCCTATCGTTTGCCCCTTGGACAAAGCGCTCTGAATAGCCCTTATAAGATGGTTCGCCTTTCCATGATAAAGGATAAGATCCGCATTGAGAGGGTGCGAAGAGAAGAGAAACACGATCCGATTATCCGGGACAAAAAGGACGCCAAACGCCGTCTTATTGCCCCGGTTTGCTTCTAGTCACCGGAGCGTTCCCTTTTTGGTATGTTTTTATGAATCCAAAATGATCGGCTCAAAGTTCAGAAGCCGCTAAACCTGGGATGTACAGATATCTATAAGGATTTGGTTGAAGCGTTCACTGCTGCATAAGCCGTGGCGATGGCCAGCCCGGAACCGCATTTCATGCGCATCCAATCCTGATGGGCCAGAATAGAGCCGGCAGCGTATAGTGTCTCATGGGCGGGTTGTCCGGTTTTATCCAAAGGACGGAATGTTCTATCCACTTCCAATCCGGATCGGTTCGCGGGGTGTCCTCGTTGATCCAGAAAATCCTTTCTGTGCCATTCTTTCCTGTATTCCGGTTGATAGACAGGCAGGTCAAATATCGCCTCTCGAATGCCAAATCTGTCTGCGTGGAGGCCTCTTCCCCAAAATCGCCCTGTTGCAAGAATGACTGCTCTGGACTTGATGGTGTGTTTGACGGTATTGGTGCCGATGCCGAGCATGAAGGAATTTTGCGGGCCTTCTCGGGCTTCAAGCACCCGATGTTGATGGAAAACCTCAACCCCCTTCCTGGATAGACCCCTGTTAAAGATTTCATTGAGTCTAAGGCCCGGTACGGATACCGGCAGGGTAGGAATCTCAAAAACAGGCACACCGATTCCTTCCGCGATTTCCGACAGGATGTCTTGGGGCTTCTGAATACCCAGGATCGCCGGCATACCCACTGCCTTGGCGTCCTTCGCGAGCGGCTTCAGAGCACGAATCAGTTCCGCCCTGTTTTCGGACAGTTCAAGCCTTTGGGCCATGATTTCTCCCGCAAAGAGCTCCTTTGCCTTGTTCGCTCCCGGGAAAGGGATACGAGCGGCCTGTACACTTGGCCAGTTTTTCCCAAGGGCAGCGACGATTTGATTTGCCCTGAAATCGTTGAGGCCTTCAAAATCAACAATAAGGCATGAATCCTTCTTTTTAAGAGCCTCCACTCCAGGCCACATGGTTTTAGGCACCGCGTAGGTTTGTTTGATGGTTCCGAGGGGCGTTATGATCTCTGAATTGGACCCCTTCTCTCTCATGTACGGGAGACCCTCTGCCTGGAGAAAAGAAAGTACCTCCTCAAAGGCGGCTTCAATGTCCTCCCGGTCCATTCGAGCGTACGGATGTTTTGGAATATCCCGGCTCACCTTTTCAATGGCAGCCCATGGGTCCCGCCATGTTTTCTTTTCATGGACCGGATGAACGGCCATAAGATCCAAAAGCCCTGTAGAAAAAATGATCTCACCCGTCAGGCCTACCTGAATGGCAGAAAGTCCCCTATTAACGGTAAAAAGGGCCGCCGCCATGCCGGCCACCCCCCTCCCAATAACCACCACATCACAACTTTTAGTTTCAAACTTGGACATTATTTAATTGCTATTTTAGGCCTTGGAATTCAATTTGGGTTATTAACATAACTCACTGGGTTCTAAAGATGAATCGAAGTGAGTAGATGCAAGGAATATAAACAGATGGCACAGTAAAAGGTGGTAGATGCAAGGCGCGCGAATCTTTTGGAATGAGGCGTACATGCAGTACGTCGGAATGACGAAAGATGAAGCGCAACGCCGCAGATGGGGCCTTTTACTGTGCCATCAGAGTTCGAGACCGAGAAATCCACAGTATATAGCCTCCTTCAACTCAGCCTGAATAAGCTGGCCATCCCAGAGCGTCGGATGCTCGCCTTTCCAGCGTTCCCGGAAGAACTCCCTGAGATTGGATCTTCCTTGATCTGATTCCAGTTCGCCCCGTTCATAGAGATAGCCGGCAACCCGCCATCCGCAAAATGTCCCCTGGCAGGGTCCCTTTCCCATCCTGCTTCGCAAACTGATACCCTTGAGGCTGGGCTCACCCTCCTGCGCATGAATGGCGTCAATAACACTATCAATGACACCTCTGGGCAACATCTCGCATTCGCAGAGCATCGAATCCTTAAGATCCGCCTGTTCGAGCCACCTCTTAGGTCCTTGCCCCGGTTCAGTCCACATGCCTGCGTCCGTTGAGGGCAGCGGTTGCGTCCGGGTCTTGCATGGCTCAGACACGCCCAGTCGCCGGGATACAATGTCCGCCGTCTTTTCGGCCATGAGACGGTATGTTGTGAGCTTTCCGCCTGAAATCGTTATGAAGTTATCAAGACCGTCCTGTTTGTGATCTATTAATGCGAATCCCCTGCTCACGGACCGGTCCTCGCCCTCTGTCTGCTGGCTGATCAACGGCCTCACCCCGGCATAGGCCCTGATATAGCGGGTGTTTTCAAGATCGGGGATCATCGCCGCTCCCTCGTTGACGATGAGATCCACTTCTTCGATGGTTGGGTAGATCCGATCCAGGGAATCGATCCTCACAGAGGTTGTCCCCAGGATGGAAACCGCACCGCCTGGAACAAGAATGTCTCCGTCCGACGGCTCACGCAACCGATTAATGACCCTCTTTGTCATTCGATAGGTGCTTACCAGAAGGCTGCCTTTGGAGTAAAGGACTGAAATATTAGCTCCGGCTTTGGCCGCGACTTCACCGGCCCAGGCCCCGGACGCATTGACTATCTGATCGGCCTCAATGATCGTTTCGTTTCCATTTTGAGTGTTTACAGCAACGATGGCATCAATATGGTTGTTGCTTTTTTTAAAGTCGGTAATTTGAGTATAGCGAAGTAGGGTGGTCCCGAGCGCTTGAGCCTGTGAGATGTTCTCAAGGGAAAGCATAAAAGGATCTATGGTCGCGTCTTTGACTTCATAGGCAGCGATTAATCTCTCAGATAAAGTAGGTTCGAGTTCGCGAACTTCTCTGCAATCCAACTCCCTATAGGGAATCCCGCATTGGGTGCAACGACGGGGAAAATCTTCGATATATCCCTCATCGTCTCCCTCCACCGCGACAAAGAGGCCCCCGGTGTCTTCAATGCAGTTTGGGGCAAGCCCTTTGAGAAGTTCCGCCTCTTCCCGGCATTCCTTTGCGGAATCCGGATCACTGAACACATAACGGGCCCCGCTGTGGAGCAGCCCATGATTGGCGCCGGAGGCACCGGCGTTGAGGTCATACTGTTCCACCAGAATGGAAGGAACCCCCCGCAGCGCCAGGTCCCGGGCAAGCCCGGTCCCTGTAGCACCGCCACCGATGATCAACACCCGTGTCTCTAATGTGGACATTTACGCATCACTTTCGATAAAATCGATAATAAGACGTCATCGATTTATACCAAATTTACATCGGATACAATCAACTTTTTCAAGTGTTAACTGGTTACTCCATCCAGTTGAAAGTTCTATCCACTGCCTTTTTCCATTCCAGGTAGTATTTTTTTCTAATATTCGATGCCATTTTAGGGTGCCATGTTTTGTCTTCTGCCCAGTTTCGCCGCAGATCTTCGACTCCAGACCAAAACCCGACTGACAGACCGGCAGCATAGGCGACACCTAAAGCAGTGGTCTCCGAAACTTTGGGGCGGATCACCGGCACATCTAGGATATCGGATTGAAATTGCATAAGTAGCTCATTGGCCACCATTCCACCGTCAACTTTGAGCGCGCTCAATTCCACGCCGGAATCTCCGTTCATGGCTTCCACAATATCACGGGTCTGATAGGCGGTGGCTTCCAGAACTGCTCGAGCGATGTGTCCTTTTTTGATAAAGCGGGTTAATCCCACGATAACGCCGCGCGCGTCAGAGCGCCAATATGGGGCGAAAAGGCCCGAAAATGCCGGTACGAAATAGGCACCGCCATTGTCTTCGACGGTCTTTGCCAGATTTTCAATTTCCGGTGCACTGGAAATCAGGCTGAGATTGTCTCGCAACCATTGTACAAGAGCACCGGTAATGGCGATGGAGCCTTCCAGGCAGTATACTGCAGGCTGATTATCAATTTGATAACCCAAGGTCGTAAGCAAACCTTGGCGAGATGGCATTGGCGTGGTTCCGGTATTCATTAGGAGAAAAGAACCTGTCCCGTAAGTATTTTTAGCTTCGCCCACGTTAAAACAGGCTTGTCCCACCAGCGCAGCTTGCTGATCACCGAGAGCGCCGCAAACGGGTATTTCGACTTTTAAGGGACCATCTTTAAGGGTTGTGCCCCAGGTACGTGCGTCACTGGATGGCACAATTCTTGGGAGAACTTGCTGTGGAATTCCCATAATTTGCAGGATCTCTTCATCCCATTGAAGGGAATATAAATCCATCAGCATGGTCCGGCTGGCATTGGTGACATCAGTTACATGCGACCCTCCTTTGGGCCCGCCTGTCAACCACCAGATCAACCAGGTTTCCATGCTCCCGAAAAGGGCATTTCCTTTATCTGCCGCAGCCCGTGCTTCCGCCACATGATCAAGGATCCATTTAACTTTTGGACCCGAAAAATAGGTGGCAACGGGAAGGCCGGTTTTATCGCGAAACCGATTTTGTCCTTCCTCCCGGCTTAATTCTTTGCAGATTTCATCTGTGCGAGTGCATTGCCAGACAATGGCGTTTATAAATGGCTTTCCGGTGTTTCTATCCCAAACCACCGTGGTTTCTCGCTGATTGGTAATCCCGATAGCAACCAAATCTGAGCCGTCCAGTTTAGCTTTGGCAAGGGCACCCCGAATAACATCCTGCGTGTTCTGCCAGATCTCCATTGGGTTATGTTCTACCCAGCCCGGTTGGGGAAAAATCTGTTCATGCTCTTTTTGGTCAACGGCAACGATTTGTCCACGCCGATTAAAAATGATGAATCGGTTGCTGGTCGTACCCTGATCCAAAGCGCCCACAAAGTTGGCCATACTTTATTCTCCATAAATATCAAGGGGTTAAAGTCGAAGCTTTAACCCCTTAAAATTAATTTTCTGTTTATGCACTCCCGGCCAGATATTGACGCCATATCTCCGGATTGTCGCCAGGAGCGCATAAAGCTTTTATTTGGTACAGCAAAATTGGAACGCAATGCGGCTTATTTCACGCGACCCTCGCGCCAGGCCTTAATAAGGTCGTCGTAGTTGACCGTCTCACCTTGCGGCTTCTCATTGACTTTCGCCTTCGGCGAACCGGGCTTGTTCAGCCAGTAGGACTCGTCCCTTTCGGGGTTCAGCTTCGGTCCGAATTTGCCCTGTGTACCTGAGCGCGCTATGCGCATCAGTATACGATCTTGTTCGCGGGCGAGATTGTTCATCGCTGTACTTACGGTCACTTCACCGGAAACCGCCTCTCCGATATTTTGCCACCACAACTGTGCCAGCTTCGGATAATCAGGCACGTTGGTCCCTGTTGGCGTCCAGGCGACACGCGCCGGGCTGCGATAAAACTCCACCAGCCCGCCGAGCTTCGGCGCACGCTCGGTGAAAGACTCGTGCCGGATATCGCTGTCGCGGATGGGCGTCAGGCCCACGTGGGTCTTTTTCAGCGATGTGGTCTTAGCCACGCAGAACTGCGCGAAGAGCCATGCGGCCTTTCGCCGCTCGAGCGGCGTGCTCTTCATCAGCGTCCAGGACCCGCAATCCTGATAGCCCAGCTTCATCCCTTCTCCCCAGTAGGGTCCGTGCGGCGAGGGAGCCATGCGCCATTTCGGGGTTCCGTCCTCGTTGACCGTTGGGCCTGGGGCGACCATGGTCGGGACGAATGCCGTGTACCAGAAGATCTGCTGGGCCACATGGCCCTTGGCCAGGACCGGCAGGTACGTGTAGAAATCCATCCCCAGCGCACCCGGAGGCGCGTATTTCCGGAGCCATTCCATATACTTGCGGAGCGCATATTTGGCTGCCGGTCCGTTGGCGCCGCCGCCGCGAGCCACGCTCGCCCCTACCGGGCGGTTGTTCTCATCTACACGGATGCCCCATTCATCAACCGGCTTGCCATTGGGAATCCCCTTATCGCCGGCACCGGCCATCGACAGCCAGGCATCGGTAAAACGCCAGCCCAGGTCCGGGGCCCTTTTGCCGTAGTCGTTGTGACCGTAAATGGCTCTGCCGTCGATTTCCTGGATATGCTCACTGAAGAACTCGGCAATGTCCTCGTAGGCCGACCAGTTGACCGGTACGCCCAGCTCGTAGCCGTAGATTTCCTTGAACTTCTTTTTGAAATCCAGACGGTTAAACCAGTCGTAGCGGAACCAGTAAAGGTTGGCGAACTGCTGATCCGGAAGCTGATATAGCTTGCCGTCCGGGCCGGTGGTGAAGGATTTACCCATGAAATCGTCTACA
Organism: uncultured Desulfobacteraceae bacterium; assembly: GCA_964459445.1. Taxonomy (GTDB): domain Bacteria; phylum Desulfobacterota; class DSM-4660; order Desulfatiglandales; family HGW-15; genus CAYWMP01. The sequence goes on from CAYWMP010000145.1 coordinate 13,607, forward strand.
TCAAGTGTCGGCAGGGTCACGTCCTTGCCTTCACCCTTCATAAAGTCGTCCAAGGGAACCACAAACCCGTAGCGCATGTGAGTACCGATGAGATCGGAATCGTTAATATAGGCATCATAGACGTTTTTCCCGGACGCCCACTGCGTCTGCAGCTTTTCGATGACATCACCTTCCTGAATCAGGTCATGGGAGACCTTGATACCGGTAATCTCTTCGAACGCCTTGGTCAGCACTTTCGACTCATATTCGTGGGTCGGAATGGTCTCGGAGACGACCTTAATATGCATACCCTTGAAGGGCTTGGCCGCATTGATGAACCACTCCATCTCTTTCATCTGCTCAGCCTTGCTCAACGTCGACGGCTGAAATTCATTGTCGACCCACTTCTTCGCGGCCTCCATGTTCGCGCTCACAGAACTGACAAAGAACCCGAACGTTACAGCCAATACACCAACCAGGAACATCACCCTGGTCTTTTTCCTCGACATCATTTCTATCATATGCGAACCTCCTCTTGGCCTTCAATTGTTTTCATTTAGTCTCCGGATCTACACCATCGGGGTGAAGGCCATAAACGCCCGACAATGTAAACCGGATCTCGCTTTCCAATCACCCCCAACGCATCACAACAATGATCCAGCACACGGCAATGGCAAGCATGATCCAAAGGGTAAAATCGGTCAATCCGAGCCATGCGAGAAAGATGTAGACACTGCTTAATAACCCTATAAAGAGCCGATCACCAGGTGTGGTCGGAATCGGCAGAAAACCGCGGCGTTCGATGGAAGGTGATATTGTTTGCCATATCGTCATGGCAACCAGGATCAGGAAAATGGCGATGAAGAAAATTGCCGTCGGAAGTGTCCACTCCATCCATTCCAGAGTCAGAGTCATTGTTGTTCCTCTTTACACACGGCCCAGGGCAAAGCCCTTGGCCATATGATTGCGTGTGAACCAGATCACCATCATACCCGGTACAATCGTGAGCATACCGGCCGCGGCCAGCAGACCGTAGTCAAGACCGGTCGCGCTAATTGTGCGCGTCATGATTGCCCCGATGGGTTTCGCATTCGTTACCGTCAGTGTTCGGGCAATCAACAGCTCGACCCAACTGAACATAAAACAGAAAAACGCCGTCACGCCGACCCCGGCCCTGATCAGCGGGATAAAGATGGTTATAAAGAAGCGCGGAAAACTGTACCCGTCGATAAAAGCGGTTTCATCAATTTCTTTGGGAATCCCGGACATAAAGCCTTCCAATATCCACACCGCCAGGGGCACGTTGAACAGACAATGAGCCAGCGCCACTGCAATATGCGTATCCATCAGACCGACTGAGGAATACAGTTGGAAAAAGGGCAGCGCGAAAACTGCCGCCGGCGCCATCCGGTTGGTGAGCAACCAAAAAAACAGTTGCTTGTCACCGACGAACTGGTAACGTGAAAAGGCGTAGGCAGCAGGCAGTGCCGTTACCAACGAGATAACTGTATTGATGCTGACGTAGATGATGGAGTTGATGTAACCGGAGTACCAGGATGCATCCGTAAAGATTTTGATGTAGTTTTTAAATGTCGCATCAATCGGGAACAGGGCGAAGGGCCCGAGGATGTCGGCGTTGGTCCGCAATGACATATTGAGCATCCAATAGATCGGCATCAACAGCAGCCCAAAATAGATGGCCAGGCCGATGGTTTTTTTCTTTACTTTCATCCCTTCTCTCCTTTTCCGACTCTCTGAAGTGCCTGGTAAAACATATAACTGAACAGCAGAACGATGACAAAGTAGATGAGCGAAAAGGCCCCGCCCGGTCCCAGGTCGAATTGTAAGAGGGCGATCTTGACCAGATAAATAGAAAGGAATGTGGTCGAATTGCCGGGACCGCCTCCGGTCAGCACGAA
>CAYWMP010000146.1:0-15279 GCA_964459445.1 uncultured Desulfobacteraceae bacterium
AGAGATGTCCGAGCTGGCTGAAGGAGCGCGACTGGAAATCGCGTGTACTGCTAACCGTGGTACCGAGGGTTCGAATCCCTCTCTCTCCGCCATCTTTATGCCCTGTGCTGGATATCGAGACCTATGGAAAATGCTCGATTTTGCCCAAGGTCAAGGTCGATGAGGATTTTAGCCGCAGGAATACATGTAGTATTTTGAGGATTAACCCGCCATACTTCTGGCAGGTTAAAATCCGAATCTGAAGCAGCTTGTCCCGTCGCAGCTCTTGCCTCGCCATAGCTTTAGCGACGGCGGGTTAGCGAAGTCAAAAGATTGGGTAAAAGAGGGCGTTTTGCAAAGGTCTCGACTTGAGGATACCCATGTCCTATGAAGTCTTTGCCAGAAAATGGCGTCCCCAGGTCTTTCAAGACGTCGTCGGCCAGGAAAATACCACCCAAACATTGATGAATGCCATCACGACTGACAGACTGGCGCACGCCTATCTGTTCAGTGGGGCAAGGGGGGTCGGCAAGACATCCGTTGCCAGAATCCTGGCCAAGGCCCTGAATTGCAAAGAGGGCGAACCGGGTATTCCCTGTAACGTATGTTCCTCTTGTCAGGAAATAACGACTGGTTCATCGGTCGATGTTCAGGAAATTGACGGGGCTTCAAACCGGGGCATTGATGAAATCAGGGAGTTGAGGGAGAATATCAAGTATATGCCCTCATCGAATCAATACCGTGTCTATATCATCGATGAAGTCCACATGCTCACGCTTCCGGCTTTCAATGCCCTGCTTAAAACCCTTGAGGAACCCCCTGCCCATGTCAAATTTATTTTTGCAACGACGGAACCTCACAAGGTCCCTGTCACCATTCTTTCAAGATGTCAGCGATTTGATTTTAAGAGAATCCCTATCGCCCAGATTGTCGATCAGTTGAAAAAAATCACGAAGGCGGAAGGCATAGAGATCAGTGACCAGGGGCTCATGGTCATCGCTAGGGAATCCGAGGGAAGCATGCGTGATGCCGAGAGCCTTCTCGATCAGGTCGTTTCTTTTGGCGGCGACAAAGTAGAAGATAAAACCATACTGAATATATTGGGTATCATCGATCGGGATCTTCTCTTTGAGACTGCGAAGGCCATTGTTGCGGGATCCGCCAAGGATTGCATTGAAATCGTAAACAGAGTTTTTAACTTCGGGTATGACATAAAAGAATTCTATAGAGCGCTCATGGATCACTTCAGGAATCTCCTTGTCAGCCTGATCGCTCCGGAAAATGATCTCCTCGACATGACACCCGGCGATGTGGATGAACTCATTCGCCAAGCACAACTGGCAGGCCCCGAAAAACTCCAACAAATCTTGAACCTCCTTATCTATCAAGAAGAGGATTTGAGGTTTTCTTTCCATCCAAAACTGGTATTGGAGACGACCATGATCAAGTTGTGCCGCGTCGAAGATGCCCTTTCCTACGATGATATCCTTAAAAAGATCGAAGCCCTTGAGAAGCGTCTTTCAAACTCATCCACTCCCGGCAATAGGTTGCCCATTGGAAATCTTTCCGACCCGGGCGTGGAATGGAACAAGGCGTCTCCTAAAGCAGAAAGGACGGACCGGCCCGATATTGAGTCTAATTCAAAGGACTGGAAGGGTTTTCTTGACTTCCTCGCCACCAAGAGCCGTGCGCTCTCAAATGTTCTAAAGGATTGGCAGTTCCTTGGATTCAAGGATGGTGTCCTTGAGATAGGCAGGGGCGCGAATTCCTTTGCATCGGGCTATCTCGATGAACCTGAAATCCAGGAAAAATTTGTCGGCTATTGCAGGGATTTTTTTAAGGGAGATATCAAGGTAAAGATTCTTGGCGAGAAGCCTAATAATAATCACAAAAGGACTTCCACGGCTTCAAAGAGAAAAAACAATTCAACTAAAAAAGACCATACGGATCTCCCTCAACCGGTTCAAGATATCCTTGAAATATTCCAGGGAGAAATAAAGGAAGAGATTTCCGCTAACAAAGTAAGAAAAAAGGATTAGCACACTATAGTGAACTTATGGAGGTAACGGATATGAAAGGTATACCCAATATGGGAAATCTCATGAAACAGGCCCAGCAATTCCAGACTAAAATGGCCAAGCTTCAGGAAGAACTCGGCGATAGAACCGTCGAAGCCTCTGCCGGAGGCGGCATGGTCACTGCTGTGGCAAACGGTCGACAGGAAATCTTGTCCCTCAAAATTGACCCCGAAGTAATTGACCCGGATGACGCAGACATGCTCCAGGATTTGATTCAAGCCGCTGTAAATGACGCATTGACCAGGGCCAAAGACATGGTCAATGAAGAGATGGGAAGATTGACCAAAGGGCTCAACCTACCTAACATACCGGGGCTGACGCTGTAAGAAGTGAGCTAACCTACCATTTGCACTGGCATGGGATTCTATTCTGAGATTATTTGTCTTGAAAGGCACGGTTCATGAGCATATACCCTCCTCCCCTTGAAAAGCTGATTCATGAGTTATCGAGATTGCCCGGGATTGGACAGAAATCGGCCACAAGGGTGGCCCTATTTATCCTGAAAAGCCAAAGAGACACGGCTGAGAGCCTTGCCAGGGCATTGATCGATGTCAAGGAGAAAATCAAATTTTGCTCCCATTGCTTCAACTTCACCGATGAAGACCCCTGCCCTATTTGTAGAGACCCAAAGCGGGCGAACGGTGTCCTTTGCGTTGTTGAAGGGCCCGGTGATCAATTGGCCATCGAAGAAACCGGCTTTTTCAAAGGCCGATACCATGTGCTCCAGGGTGTTCTGGCCCCACTCGATGGAATCGGCCCTGATGATCTGAAAATAGGCGCTTTGCTTGATCGATTCGATAATGAAAACATAGAAGAAGTCATCCTGGCTACGAATCCCACAGCAGAAGGGGAAGCAACTGCCTCTTATCTCATCAAACTCCTATCCAACAGGGACATTAAGGTTACCCGGATAGCCCTCGGTGTTCCCATGGGAGGGGATCTCAAATATATGGATGCCATGACGCTCCAGCATTCTCTCAAGAGCAGAATCCCCGTCACATCATGATTCCAGATTCAGCCCTCAAAAACATAGCCCGAATTGTTGGCGATCCCTTTTTCACGACGCACAGGGATGATCTTTTTGATTATGCCAGCGATGCCACCGAGTTGACATCCATGCCGGATGCCGTGGCCCATCCAGAAAACGGCGAAGAGATCTCACAGATTCTTGTCTTGGCAAACGAAGCACGTTTTCCCGTTATTCCCAGAGGCGCCGGCAGTGGAAAAAGCGGAGGGGCTGTACCCATCAATGGGGGGCTGGTCCTGGCCATGGATCGATTTAATCGTATTCTTAATATTGATCAGGATAATCTCGTAGCCGAGGTTGAACCCGGCGTCATTACGGCGGACTTCCAGGAAGAGATTGAAAAACTCGACCTCTTTTATCCGCCGGACCCTGCCAGCATTTATATCTCCACTATCGGAGGTAACGTTGCTGAATGCGCCGGCGGATTAAGGGCAGTAAAATACGGTGTCACCAGAGATTATGTGTTGGGCTTGAAGGTGGTTTTACCCACCGGCGAAATTATTAACACGGGCGTTAAGACCGCCAAAGGCGTAGCAGGTTATGATCTGACCCGACTCCTTGTCGGTTCCGAAGGGACCCTGGCTGTGATTACGGCCATCACGCTCCGCCTGATTCCGAAACCCGCCGCAAAAAAAACGATATTGGCCTATTTCGAGGAATCATCTTCCGCCGTCAAAACGGCATCGGAACTCATAAAAAGTAAGATTGCACCGACAACGCTCGAATTCATGGACGAGCTTTGCATTGATTGTTTGCGGAAGGAGAAGGGAATACCCTTCCCTTCAGAAGCCTCGGCTCTACTCCTCGTTGAAGTGGATGGTGATGAAAAACTCGTAAATCTCCAGGCCGGAATGGCTGAAACCGCTTGCTCTCGTCTTGGCGCACTGAAATGCGAAACAGCAAAGGGAGTTGAAGAGGCTGAAAGATTATGGGAGGCCAGGCGTTATGTTTCAGATTCGATTATGATGCTGGGCCCCAACAAAATCAGCGAAGATATCGTCGTTCCGAGGAGCCGAATGGCCGAGATGGTTTCCTTCCTTAAACAGTTGCGGCAGAAATACGGTATCCCCATTCCCGCCTTCGGCCATGCCGGGGACGGGAATCTGCACGTCAATATCATGTACGATAGGGCTATTCAGGGACAGATGGAAGATGCCCACGCAATTGTTGAAGAAGTTTTTCGAAAAGTCGTTGAGATGGAAGGCACGATCACTGGCGAACACGGCATAGGTATTACAAAGGCCCCCTATCTGGAAATGGAGATCTCCAAACCCGCATTAGAGCTCATGTCACGTCTCAAAAAAGCCTTTGACCCGAAGGGCATCCTGAATCCGGGAAAGATTTTTAATTAACGCATGAACACCTTTTCAAGCATCATACTAGGAATCGTCCAGGGGCTCACCGAGTTTTTGCCCATCAGCAGTTCCGGTCATCTCGTTCTTTTTCAGAACTTACTGGGTTTCAAGGAACCCGAATTGTTGCTTGATGTCTCCCTCCACGTCGGCACTCTGTTGGCCGTTTGCATTTATTTTCACTCCGATCTGGCCAGCATGTTTCGCGAGACCCTGCAATTCATTCTGGATCTGTCGGGTAAAAGAAAACGATGGCACCACCTCCCTGAGGTCCCTCATGCAGCTCTTACATTTTGGGTTTTGGTGGGCACACTCCCTACGCTTGTGATCGGTTTGGCTTTCAGATCCTATTTAGAGGCCCTTTTCGGATCCCTGCAATGGGTGGGGATCATGTTGATATGCACAGGGCTGATTCTAATCATGACACTTTTGATGCCTAAGAATACCAGGCGCCGCCCGAGTGTTGGATTGTTTGTGGCTTTGGCCGTTGGGACCGCTCAAGGCATGGCACTCATACCAGGCATTTCAAGATCGGGGGCTACCATTGTTTGTGGTTTACTTTGCAAGATGAAGCGGGACCTTGCCGCTCGTTTCTCATTCCTTCTTTCCATTCCCGCCATTTTCGGCGCACTGGTGCTTCAGCTAAGTTCCAATGATTTAAGTCGGGTGGATGTTTTGCCTTTACTCTTTGGGTTTTTTGTTTCCACAATCATTGGGTTGGTGGCGTTGAAGATACTTATGGGCGTGGTTAAAAAAGGAAGGCTATATTATTTCGCGCCCTACTGCTGGACGGTCGGCTTGATCATCATTATCATGAGTATCTAGAGCATGCTGAAGGACTATAGGTTAGGGACCCTCCATCAGCATTACTCTAGATCACTTCCTTTTTATGCTTGAGGCGCTTTCAAACGTTCAAGTTGGGCCAAGATCAAAGAAGGCGAAAATTTTGACCGCAGGAATACAGTTAGTATTTTGAGGATCAAAATTTAAGCCTGACGCCGATATTGGGCCAAATCGGGCGTTTTGAAAGTGTCTCCTAGAGTTCTCCCAGACCAAGTAACCTAAACGAAACCATAATATTCTCTATCTCGTCGATCTTTCCCGTATGAAACCGCAGGCCCCAACACTGGGCTTCATAATCCAGCCAATAACTGCTCTCTAGGGTATGATCAAAATCGAGATCCCTTTTCAAAGAAGTGCCGGTTGAGAAGCCGTGAAACAAATTGATATCCAAGTAATAGGTTAGGGCCTTACTCCCATCCTCTTCATATTGGAAGTCAATCTCATACTTGTCCTCCCTGTCCCCCGATCGATCCACACTCAAATCAAGAGACAGGTCGGCAAATGAGATGTCCCCAACGGCCCAATCCCACTGAGCCTCGGCATCGATATCGAAACTTGGCCAGGGCCTGATATCCATTTTCGCTGTTAGGGGTTCAAAGGGCTCTTCTTCACGGGTCGGATCGTCATCACGTCTTGCCTCGTCCACACTATAGGGTTGGCTCAGGGTAAATGTGAACCATTGTCTGTATAATGTTTCTCCTTCATCCTTTTCCCTTCTTGCGTCGAGCAGGTTTTCAAGTTCCAAGGTTATCCTGTTTATTTTTCCATCCACATCGATAGGTTCAAACCAGGGCATGAACCGGTCCTGATCCTTTGCTTCACGGAATTCATAGGTGAGGGATGGGGTCACTTTGTGTTTAAAGGCCTTCGCCTCCCTCCATTCGAAATCATAGATTCTTTCCAGGATAGTCGACATTCTCCCCTTCAAATCGTAGGCGTCCCTTGATTGTTGATCGATATTTTGGGGATCACTGTCGAGCCATTGGGTTGTTCGCATGTAATTGATGGACGGTTCGAATTGAAGATACTGGCCAAAAAACATCGGGTAGGTGAGTGTGGGAGAAAAGGATAATCGGTTTCCTTTAATGCCGTCTTCGCGCCAGACATAATCGTAATCCGCATCGAATTTGAGGAACAGATCGGGATCGAACAATGCCTTAGGAAGAAGTGAGAAATCGAGTCCGGCCAATGATTGGCTCGTGTCGTCAAGGGATGGATTTTCCGGACGCTGATTAAAAACGGAGGCTGCTTGCATGCTGTATTCGTCTTTGTCGCGGCTTAGCCTCAAGGCCGATCTTCTGGTAGGTGAACGAATCTCTTCAACTGGGCGACCAAAGCCCTTAGCTAAATCCGGCCTTGATTCCAACCCAAAGAGTCCACCGCCGAACTCCTTTAAATAGTCTTGATCGCTTACGTAATCCGTATCCAATTTGAGTTCAATATTATAGGGGAGTTGCTGATCGATCCTGCTCCGCAACCAATAGCGCGTCTCGTTGGTTCTTGGCAACGGGCTTAGCTCGGCTTCTTCCGGATTACTCAAATCCTTTTCATCCTTCAGGTCCTTTAGGATGTCGAAGAGGAAGGTCCCCTTAGAATTATTTTCTGCAACATAACGAAATTCCAATCCTTGCTTAAAGCCCCGTTCCGTCATATAGCGTTCATAAAAAGTCACGTCGGTCTGATCGTTTATGGCCCAAAAAAAGGGAATTTCCACATCCGCGCCGTTTAGGCTGGAGTAACCAAATCCAGGAGTAAGAAAACCTGTCTTTCGTTTGGTGTTTACCGGAAAGGCGGCATAGGGAAGATAAAAAATTGGGAAGTCTCTTATTCTCAATGCCGTATCTCTCACCTCTCCATACCCTTCCACTGTTACCTCCACCTCCGAGCCGGTAATGCTCCACGCCGGCCTTTCGCCATCGCAGGTCGTCAGGCGACAGTTTTTGACCCTGTATGTGTTGGGCCCCAGTTTTTCCATCACCTTTCCGTTGAGGTAGTAGTGGTTTTCTTGAAGGAAAAGTCGACCTTCTCTCACCTGCCCCGTGTTCGTCTTAAGATTAAAAATCCCCCATTCCCCCTCGAGAGTGTCTCCCTTGCTCTCCAGACGCAACCCTCCTGAAACCTCCACAACTCCCGTTTTTTCATTGTACTTGGCCGATTGAGCCCTTAGCACTTGATCGCCCCGTGTGAAGACCACATCCCCTTCCGCGATAAAGAGATCCTCATTCTCCAAATAGCTCAATTTCTCGGCCGTGATCTCCCACCGGACATTGCTGTCTTCTAAAAGTTTTTCGTTTATTGGTTGATCTTCAGCTTGGGAAGGGTTGACGGGAAGGGAAAATAAGAAAAGCAATGACAAACCAAGGCACGCCCAACTGGTCAGAGATCTGGAAATAGCGCTCTTCCTCCTTTTATGGGGATATTTCCTTTAGATCGGATCCGGTCTGAATCTTTTGGGATCCAAGTATGTCAGTGCTTCTCCGACCGTGAAGAGTGACCCGCAAATTAAAATCATGTCTTCCTTGTTGGCTAAGGTTTTTGCCTTTTCAATGGCCTCCGGGATCGAAGGAACCGATTCACCGGGTTTGCCTAAGGAAACGCCCACTTTCTCCAGGTTTTTAGGATTTGCGGCACGGTAATAGTTAGGTCGGGTATAGACCACATAATCTGCCATGGGGACGACGCCATGAACAACCTTTTTGATGTCCTTGTCCTCCATGACACCTATGACTAATATCATACGTTGGTAGCAAAAGTCATGCCCTATGGAATCCGCCAGCGTCCTTATGGCTGCAGGGTTATGGGCCCCGTCCAAAAGGATGTACGGTTTTTCTGAGATCACATGCATTCTCCCGGGCCATTGCGTTGCCCTTAGGCCCTCAACGATATGATGCTTCTCCAGGGGATGCCCCTTTTTCTCAAGCAACTCGAGGGCCGCCAGGGCCGTAGCCGTGTTTCGCCTCTGAAACCTCCCATGAAGCGGCACTGCAAGGTTTCTCAGGGTTCGGTTGATGCCGTAGTAATCTATACCCGTACCCCTGGTTCGATATCGCACGTCTTTCCCGATTCGCCAGAAAGGTGCGCGTCTTTTTTCGCACGTTGCTTGTAGGAATTGGATTACGGAAGGCTGTGTTGCTGCCGTTACCAGATCTACGCCCCGTTTGATGATGCCGGCCTTTTCGCTGGCGATATCAAGTAGGTGGGATCCCAGAAAGGACTGGTGCTCAAGGGAGATATTGGTAATCACTGAGACCGCGGGCCTGATGACATTGGTCGCATCGAGACGCCCGCCCATTCCTACCTCAATAATGGATATATCTGTTTCCTTTCTCGTAAAATAGAGGAGGGCCATAGACGTGGTCACTTCAAAAAATGTGGGAAGTTCCTTTTGATTGATGACGTCCATCAATTCTAACGTAATGGCCGTCATGTCTTTTTGAGAAATTTCCCGACCATTGATACGAAACCGTTCCGTGAATCTTACGAGATGCGGAGAAGAATAGAAGCCCACCTTCAACCCGGCGCGGATGAGCACGGACTCCATCATTGCAGCGACCGATCCCTTTCCATTGCTTCCTGCAATGTGAATATACTCCTGACCGAGATGTGGGTTGCCAAGTGCCTTGAGCAGGTTGGATGTCTTTGAAAGACCGAACTTTATGCCGTATTTTTGTAAACTATATAGATATTCAAGGGCATCTTTGTATGAAACGTTCTTTTTCATTGGAGTATTGATATAATGAGATTATAACCTGTTCTTTAGAGCAGGCTGATCAAATATGTCCAGATGCAAGTTGAGTCATGCGAAATCCCGCACTCGGGAGCTCACGAAGTTCCGAGGAATGAGTGTACTTTGTCAGTGCGCCGCAATGACGAGGATCGAGTATAATGCAGTAGACGGGCGTTTTTGATCAGTCTGCTTTCACATTCTTTCCAGCGTCGTGTAACCTAGATGCAATAACTTGCGACCCACATTTCTAAAAAGCACCTCAACCTTTTCCTTGTCAATAAATTTGGAAATCACGCCGGGGCCAAAAGCCGGATGCTTTACCCTATCGCCCGGACGCAGACCTGAAGGGGCGACAGGGGCATTTATTGTCTCTGAAGGTTGTTCTTTAGTCCATTGGATTGAAGGCAGTCTTCCTGGCGATCTTGAGAAATCACGTTCCATGACGTCATTCGGTAAGGCCTCAATAAAGCTTGAGAGCCCATGCCTATAACCACTGTCTCCAAATTGCCATACCTTCGGCGTCTCTTGACTTGGATAACAGAGGGTCAACTCGTCCTTGGCTCGCGTCGCGGCAACATACATCAGACGGCGTTCCTCCTCAATAGCATCCGAATTCGCATTCGCCCTGGCAGAAGGGAAATAACCTTCCATCACCCATATGATGTACACCTGGGCCCATTCAAGCCCCTTCGCAGAATGCACCGTAGATAGAGTCAGGCGATCTCCTATGGAGGTCTGCTCCAGATCTGCGGTGCTCGTTGGCGGCTCTAACATCAGGTCGTCAAGAAAGGACTTCGTGCTTCGGTAACGGCTTGCCATGGTTACCAATTGACCAAGATCCTTTTGTCGTCTCGGGAAATCATCAAATTGCTTTTTAAGAATGGGATCATAGTATTCCATGACAAGTTCGACCGCTCTTGCCGGCGTGGCGCCCTTTGTCGATATTTGTCTCATGAGCTCGGTCAGGGTGCCCAACCCCCTGTCCGCCTTGCGAGCCCTGGGCCATTCCCCCACCTCCCATGGAGAACGCTTTCCCTCTTTCATCCAGTTTATGATGGCTTGGCTCTTTCCCTGTCCTATATTTCTAATAAGTCTGAGTATTCTCCCCCAGCTTATAATGTCGTCGCCGTTTATAACCACCCTGAGATGGGCAAGAAGATCTTTTATATGAGCCGACTCAGTAAACCTGAAACCACCATACTTAACAAAGGGGATGCCCTGCCTAGCAAGTTCCACTTCCAGCTCAAAGGAGTGATGGCCGGCACGGAATAGTACGGCTATTTCCTTCAAGGAACGCCCTTGACTCAAATGGTCCCTTAATGATCGGGAAATGAACAAGGCCTGCTCCGGTTCGGTTCTTGTATCGACGGCCCTGGGCAAGACGCCGTCACCCCGTTGCGTGTACAGGCATTTGGTGTATTTTTCCTGGGCCTGATCCATGAGGGAATTGGTGAATGTGAGTATAGGCTGGGTTGATCTATAGTTCTCTTCAAGTTTTATGACCTTTGCATCCGGGAACAGGTGCGGAAAATCGAACATGTTTCTATAGTTGGCTCCTCGGAAGGAATAAATGGATTGGGAATCATCGCCGACAACCATAATATTATTGTGGCTGTCGGCCAACCACTTGACTATGTCCGCCTGGATGCCGTTGGTGTCTTGGTATTCATCCACCATGACATAGCGGTAGCGCTCGCCCAGCTGCTTACGGATCTCGACCCTTTCACTTAAAAGTTGTCTAAAAAAAATAATGAGGTCATCGTAGTCCATGAGCTGGTTTTCCCTTTTATAAGTCCTGTAGAGGGTGGCCAGTCTGTCAACATAGGGAAGATATTCGAGGAATTGGGCATACTCGTCTCTTAAAAGCGTTTCAACAGATACTTGAAGGTTTGCCGCTTTGCTCAGAATGCTGGCCATGGTCGATCTCTTGGGGAACCTGATGCCCCCCCTGTCGATCTGCATGTCCCGAACCAGGGCCTGAACAGCCTCTTCCATATCCGACCGGTCGAGTATGGTGAAGTTGGTTTCAAATCCCAGCAGGCCTGCGTTTGCCCTCAGCACTCGGTGGGCAAGCGAGTGAAAAGTTCCTCCGGAGACGTTTTTGCATCGGTCATCGGCCAATCCTGCCGCCCTTTCGAGCATTTCTCCGGCAGCCTTTCTTGTAAATGTAAGCAAAAGGATGCTCTCCGGATGAACGCCCATCTCCACCAGCCGGGCGACCCTGTAAACCAGAGTCCTTGTTTTCCCGCTTCCCGCACCCGCAATAACCAACACCGGGCCGTCAACAGTCATGACCGCTTTTCGTTGGGCAGGGTTCAGCACCCTTTCATAATCAATCTTTGACAAGTGGTTTACTTCCTTTCGCTACTTGTTTGTTGTCCCTGTTTTGTTTCTTCAACTAAACTTTTCAGCCACTACGACAGGAAGGCACAAAGAAGAAACCGTCACTTTTGAAGTGCTTTTAGTGGCTTAGTGCCTTTGTGGCTTAACTATTATCATTTCAGGAAAACCAGCGACATTACGACGGCCATAATCCCCAAAATGATCAGGCCGAAAGGTATGAGGATGGCGATGATAACCCTTAGATAAGAGGTTTCATGGATTTCTCGAAGCCCGATGATTTGGACGATAAATTGCCAAAGGCTGGCTGCCAGTCCGCCGATAAATGGAACGATTCCTAAAACCTGAGTGGCCTGTGAGTAAGAAACAACCCTGAAGGTCGCTTCAAAGCCGCCTTTACCTCCACCAACTATGAGCAGTAACACATGAAGCACGGCGCTGCTGAAAAACATCGCAACAAGGACGAAAATCGGGACTAGTGCCATGAGGATAATGAACAACATGGTTAAAGTCATCTGTCCAACCAGGTCTGTGGCTAACTTGAGAAACCCGCTACCCATAACCAGGAATTGCCAGAAAAATCCAAACATTGATCCGATCGATCCCACCAGGAGACCGAATCCAAGGGGTTCTCTAATCCCTCTGCGACAATTCATCGTACTGAATAGTTTCTCGGGTGAAAAGAGCGCTGCTTTGGAGGTTTCGTAGATTCCTCCCCAAATTCCCAACTCGGATCGCTTTTCCCATGGTGCAGACTCTCGTAGTTCTCGATCTTCAAAACCGCTCGGTTCTTCAACTTGTTCAAAACCAAAAGCCGCTGCTTGACTTGAAAACTCGAATCGGTGTTTACAGCGCGGACAGGTCGCCCACTTCGCCCTGTCAGGGACTTTATCCCTTGGCATGGACTTTGAAAAATTGCAATTTGGGCAGGTTATCAGTACTGTCATTTCTTTCTGTTTTTTTGTTCATCCATAAGGCGGCTCAGTTCCTTCTTTTGAGACCATCGCTTCAGCCAGCCTATCATGCCTCCCTTTGAAACTCGATCCAGGTGCTCAGATCGCATCTCAAGTCCCTCCTTTGTTTTTAGAGCTTCAGTTAAGCAAGCCACCTTGTCCGAGCATTCGAAGCATTCGGGGGGGACTTCCCGAAATCCCCTTTCGCCCATGGGAAACACATTTTCCAATATGCTAAAGCATTCTTTGTTTTCCATTGATCTATTATAGCAGCTTAGAGTGGAACGGCCGATGAGCGCTTTTCATCAGCCTGCAGCCTTATACAATAATAGAGGCTTTTGATAAAGACCAAACTCATTGACATTGCCGGTCGCGGCACCTATTATCCTCGTTCATGGAAAAGCCCACAAGACTTTATATGGCGAGACATGGTCAGATCGTAGGCTTTGAGTTAATACCCGCCGCCGATGGTCATACGGATGTTGATTTGACCGATGTCGGCATAATGCAGTTTGAAAGCCTGGACAAGCATTTGTGTCACACTGATATCGGTGCCATCTATTCCAGTGATTTAAAGAGGAGTCTCATTGGTGCAAGGATCATCGCTCAGCACCACGACGTACCCGTCCATCCCCTTAAGGAACTCCGTGAGATATACTACGGCGAGTGGGGGGGCATGTCTCTTGAAGATATCCGAATAAAATACCCCGAGGAATTGGAAAAGCGCCAGGCCGATATCGTGAATTACGAACCACCGGGCAATGGTGAAAGCATAATCAAATTATCCAAAAGAATCTTACCTTGCCTCAGAAGTATCTTGGAAGAAGAAAAGGGTAAACACATCGTTTTTGTTGGGCATGGTGTCATCAATCGCGTCATTCTTTGTGATGCCCTAGGGCTTGATCTTGCCAAGGTATTCAGCATTCATCAGGATTACGGATGCCTAAACATTATTGACTATTTTGATGATTCAACACTTGTCAGAAGGATTAATGGGTGAACAGGGAGCGCTATAATGGACATCATGAACCACATTGCTTCCATCCCCCTTTTTCAAGGCCTTCCCAAGGAACAGCTCGATGACCTGGCAATGATTATGACGGATCAGGAATTCAATCGAGCGCAAATCATTTTCTCAGAGGGAGATGAGGGGAATGGATTTTATGTAGTACTTTCCGGCAGAGTGAAAATATTCAAACTATCCCCTGATGGAAAGGAGCAGATTCTTCATATATTTGGTCCGGGAGAGCCTATTGGCGAGGTACCCGTCTTTGCCGGCGAAAACTTTCCGGCAAACGCCGAAGCCATGGAGAAAAGCCGACTCCTATTTTTCCCACGCGATTCATTCATCAATCTGATCAAAAAGAATCCTTCCATTGCTATGAACTTACTGGCTATCCTATCAAAACGATTGCGAAGATTTACTAGCCTCATCGAAGACCTTTCTTTAAAGGAAGTCCCCGGTCGGTTAGCAGCCTATCTCCTTTATCTGAGCAATCAAAAATCTGGGGCCCAAGAGCTGGAACTCACCATTACGAAGACCCAACTGGCCAGCCTTTTGGGTACAATTCCGGAAACACTTTCAAGGATATTGGGCAAAATGTCGTCCCAGGATTTGATTGAATCGGATGGAAAAAGAATCAGAATATTGAATCCCGATGGTCTCGAAGACCTTGCAGAAGCCATCACACGTCTATAATACAACAGCCTGTATCGTTTTTTAGGGCTTGGAAAGGGAGAGAACACAATGGACCTTACAGAAATATACCAAAAAGGTGAAGCATCGATAAAAGAACGGGATATCGGTTTTCTCATTGATGGCGTGGAGACGGAATTCATTCTCACCCATGACCGGCGAGTAATAGATCGTTATACTTTCCGCCAAAAATGCATAGACGGAATCGACGAAGTTTCAACGGCTTGCACTCTCCTGGGCGTTGAATTATCCACTCCCGTCATCATGTCCGCCATTACCATGCCCATACCTGCCATCACAGAAAACGGCCTTATGGAAGTAGCAAAGGGGTTGAAGGCTGCCGGTAGCCTGATGTGGACAGGGACGCCAATTCCACAGGAATTGGGTGAAATTGCAAAGACAGGGATTCCTTTGGCAGCAAACGTGAAACCCTTCAATGATCGGGACAAGATGTTTGAGCATATTGACGAGATTCAGGAGGCCGGAGTTCAGTGGTTGGGTATCGAGATCGATTCCGGTCAAGGTACAAAGGTCAAAGATCGTCAAATGGCATCCGATTGCAGCCCCCTTGCCCTTAGCGAGCTTCGAGAGATAAGAAGCCGGGTATCCATTCCTCTCATCTTCAAGGGGGTGTTGAGCCAAGAGGATGCATCAAAATCAATAGAGGCGGGAGCCGACGGTATTGTTGTTTCCAACCATGGCGCACACACGCTGGATTACCTCCCTCACCCCTTTCAGGTAATGGATGAGATTATGTCGGTTGCGAAGAAGGGAAAAGTCGTTGTCATGGTAGACGGTGGCATACGTCGGGGAAGCGATGTGCTTAAGGGATTGGCATTTGGTGCATCCTTGGTAGGGCTTGGGCGTCCGATCCTTTATGGCCTGGCAGCCGAGGGAGGAGACGGCGTAGAAGCGGTTGTTGAAGAAATTACAACGGAGATGAAAAGAATTATGAGCATGATAGGGGCCGCCGATCCCGGCAGTGTGGCTCGAGAAATGCTCATAGAGGGATGAACGGACAGCCAGTATCATCAATAAGATGTGCGTTTTCAAAAACCTGCCAATTTTTCGATAACGTTAGTTGTCCGTTGTCAGTAGTTAGTTGTCAGAAGCATTTAGTATGTGCATAAAAGCCGCGCGAACTGAATCCGCCTCAAGCGAATAATCCTCCACACTTACATTCCCGGTTGAAATCTGATTATCAGTAAATCACGATAAATCAGTGTGCTCTTAGTGGAATAAGAAAACGCTGGCTTCCTCCAATTTTAATAAGGAAAAAACCAG
>CAYWMP010000147.1:0-15236 GCA_964459445.1 uncultured Desulfobacteraceae bacterium
GTTCTGCGGCAGTGAGCCGAAACAGATTTAGAGAAGAGTTTTTTCTTGAGTTCGAAATTCCCCTCCCGCCCCTTGCGGAGCAACAGAAAATTGTGTCTGCATGGAGGCAAACCCGGGCAGAGGTTTCTGACATTCGAAAGCAGATCGCGGAACTGGAAGAGAAAATAGAAATCGATTTTTTGGCTGACCTCGGTCTAACCAAACCTAAACACGCAGCACTGCCCAAGATCTTCAGTGTCCGTTGGAAAGACCTGGAACGATGGTCGGTGATGTTCAATCAGTTAGCCAGCGTCAACGTGGACATGGCCACCGGAAGATTCCCGGCCGTATCCCTTCAGGAATGCATACAAGATACGATGAACGGGTATTGCATCCGCCCAGTCACCCGAGAAACGCCCCATCGGATGTTGAAACTGAACGCGCTGCAACCCGGTGGTCTAGATTTGGCAGCATCCAAGTTCGTGGAGGTCTCGGACAAGATCGCAGGGCGTTTTCATATCGCAAAAGGTGATTTGCTCATCTGTCGCAGCGTTGGCAGCTTTAGCCATGTGGCCAAGTGCGCACTTGTAGAAGAAAATCGTCCTGATATCCTCTTTCCAGATATCATCATCCGCGCAAGATTCAATGATCGCATTGTGCCAGCCTATGCGCGAGAGGTCATCCAGTCATCCGCCGGTCGTGCATGGTTTCAACAGAATGCGAGAACCGCTGTGGGAATGTGGAAAATAGGCGGTAGCGACATCGCTTCATTCCCGATGCCCCTTCCCTCTCTCTCTGTGCAACGCGATCTTGTTAATAAGGTAACGTCACAGCGGAAGATAATTACGGCGCTCAAGGCCAAGGCCAACCAAAAAACCGCTCAGTCTAAGGCGGACCTGGAAGCTATGATCCTAGGCGCCAAATCCGTTCCGGAGAATGCTTGAGACCTGCAATGTAATGATCGCTTGAGATCGGGAGATAGTTTTTCAAAATTATTCCCATATACAAGTTCCGCCTCGTTTTTAGCCAAGCACTAGAATAGTTGTTGATCGATCGCAAGGAATTGACGGGCGGGAAATTCTCTCAGCAGTGGGGAAACAATTGACCTGGACGCATTTAGATCTCTCATCTACCTCGATGACCCTCCAAAGCATGAATTTAATGCAGAAATGTGCCGGATCAAGGCTAGATTTGTTCGATCCCAAATTGAATTGCCGCAGCTCTTGCTAGGCCGCTTCGAAGGCTTTGGGATTGACGCGCGACAAAAATGACCCGAAGATGGGATGCCATAATGGTTGGTTACTTCTACGCAAGTCCTATGTCCGAAGCGTATCCGTATGTCCATCGACGGTAACCGTTTGACCGCTGATTTTGCCGGCCGCATTGGAACACAGGTAAAAGATGGTGTGAGCGATATCTTCGGGATCGATGAAGGTGCGTAGTGAGGATTGCTTCAGGTAACCCTTGCGAACCTGATCCGGACTGACTTCCTGGGCCTTGGCCTCGTTTTCAATGATCTTTGCCATGCGCTCTCCCTCGATCGCGCCGGGACAGACGGCGTTCACGCGGATCCCATATTCACCCAGTTCCATGGCCAGGCTCTTTGTGAACCCAATCACTGCCCATTTTGAAGCGGCGTAGGGGGTTCTCAATGGGTACCCGAACAGTCCGGCCGTGGAAGAGATATTGACAATGGAACCGCCTCCCGCTGCTTTTAATAATGGCACGGCACGCCGAATACAGTAAAATTGGCTGTCGATATTGACGGTCATGGTTCGACGCCAGTCCTCTTCTCCAACCCGCTCAACAGGCCCGATCGGACCTGAGATACCGGCATTGTTCACCAACACGTCTAAACCGCCTAAATGCTCCAATGCTTCTTCAAAGAGCCGGTCAATCTGTGCTGATTCTGCTACATCGGCCACCGTCGTCTTGATTCCGGGCAGGTCTTTGCTGCATATTTCAAGTTGCTCTTTTGAAATATCGCAGATATGCACCTTGGCATCGTTATCCAGAAACAGCTTGGCCGTTGCACGGCCAATACCGGCAGCGCCGGCTGTGATGATGACGCGCATTCCCTTTACAGATAGTTCCATTGCCTCAATTTCCTATTCTAATCCGGGCATTCCTTGTTGCACCTCAAAAACCTTTAGACAGGATTACAGGATGAACAAGATTCTTTACTATTTTTCTCAAGAACAGAATTTTTTTCCTTGATTAACAAGACAATAAATCCAGTCCATCGTGCCTGCCCCGTGAAATCCCGGAAGGCGATTTCACCGGGATTAATCTTGTCAAAAATAGATAGCAAAACTATTTACCCGATACCTTTTTTGCGTAATCCGCACCCGGTTCGAAAATTCTCACCTTCACATCTCCATCGTGCAGGGGAGCCAGTCCTTTCTCCAATTCTTTCCAATCCTTCTTTTCATACCAGGTCTTCCAATCATCAACAGAAGTCCAAGAGGAAAAGACGATCACTTCTCGATTATCAGAAGCATTCACCACGGTCTCTCCGCCAATGTAGCCCCGGTCTCGCAACGCCTGAATTCTGATTTCGTCGAGTGTATCCAGGATCTCCGGGGTTACCGGTTCCTTGAACCTCCTCTCAATCACAATCTTGATGCTCATAAGGTCCTCCTTTCTCTGTCAAAATTCTGCCTTCTCTATTCTCCCCGTCCACTATCCCATTTTACCCCACATTCAGTTTTGTGAATAGATTTAAAAACAAGGCTGCAATTTTTTGCCCTCAGTTCATCGATTATCATTTTCCGATTCTCATGGTCGACAAATAGAAGATATGAAGCTCAACACGGAATAACCACGAACCTCTTTTGTAAATTTGCTGCATTGAGCTTATGATGCCGTCAGCTTAAGCAGGAGAGTACCCGTGAAATCAAACAATTTAATTGTTGTATCTTCTCGAACGACCATAAAATAGTCCGTCCCTCCGCGAATCTTTATATAAAGCCTATCATCTGAGAGCCACCATTTCCCTTTAAATCTTCGCTCTTCGCTGGTGGAAATAGTGAGAGAACCATCTTTCCTATAGGTCACGGCTATCCCGTCACCCCCAGGCAAAATGCCATTGTTTGGACCGGCCCATACACTGCCTTCTGCCAAAAGTTCCTTCAGATCTTCACCCTTAAGCCTATCCCCCTTTGCTGCCTCGATAGAGGGATCTTCGCCGATTTCCTTTTCTCCGGCTGCCGCTTGGATAAGCCATAACAACCTACCGATATGAAAGTCATTCGGATATCTTCCCGGTCTGTCCGTGTCTATGCGATGAACGACGACCAATTTCCGATTGGGAAGGATGATCACTCTATGCCCGCCATTGCCACTTGCATGGTAACTGTGTCCTTTAACCAAAACATTGGGAAGCAGACCGGCTTTAATCCCTGTCCACCACATATAGCCATATCCTCCATCATTCCCTCTATCGGAGTGGCTGGCCGTACTCTCTCGAACCCATTCCGAAGATAGGATCTCTTGATCCTTCCAGCGGCCTTCGCGGAGAAAGAGTAAACCGAACCGCGCAAGGTCTCGGGCGCTCATGCGAAAGAGATAGTAACGATGCATCGACATGGGTTCGCCCGGATAATTCGCGGTCGTTTTGTAACGACAGTCGTTCACCTCAAAATCCTCCATCTGTAAAGGTATAGCGAAACGTTTGTGGAACTCTTCGAATATCTTTGTCCCGGTTTCCTGCTCGAAAATGGTACCGAGGGCATTGAAATCCCAGTTGTTATAATACCAGTATGTGCCGGGCGGTGGCTGTATCTTTTTGGCCTCTTTGCTTTCATCCCGGCACTCTCCCCCAATGCAGGGTGATAGATACCCGAGCGTGCCTTGATCAGATCGCCCGTAGTAGCCTGCATTTCCTTGGGCTTGAGAGAGGGTTCGTAATCATCAATACCAAGCTCTGCCATAGTCTTGGATAAATCGATACGGCCCTCCCCCACGTGAACGCCGATGAGGGCACTCAACAAGCTCTTGCGCATGGAATGGCATTGGTATTTTCCCTTTATGTCACCCCAAGCATCAATAACGACCCCGTTATCGACGATCATGACTGCGGCAGAACCGATCTTTTTCGAATAAGCACGCGCCAACTCAAGCTTTTCCGAAGACCAGCCGAGTTGTTCGGGTGTTGTTGCCTTTTGCCATTGTTTCCCCGGATACATTTCAGATGCTTGACTTTCATAGGGCACCCATTTTGGGATCATCTGACATGAAATTGTCAGAGCAAGGACTAGGACTAGAGCCAATATGGCTCGAATCTTAACCATTTTCTTTACCTCTTTCTTCATGGGAGTTTATTTCACGTGCTTGGCATGGCGCGGCGCTATGAAATTAGAAAGCTTTTTTAATTATTGGAATTTTCTCTCAAGTCGAGTTTCTAAAGGACTCTTTTTGAAAAGTTGAATAGTGAGTTTGAAGAAACGTGTTTTCAGATAAGGTCCATAGATTTGAAATAAAGACATCTTGAGACCGGCGCCGTGAGGAGATGCATCGAGGATATAAATAAAGACTATAATCTAGCCGGCGAGTTTGGCTTTTAACCAGGTGTCAATGTCATCCACGATTGTTTCACTCTCCGGCTCATCGATCAACCAATGTGAATGATCGTCGTAGCATCTGTATTCGGCCTGTGGATATTTAGCCGCCACTTTTTCAACGACGCTCTTGAGAATAATTCTGTCTTTCCCTCCAGCAATGACCAACAGGGGTGCCTTTGCCTTTGTAGCATCGACAAAGGTTGCTTTTCGCCCATCCAGAAACCAAAACACAATCTCGAAATAGGCTCGACCCGACTCAGGAATCAGCCGGTCATACAACAGATCCTGTGTTTCTCTCTCCAGTAGGTTGAACAAAGCATACTTTGACCTGTAAGGGGATGGCTTTTGAGATTTTCTCCAAAACCCCCACCTCATAACGATGTTGAGTGTCGCCCAAACCGTGGATGGATTAATGATATTGATGCCTGACGGCGAAACCGGCGCCAACAGGACGAGGGCAGCAGCGTCAATCTCCTCACTCAGCTTTTGAACCAACAACCCACCCATGGAATGCCCCATGAGAATGGGAGATTCTTCGAGGTGCAAATGGGCGATGTATTCCTTAAGGTGATGTGCATAATCCAGGATGGACAGGTCTCCGACCTTTGATTCCGAGTCCTGAATGCCATCTTCGTGGTAAGGGAGGTTAGGGCTATGGACGCGATAGCCTTTTTCTTCAAGTCGCCTTTGAAGCGTAGAGACAGTGGTAGGCGTACTCCACATGCCATGAATGAGAACAACGCTTTTACTGATCATAACGGATGCCTGCCCTTTCTTGCCGATGCCTGCCGGCAAACTTTCAAAGCAAGATCATTTGCAGATTGAAAAGGATGTTGGGTTCCTCATCATCCCTTTTCCGTTTCCGGCGTTAGCGCCGGAATGAATACATAGAAAGTAGCCCCCTTCCCGATCCCGTCACTCTCTGCCCAAATCTTACCCCCATGAAGTTCCACAAACTTTTTAGTTAGGGAAAGACCCAGGCCCGTACCCTTGGGTTTTCTGTTTTCCGGACCGCGCGTTTGTTCAAAAGGTTCGAAGATCCGATCCAGGTTATTCGGCTCTATGCCTGTACCTGTATCGGACACAGCGATTTCAATATACTCCCCAGTAACTTCATCCGATTGTTTAATGCCTGTGCCCCCTCCCATGGTCTGTTTGGCTGTGATACGGACCATTCCCCCCTTTGGCGTGTACTTCACGGCGTTCGAAAGCAGATTATATATGATCTGCTTAACTTTGCGTTTATCAGCCCGTGTGGAATCGGGCAGGTTGTCCAAATCCTTGGTCAATCTGATCCCACCCTTGGAAGCCGCCTCGCTTACTATAATGATGCTGTTTTCCAGCAACGGCCCCAATTCGAAATCTCCCAATTCCAGTTCAAGCTTCCCTGCCTCCACCTTTGAAAGATCCAGTATATCGTTTAACAACGATAGCAGATGTTTTCCGCTATGATGGACATCGCTCAGGTATTCCTCCTGTTTTTCATTCAATTGTCCAAAACTCTTATCCAGAAGGACTTCAGTAAAACCGATGATGTGGTTCAGAGGAGTTCGGAGTTCATGGCTCATATTCGCCAGAAATTCGGTTTTGGCCCTGCTTGCCGATTCTGCATCTGCTTTGGCTGATCGGAATTGATTCGTTCTTTGGTCCAGCTGCCGAATCAGATCCCTGGCCAATTTCATCGACGCTCGGGTCCTGTTTCTGATCTGTTCCCCGGGCATTGCCGTGATTGTGAGATAAAGATTGGAAAGATAGACCACAAAGAGTTTCACCCCTTCTGCCCCCCATGATATGGGTCGCTGTTCAACGTAAGAAAGATATAAAAGCAGAAGGGTATAGCAGATCACGGGAAAATGGGCAAAGACCATGGTCCTTCTGAAATTCGTGTATAACTGATCAGCGACTCGAACGCACAACAACAGAAACAGAAGGCTCCTTTCCCCACCGGAGAAATAGATGGCCAGAACGAATATGGGAATATCCAATGTCATGAATAGCATGCCCAGATCGATTTTCTCGACACGTTCAAAGAAGAGATAGAGAACAACCCAAGAGAGAATCCCGTAGGAATAGGCAATAGCCACGAAAACCCAGAAATCATTCCACTTCAAGTCTCCCAGGACGTATTTGTTGTGGAGCAAAACAAACAGGCACAGAAATACAAATCCCCCCAATCGAATCGCAGGTACCTGAATGACATTGAGCTTGTACCGTCGTTTTGCCTTGTTGATCTTGGCTTTTACAGGATCGATATCAAGACTGATCTTGGTTTCGCTCCCTTTATATCCTCTTGAGAAAAACATAAATCTCAGCTTGAATCCCCCTTTTCATCAGGACTCTGCATATTCGAATTGACAAAATTGCATCAGGTAATGTTTACCACCTATTCTCTAATACAGTCAATTGACTGTTTTCCTTTCCGATTCAGCGTGGATAATGATAATATGCGCTGCCAAAATCCTATGGCAGTGAGTTCCGCCGAAGATGGTTTATGGCACTTAAGTAAGGGAGGATTCAATATATGGCAAAACGAGTTGGTATCGTTGGTGCGGGAGTCACCCCGTTCAAAAGCACTTGGCGTGAGAAGACCTATTATGAGTTGGCCCAGATGGCGACCAGGGAAGCGGTGAGGGATGCCCAGATGGATATTGGGGACATGGATGCCGTCTTCTATGGCATTTATAATGATATTTTCGAAAGGGCCGCCATTCCCGAACACGCCATCCATGGGCTTTTGGGCATGCAAAACAAATTCGGAATCCGAGTTACGACAGGTGGCGCCACTGGTGCCTATACCACCTCTGCCGCCCATGCCTATCTGGCGGCCGGACGATTCAAAACCGCTCTCGTTCTGGGAGTCGAAAAGGCCACAGATTGCTTTGATTTCTCATCCATGTCCGCCACGCCTGAAGTGATCAAATCGATCGGGTGGTCTGGGGACAGCTTTTTCGAACAGCCCATCGGCTGGTCCGCCTCGGATAGCTATGCCGAGGTTGTCCTGGCCTATATGGATGAACACCCCAATGACCTCAAACCGGAAATTACAGCCAGAATCTCGGCCCAATTAAGCGAACAGGTTCGAGGCAATGAATATGCCCAGAGACAATTCGACCAGGTCACTCCCGAAGAGGTGCTCAATTCCAGGCTGGTGGCCTACCCTTTTCGCGAGCTGGAGATCTGTGTCTATTCAGAAGGCGCTGCCGCCCTGATTCTTGCCGAGGAAGAAACAGCCATGGCCATATCCAAAAACAGCGGACAACCGGTAGTATGGATGACCGGGCTTGGCGAATCAAATGAACACTCCTTTGCCGGTAAGAACCAGAAAGACATGTCGCGGATCATGTCCGATCACCTTGCCTCACATCGGGCCTATGACATGGCCGGCATCGAGGACCCGACCGAATCAATACAGCTCGTCGAACTGCACGATGCATTTGTTCATCAGTTGGAAATCAGTATGGCAGAGTTCGGCCTGGCACCTTTAGGCAGTGCGGATGCCTTGATTGAAGAAGAACTCATGACACCGGGAGGCAAATATGTGGTCAATCCCTGCGGCGGCCTGATCTATTGCGGCCACGCGGTTGGCGCAAGCAATATTATGTCGGCCTGGTCAGCCAGGAATGAACTCATCAAGCGCAGGCTTAAAACTGCGCTTGTCCATGGAACCGGCAGCACCGTTGCGCAATACACTGCCTGTCAAATTCTTGAGCACGAGTAATAGGAGGCTGAGACCCATGATAAAGGAAAAAGCGAAGATTATCCCATTGGAAATTATTCCCGAGGTGGATTCCCATATTGAAACCATTGACGGTCAAGACTACCTGATCAGCAATGATACCATGTATACTTTCTATAAAAGGACAAAGGGGGAACTCTCTCCGTTCTTCCTGGCGCTGCGTGACGAGAAGCGGCTCCTTGGGTGCCGGTGTTCGAGTTGTGGGTTAGTCAGGGTCCCGCCCTTTTTGACCCATTGCCCGGATTGCAATTTTGCTCCCACAGAGCTGATCGAAGTAGAGCAAGTAGGTGTTATGAACAGCACACCGCCGATCACCTATTTCGCGACAGCTTTGTTTCAGCACATGGCCCCCTATGGCAGGGGCCGCGTAATATTTAAAGGCGCCGATACGGCTTTGAGCACCATCCTTTATACCACGACCGGTATTCTGGTGCCGGGCATCATCAACAAAGGAACCCAGGTCAAACTCGTTTTTAAGGATCAACGCCATGGAGACATGACCGATGTCTTTTGTGTCCCGACCTCGGAATTGAGTCAGGAGCAGATAAATAAAAAGGGGCTTCAGGAATCGGAAATCGATTGGGGATCGCCTCAAGAACCTGACATGGCAAAACCCAAAGATGAGGATGTCGCTGCCTTTGATAGGGCCTTCAAAGAGATTTCCTCGATCATCGGCGAAATGAATACCAACGAGAGGGCAAGAAGGGACATTGCGGGTTGGAAAAGGGAGGTATTGGTTAAGACGAAGGCTGGTCAATTCGGCCTTATTATTGACGACGGAGATATTCGGGTGGAAGGGGCGACGCCATCATCTCCAGATTTTGTCATGGTAAGTGAAGATCCCAACTCCTTGCTCGACGGCCTGGCCTATCGCGGCGCTATCACGGATTCGGTCATCAACAAAAAACTCTGGATTAGCAAAAACAAGGAATTCACCACCATTTTCAAACTCGACCGGATGGCCCGCTCCCTGGCCAGGTCCAAAAAAGGATAGTCGTAAAACGTTAGCCCTTTAGGCGCCTCCGAACAAGCAGGGGCTCGGGCCTTTGCCGCAACGAAGCGGCTACGGCCGCGCAGGCGGGGATCTCTTTAAAGGGACGAAAGGCCTTCCAAGAGACCTCATCCCCCCTCCATCTAACATACTTTCAAAGTGCTAAATTGTTCCGAATACCCATTACATGCTCGGGACAGAGGCTTTTTTCTGCTCCAGCGCCTTCAACTCATCGGCCAATCCCATGATATCCATCTCTTTATCAAGGCGCCAGTTCAGGGTGCGGAACAGCCAGATGCGAAAACGGCTGTAAACGATGTATAGGGTAGGCACGACACCCAGTGTGAGCAGGGTGGACAGCAGAAGGCCGAAAATGATGGCAACGGCCATGGATTGCCACCACTGAGAGGACTCTGTATTGTACTGATAGGAGAAATTGCTAAAGTCGATGCTGAACTTGAGGGCCATGGGCAGCAGACCCAAAATGGTGGTAACCGCTGTCAACAGCACGGGCCGGAAACGCATCATGCCCGCGGTGACCACGGCCTCGTAGGTTGAACGGCTTCTCTTTTGAATTTGTCGGATAGCATCCAGAAGCACGATGGCATTGTTCACCACCACCCCGGCCAGGCTGATCACCCCGATGCCGCTCATGATAATGCCAAAGGGCATGTCAAACACGAGAAGTCCTGTAAACACGCCGATAAGCGATAACACCACCGAGGCCATGACGATCATTGGCACAAAAACCGAATTGAACTGTATGACCAGCACCATGCTGATGATGAAAATGGCGGTAAAGAAAGCCTTTTTGAGAAATGCAGTGGATTTTTCCTGCTCCTCGGCCGCCCCACCGAAGCGATGGGTAATGCCGGGTGGGAACGCATAGTCTGAAACCTTCTGCTGAAAACGGGCGCGCACGTCCGCGTCCGCGCGTATCCAGGGCTGCACTTCCGCGCCGGCGTTGAGAACCCGCCGGCGGTCGAAGTGATTGATGTTGACTGGCCCGGGAACCAATTCCGCTCTGGCCACTGAAACGATGGGCACGGACCCGCCCTTGGCAGTCGGTATGGTTACGTTGCCCAGCTGATCCGTATCGTTGCGGTAAGCCTCCGGCAATCGAAAGAGGATGTCCTTTTCATCGTCGCCGTGTCCCATGGTTCCGCTGCGGATGCCCCCCACAGCCAGTTGTAAGATACTGGCCACCTGCCCTTGGTCCAACCCGAACATGCCCGCACGCGCGCGGTCAACGCGCCACTCCAGAGTCGGCTGGGCCGTGGCTGCATCGTCGGTCGGTTTGGCCACCCCGTCGGTTGCTGCCATGATCTTCTTCATGTCATTGATCACCGCAGTCATGGAGCCCAAATCCTCCCCGAAGATATCGACCGATACGGGTTTGCCCGTGGGTGGGCCCTCTTCTGGCTGAAACACGTCGAATTCGGCCCCATAAAGGGGATGAGTGACCCTTTGACCATGACGGTCAAGACCTTCGAGGCGGTTGCGGATTTCAGCCAAGGTGTCGGCGGTGCTTTCGGTGCGATAATCACGATCTACAAATTGAATCCGGGTGCGCACCGGGCCGACGCCCTCTTCACCAAACCCACCTCCACGGCCCAATCCAACGGTGACGCTGGCGGATTTCATGTTATCTACCGGCGCTTCAAAGCCGGAACCGGCGCGGCCGAAGATACGATCCTCCATCTGACGGCTCAGGCGATCGGATTCGTCAATGCTGACTCCCTCCGGCGGCTTAATGCTGCACAGAACATTATTGGGGTCCAGGTTGGGAAAAAATTCGGTTCCGGCTCCGAAGACACCGTACAGGGTGATGGACAGAACCAAAAGGACGCCTGCGGTTGTGAGGGTCCAGTAGGGCCGCTGCAACATTAATTCCAGCATACGGCCGTACACCTTCACAGCCTTGTATTTTGGCCGTTCGGTTTCCGGATCGATGGTTTTACCGGCACCTTTTTTGCGCTTCATGATCAGGGCGCAGAGGGTGGGGTTGATCACCAACGCCACAAACAGCGAGCTCAGCAAGACAACAATGACGGTCTTAGGTAAAAAACCCATGAATTCCCCCATAACCCCGGGCCAGAAAATCAGGGGCAAGAAGGCTCCCACGGTAGTGGCCGTTGATGTTATTACGGGCCAAGCCACTTCAGAGGTCCCCTTGAGGGCCGCTTGGAATCTGGATAGCCCCAGGCAATAGTTGCGGTAGATATTTTCCACGATCACGATGGCATTATCCACCAGCATACCCAGGGCCAGTATGAGTGAAAACAGCACGATCATATTCAGTGTGATATCCAAGAGCGACAGAATAATGATCGATATGAGCATAGAAAAGGGAATAGCCCAGGCCACCAAAAAGGCATTGCGGGCTCCCAGTCCGACAAAGATGACTAAAAGCACCAATAAAAGAGATGTGCCTATGCCGTTTTCCAGATCCGACAACATCATGCGCACGTCTTTGCTTTGATCCAGAGAAACGAGCACATCTACATCGGCCGGCAGGGCAAGTTCGTCGATGGCCCGTTTCACGGCGTCGGTCATAGCGAGTATATTTTCACCGGATTTTTTCATCACTTCGATGGTGACCGATTTTTGTGGCGGATTATAGAGGTTGGATGACCTTTTACCGTCCTCTATGCTGAAATCGTAAGCCCGGGCGCGGGATTTTTCATCTTCGAAGCTGTAACGCACCCCAGCCAAATTTCGCATGTAGATCGGGGTGCCGTCCGCAGCCGTGCCTACTATCAGGTTGAAAATGTCGGCCGGATTTTCAAATTCACCCGGCGCGCGCATGACAATCCGGTTGGTTGTGCCTTCGGCTACACCGGCGCTTACGTTGCGGTTAGTGCCGGAAAGTACCGACTGCACCTGCCCCAGGGTTAGATTGTAGAAGCGAAGCCTTTCGGGATCCACTTCCACTAGGACTTCCCGCTCGCGCCCGCCACGCAGCTTGACGTCCAGCACGCCGGCGATCCGCTCTAAAATATCTTCAATCTTCTCCGCCAGCTCGTAAAGCTGTGAAAGTGCAACTTTTTCGCTCCCAACAATGTTTAGCACCACTACGGGCACATCACCGGAAAAGGAGAATTCTTTCACCACCGGTTCATCGGCCTCGGTGGGCAAATCACCCTTGGCCTTGTCAACTGCATCGCGAATTCGTGACAAGGCCACTTCGGTATCCACTTCAGGATCAAATTCCACGGTGATCACTGACAGGTCTTCGGTTGAGGTGCTGCGCAACTCTTCCAGTCCCTCGATGCTCTCCAGTTCGGTTTCCAAGGGCACAGTAATAGACGTCTCCATGTCAGTGGGATTAGCCCCTTCAAGGCGGGTGGTGATGTTGATCACTGGAACCTTAACGTCCGGAAAATTCTCCCTCGGCATGGCCCTGTAAGTTGATGAACCCAGAAACCCAATCCCCAGGCACATGATCAGAACGGCCATGAAATGTTTGATAGAAAATCGCGTTAAGTTCACTTTCTCAATCCTTATTCATGTGGGGTTGCACTTCACCTTCGCCGGAGGTAAAGCGACCGTTATCAACTAAAACATTGACCGGCTCACCGGACACAAGCCCTTTCCAACCAGCCACGATCAAGCGGTCGCCTTCCGTGAGACCGCTGCCTATTAACAGCTTTTCCCCCCGAATGGAGATCGCTTCGATGTCGCGTACCTCCACACGATCAGTCCCTTCGTTCTTTACCGTCACCAGCACCCTCGGGCCTTCGTCAGTCACTTGGACCGCTTTTAGCGGAATGACGATGGCCTGGGGATAGAAGAGATACTCGATTTGTCCTCGGGCGATAACGCCATGGCGAAGTACGGCGCCCGGGTTGGGCAAGCGCAGTTCGACTTTGTAGGTATTGCTGGCCGGGTCCGACGCCTGTGCGATACGGGCAATTTCCGCTTCAAATGCGACGTCACCTCCGGAGCCGCCGGTCAGTTTTGGCAGTCCGGGGATAATGAGTCGGGCGTTTACTCGGGAGTGAGCTCCGGGCATGTTCATCTGCACGAAAGCTTGAGCCGAGCTATTATCAGGATCCAGAAAGGCTACATAGCGATCCGGCACATTGACCGTGGCGCGGACGTTTTTGAGGTCATAAATATATCCAAGGGCAACACCTTGCCCCACTACCTCGCCGGCTTCCACTAGATGTTCTT
The DNA here is from genome assembly GCA_964459445.1 of uncultured Desulfobacteraceae bacterium. Lineage (GTDB taxonomy): Bacteria > Desulfobacterota > DSM-4660 > Desulfatiglandales > HGW-15 > CAYWMP01. Next base: position 13,445 of record CAYWMP010000147.1, read on the forward strand.
CGAGGCGGCCGCTGATTGGGGCTTTAAGTTCGGTTTTGCCCACCTGTACATCAAGGGAGGCCATAGCTGCTTCCAATTCCTTGATTCGGCCTGAAGCCACATCCAAGTTAGCGGTGGCCTGCTTGACCTGTACCTGGGCGTTGCGTATTCCCAACCACGAGCTTGCCAGCGCCTCTTCCGCGCGCTCCACAGCCAGTTCCGCCTGGGTCAAGGCATTTTTGGCCGTATCCAGCCTGGACGACTCCATCACTTTTTTATCGACCAGGCTGCGGATGCGATCATAGTCGATACGAGCCAGCTTCAGATCAGAGCGAGCCGCCTCAAGACCAAGTCCTTCGAGTTCGGCATTCTTGCGGGCATTGGCCAAAACCACCAATGCGATTTCCTTACCGACACGGGCCAGGTTCACATTCTTGGTGGCCGAGCGTAAGGACGCTTCCAACTCTTCACGGCTGGCGGAGATGACCTTCAGATCAAGCTCAGCCACCACCTGCCCTGCTTGGACCAGAGCCCCTTCGGCCACAACCCAACGCGCCAGGGTACCGCCAAATTCAGCGCTGATGGCAGCTACGTGATCGGCTTCCACGCGGGCCGGCAGAGTGAGCGTCTCGTTGAAAGCAGTGGGGCGTACTGTCTGCACCTCTACATTGGCCAGTTTTTTGGGTGGTGGGACGGGTTCCGCATCTTGGCGCTGCTTCGCTTCGAGCCCCACGGCCATAATGATCGCCACCAGAATCCCGGTGATCGACCAGGATACAATGGATGCTATCCTACTTTTCTTTCCATGTTTTGCTTTTGACACCCGCTTATCTCCTTCTTTTTATATAGGGTTTCTTTTGGTGCTGATCCCAAAGGTAGTAATTTGCCAATGCCCTTTTGCACAACCGATGCCGAATCACAACAAAATGGATAACATGAACTATTTCAGATAATTACCGCAAATAGCCGAAAACATGAGCCAAAAGATCCAGGAATTAAGTGGTGAAAAATGCCATAATTGGGCTGTTTCCGCTATTTTCAATGAGCTTTATTAACCTCAATCGAATCCAAATGGCCATATGATGAAAACAAAACGAGGTCTTCACGAATATGTTTTGGAGAGGTTAAGACGAAAATATAAATTCGCCCAATAAAATGCGATGAAAGGGAAGAAATGTGGGTTGGGTGGTTATTAGAACGGATGAATGGAGTGAACGCTGTAGCTTGATTTGTAGCGCTTGTAAGGAACTGTAACGGCAACGGGGTCGCAACAGGCTAAGTTACACCCTCGGTGCTAATCAAGTCAGCGCATCTTTGAAACGTTTTCCAACACCGCGTAATCGATGAATTGGCTCATTGGCATATACAAGGCGTACATATTTACTGCTGTTTTCGCTGCCCCAATTAACCATGGGCGTCGCAGCAATTTTACCTAATTCCAATAGGCGCTTTGAGGCTGCGGGGCCATCGAATCCTAAGGGAAAAACATCCACAAGAAATGACCATCCCCCGTGTGATGGAATGACGGTGAAATCGAGGGCGGATTGAGGTGGACGCAAGTCCGTGTCAAGATTCTCAAGTCGTAAAACATTTTGATCTTCGAGACTGTCGGCGAGATCGCCCATTTGTTCGACTCCGATCTTCGTAATGTAATCAAGTCGTGAGACTGGCATAGCTTTACTCCTTCTTCCTGTTTATTGCTCGAGGTTAGTGCTAAGCTCACCCGCCAACTAAAACTACTGCTTTTCCATAAAATGGCAATGGGCCTTGCCGTAGCGTTGTTCACAAAGTATTTGAGGATCCTTTTCCTTTA
>CAYWMP010000148.1:0-6227 GCA_964459445.1 uncultured Desulfobacteraceae bacterium
ACAAAAGATATCACAAAGCCCCCGGTGGAAAAACTATAAAATTCAGGCTTTTTCCGGCATATAAAAATCCGTGATTGCGCTACCTCTTGGTATACAGGTTTCTTGTTTGTGATAGGAAGAGATATAAGAAAACAGTCGAACCCACCATTTCAATGAGTTCCTCGATAAGCATAAAAAAATGTCGGATGTGCAATTCCTTGAATCCCGTGGCTCGAATGATGCCGTTATAAGGATGGCTTGTGCCTTCCCAGGCGTCCATTAAGACGGCCAGTGCCCAGAGACTAAGGCCGCTAACCAAAAACACCCGTTGTTTCCCGGCGCCCAGCTCCCTATACAGGAAGATTAAAAAGAAAACCCCGAATGCGCCGAAAATCGGGCCGAACATAAAAATCCACTCATAGGTCCCAAATGGTCTCTCACTCCCCAATAACCAATTGAAAAATATCGGGCCTAGGGTGCCCCCCACTCTTTCATGCAAGACGAGGTGATCATCCAGTGAGATGTAGGCAAAAAACAGGGCCACGATCAGCCATCCCCAAAACCGACTCTTTTTGACCGAAACAAATCTGAAATGGGAAGAGATAACCAGAGCGGTTATTGCCGCCATGAAATTTAGGACGACCGAAAACCAGGTTCCAAAGCTCTTTTCCTGGGCCACATCGCTCAGGACCTTGAACTTTTCGAAGTACCACAATTCAGCGAGGTTCATGAGGACGTCGAGGACAAGAATGATCGCTTCAACAGCTAAGCAGCCAATAACGACCCATGCTATGAGCCGGTCAAAGTTGACATCAATCTGAAAGGCATTTTCAGAATTCATCAATCCTTATCCTCAGAAACATTTTTTTGGGTTTCCGCTCTTTACCATATAGATTCTGCATTCTAGCATGAGATTTAAGGATATCAATCTGTAGTTCAATTCTAACCCTTTGAAGTCCTTAAAACATCATCACATCCTTCTCTTTTGGACCTTCACCACCCTTAGTCGATGGCTGTAATCCTTCACAATCTCGCATTTTTCATATCCGGTAATCTCCTCAATCAAATCCTTTGCGCCCGGTGTCTGGTCCGGATCCATCTCAATCAAAAGCCACCCCCCGGGATCCAAATAGCCCGGCGCATCCTTGATAATTCTTTCGATGTAGACCATGCCATCCGGACCGCCATCGAGTGCTGTCCTCGGTTCATAATCGCGAACTTCTTGAGGCAAGGCGTCGTATTCCTCAGCGGCGATATAGGGAGGATTCGACACGATGACGTCAAAAGCGGCCCCGTAGTCTAAAATGGGCGCCCAGAGATCTCCCCTTAGTAATTCGATGCGACTCTCCACGCCGTGTCTCGCCGCGTTTCCTTTCGCGAAATCCAGCGATACTTCGGTAATATCAGTTGCAAAGATATGGGCCGATTCCAACTCTTTTGCCAAAGATACTGCAAGGGCGCCGCTCCCTGTTCCCAGATCCAGAATTTTGGGATGCATGCCGGTTCCTGGTTCGCCGCCCTCATATAAGGACAAAACCTGTTCAACGATGATTTCGCTTTCCGGCCGCGGGATAAGGACACCGGGTCCTACCGAGAAATCCATAGACCAGAATTCTTGGATGCCGGTAATGTATTGAACAGGTTCTTTGTTAAGGCGTCGCCTGATGAGAGAACGATAACCCTCGACTTCTCCCTGCCTCAAAGGCTGGTCAAAATTGAGGTAGAGCTTGACGCGGGTTAAGTTCAGTTGATGGGCTAAAAGGATTTCGGCACTCAGGCGCGGCGAATCAATCCCTTTTAGATTCAAATAATCCGTTGTGACTTTTAGTATCTCTTTAACGGTCCATTTTTTTGGGGCCATCAATCGCCTTTGAGTGCCTCTGCCTGAAAGTGGGTAATCAGCGGATCAATAAGCACATCGAGTTGCCCCTGCAAGATACCCTCCAGCTTGTAAAGCGTCAATCCGATTCGATGGTCCGTGACTCGACTCTGCGGGAAATTATAGGTCCTGATTTTTTCACTCCGATCGCCTGATCCGACCATGCTCCTGCGCTCTTCTGCGATCTTCGTTTGTTGCTCCTTCTGTTCCATATCCAGCAGCCTTGATCTCAGGACCTTCAGGGCCTTGGCCTTATTCTTATGCTGAGACTTTTCATCCTGGCAGGTCACTACCAGTCCTGTTGGCAGATGGGTCAGACGAACGGCGGAATCCGTAACATTGACATGTTGCCCCCCGTGCCCCGATGAACGATACACATCGATGCGAAGTTCTTCCTGGTTGATTTGAACATCAACTTCTTCCGCTTCGGGGAGAACAGCCACCGTCACAGCAGAAGTGTGTATTCTGCCCTGGGTCTCAGTCTCCGGTACCCTTTGGACCCGATGAACGCCGCTTTCATGTTTGAGGCGGCTGTACACCCTTTGACCTTCAATAAGTACGATGACTTCTTTGAAGCCGCCGATACCTGTCATGTTTTGGTTGAGAATCTCGGTTTTCCATTTATTCAATTCCGCGTATTTCGCATACATCCTAAAAAGCTCTGCTGCAAAAAGACCCGCTTCCTCGCCCCCGGTACCGGCTCGTATCTCAATAATGATATTTTTTTCATCGTTGGGATCTTTTGGAATCAGGAGGACTTTAAGCTCCTTTTCAAGCTCCTCCAAACGGGAGTTGAGTAATTCGATTTCTTCTTTGGCTAGTTTCTTCATTTCCGGATCAGGATCATCCAACAAGGGGCGATTGCCTTCAATCTCCTGCTTCACCGATTCGTAGGTCCTAAATCCGGTTACAATGGACGATAAGCTGCTGTGCTCCTTTAGATATTTCTGATATACCGGCTGATCTTTAATGATTTCCGGGCGTCCCAGCTCACTTTCCAGAAAATCAAACCTTTCCTCGATTTCTCTTATTTTCGCAAACATCTCACTCAATCCTTTTCAGGTTTTGTGCCAATAGTCAGAACACCCGGCGGCTCGCATAATGGTAGTTTTTATTATTGAGTTAAGCGCCGGTCTTATCCCGACCGAGCTATTCTGGGTGAAAAATAGGGGAGTTCTTAAGATTTTAACTGAAAGGCAATTGTTTGGTGCGGGATCATCTTTGCGGTGTGGCCCCAGCCATGCAAAGGCGCCGTCTACCCGGACCCTATGGGCTCGAAATAGCAATCTTAAAAAAAATCCCCTTTTAAAACGAGGGCAATCGCATCAAATTCCGTCTTCGATATGATGGCTTTGTTCTAAAAGGGAGCTTTACCAAAAGGGTTTTTTCGGATTTTGATTCATCACATGGAGATCTCTACTTTTTCGCCGCCTTTTTCGCAGAGGTTTGATTCTGCGCAACATTGGCATATTTGCTCCTAAACCTCTCGACTCTCCCGGCGGAATCAACCAGTTTTTGCTTCCCTGTGAAAAAGGGATGACAGTTGGAGCAGATTTCTACCCTGATTTCCTTTAGGGTAGATCCCGTTTCAAATTCATTGCCACAGGCGCAATGCACTATGGCGTTATGATATTCTGGATGGATATCCTTTTTCATTCTATCTTCTCTAACTCCTTTCTTTATTCGCTCATGGAAGCTAAAAAACTTTTATTATTCTTTGTTCCTTTGATTTTGTCCAGTAAAAATTCCATGCTGTCTACCTGGGTCAGGGGGGCCAGGAGCTTTCTGAGTATCCAAATGCGATTCAAATCAGCCGACTTGAGGAGCAGTTCTTCTTTTCTTGTACCCGAACGGTTGATATCGATGGAAGGAAATACACGTCTGTCGGTGAGTTTCCTATCCAAATGTATCTCCATGTTTCCGGTTCCTTTGAACTCCTCGAAAATGACCTCGTCCATCCTGCTGCCGGTATCGATCAACGCGGTTGCGATGATCGTCAAACTTCCCCCTTCTTCAATGTTTCTTGCCGCTCCGAAGAAGCGCTTCGGCTTATGCAGCGCATTGGAATCCAGCCCCCCGGATAGTATCTTCCCGCTTGGAGGAACCGTGGCATTATAGGCTCTGGCCAACCGGGTAATGCTGTCCAGAAGGATCAAGACATCACGCTGATGCTCTACGAGTCTTTTCGCCTTCTCAATCACCATTTCAGCCACTTGCACATGTCTCTGCTGAGGTTCATCAAAAGTCGAACTTATGACCTCAGCATCCACATTCCGCTGCATATCGGTCACCTCTTCAGGACGTTCATCGATCAGAAGCACAATTTTATGGATATCCTTGTGATTGGCCGAAACACTATTGGCAATATTCTGAAGGAGCATCGTTTTACCGGTTCTTGGGGGCGCTACAATCAATCCTCGTTGCCCCTTTCCTATAGGGGTCATCAGATCCATAATCCTGGCTGAGTAATTGGCAGCCTTGGTTTCTAGGCCAATCTTATCTTCCGGATAAAGGGGGGTAAGGTTGTCAAACAGAATCTTTTCTCTGGAGATCTCCGGGTCCTCGTGGTTGACCTGCTCTACTTTTAAAAGGGCAAAATACCTTTCCGTATCCTTTGGCGGTCTGATCTGACCGGAGACGGTATCCCCGGTCCTCAGATTGAAGCGGCGGATTTGGGAGGGCGATATATAGATATCATCCGGGCCCGGCAGATAATTAGAGTCAGGCGCCCGTAGAAAGCCGAATCCATCAGGCAAGATCTCCAGGACGCCCTCGCCGTAAATAAGCCCGTTTTTCTCTGAGTGGGCCTGGAGAAGGTTAAAAATGAGATTCTGCTTCGGCATACCCGTGGCCCCTTCAATATCGAAATCCTTTGCCAGGGTTGTTAATTCGCTGATTTTCATTTGTTTGAGCTCAACAAGGTTCATGGTACAAACTCCATTCTTAATTGTTTGCGAAAGATCGAGGTTTTTTTATTTTTCCAGTACACATTTATCAAATATCTCGGGGCCCGAAGATCACACCATTCTCAGTTTTATTTAATTCGACGGAAACCGGGAATCTATCTCTGAGAGATGGGGTTTGTCGCAAAGGAATGGGCACGAAGCATATAGGACAGCATGCGTTTGGATCAAATTATGATTGAATGACACCTCGGGATGATAAGAGATTAAAAGATGTTCGTGTCCCCTGTGGCGGGCCCTTCGAACAGTTTCATAAAGGTTTTATTTGAATTATGAAGATGGCGCAGCAGATTACCCGTGAAGCAAATTTTGATATCCGGCTATACCGAACCCTGTATGAGGCAGGAATATGTTCTGTTCGGCCTATATAGTAAATCAATATTCCTTTATGTCAAGCCTTTTGTCTTTTTCCTTTTTGGTTTTTAATGCATGCAAAACACCGGCCATATCACCAGGAATGGGGGCATGAAATTCACAATATTCCCCGGTATCCGGGTGAATAAAACCCAGGGATTGGGCATGGAGCATCTGGCGTTTCACGGACGAAAGAGCATCGATATAAAGGGATAGACGTCTTTTCTTTTCTCCCTTTCCTGACCCGTAGACAGGATCCCCTATTATGGGGTGTCCCAGATAGGAGAGATGCACTCTGATCTGGTGAGTTCTTCCCGTCTTGGGCGTGACTGCAAGGAGAGAACAGACCCCTCCAAAGTCGTCGATCTTTTTCCAGAACGTTTTTGATCCTTTTCCGGTTTGCTGTGCCGACATCTCCTTCCTTTTTTTAGGATGCCTTGCGATCGGTTGATCTATCTCGCCTCCGCGACCGCCAGGAACGCCTCGGACGAGGGCAAGATAGGTTTTGTTTACGGTTCCCGACTTAAACTGTTTGGATAGGTGATTGTGGACCCGGTCATTCTTGGCCACCACCAATAGCCCTGAGGTGTCCTTATCCAGACGATGGACAATCCCTGGGCGCATTACGCCGCCGATCCCTGAAAGGTCTTTGCAGTGTTCAAGGAGGCCGTGCGCCAGGGTGCCCGTGTGGTGTCCGGGGGCGGGATGAATGACCAGACCGGGAGGTTTGTTAAGAACAATAAGCGATTGATCTTCATGAATGACACCGAACTTTATTGATTCAGGCTCAAGATAATAGGGTTGGGCCGGCGGGACATTGAGGGTTACCTCATCCCCCCTTTTCAGGCGATAGCTTATCTTGGGGCTGATTTCATTTATTTTCAAGCAGCCTTGTTTTATGAGGTCCTGAATTCTCGAACGCGTTAAATCCGGAATTCTTGCAGCGAGAAAACTGTCGACCCGTTGTTCCCTATCTTCGTCCCCTATCTTAAATGAAAATTCTTTTTCCAATTCAGGATTCACTTTTTGAAAAAAGGCGTTCCCTGTGGAAG
>CAYWMP010000148.1:6327-15227 GCA_964459445.1 uncultured Desulfobacteraceae bacterium
TTAGCTTAATGGAGGGCTCGCTTGAGTAATCAGATCGTGAATAATTAGATTGGATATCGGATTAGCAAAAATCAGAGATTGCTAAAAGACAGTGCAGGTTTCCCTTGCGCCGGGTTTCCTATTGATGTGAGTATAACTATGGCAGGCCTAGCTTTATTTGAGGATGCCATTAGGCGAATATTTTATCCAGATCCTTCTCTACTTGCTTTTCCTCCACCTTTTTTGCCAGAGATATTTCTTTGACCAGGAGGTTCCTGGCCGTATCCAGCATTTTTCGTTCGCCAAAAGAGAGTTCTTTTTCCAGCTTGAGCATCAAAAGATCCCGATAGACTTCCGCCACTTCGAAGACCGATCCGGTCTTGATCTTATCCATGTACTCTCTATACCGTCGATTCCAGGTCTGATTGTCTATAACGACATCTCGTTTTTTTAGGATGGAATAGAGTTTTGCCACTTCATTCTTTCCGATGATCTCTCTCAGCCCGACATTGTCTACATTTTCAGTAGGAATCATAATGATCATGTCATTATCCAGAATCCTCATGACATAGAAATCCTGCCTGCTGCCAGAGATCTCTTGGCTTTCGATTCTTTCGATGATCCCCACGCCATGGGCGGGGTAAACAGCCAAATCGCCTATCTTAAACATCTTATACTCCAATCCATCAGAAGAAAACTCGCGTTCCCGGTTTCTAAGATCATGATTTCCACCCGGGCCCCATTGAGTGGCACCCGGGCGGAAGTCAGTCTTTTCGTCCTGGGATTACCCGATCAGCAGGAGCGCGCCCACTGTGGGCAAGATTGGGGCGATAACCAAGGATACGACGGACATGAGCTTGATCAAAATATTCATAGCAGGTCCTGAGGTATCTTTGAATGGATCACCCACAGTGTCGCCGACCACGGCGGCCTTATGGTTGTCAGACCCTTTACCACCCATGTTGCCTTCTTCGATATATTTTTTAGCATTATCCCAGGCGCCGCCGCTGTTAGCCATAAAGAGTGCCAAAAAGGCACCCATGGCCGTTGCGCCCAACAACATGCCGCCAAGGGTTTCCTTTCCAAGGAGAAATCCCACAGCAACCGGTGTCAGCACGGCAACGAGGCCAGGGCCGACCATCTTCCTGAGTGCGGAAGCCGTGGCAATGCTTACACAAGTCCCGGGGTCCGGTTTGGCCCCCTCTTTTCCTTCCAGCAGTCCGGGGATCTCCCTGAATTGTCTGCGGATTTCCTCAACAATACTGAAGGCGGCCTCCCCGACGGCGGTCATTGTCATCGCCGCGCAGATCATGGGCACAATACCCCCGATGAAGACGCCGATGACGACCATGGGATTCTTGATATCGATAACCGCCAAACCCGCAGCCTGGGTGAATGCAACGAAGAGTGCAAGTGCTGTCAAGGCTGCGGACCCGATGGCAAATCCCTTTCCGATGGCAGCGGTGGTATTACCCAAGGCGTCCAAGCCGTCCGTAATTTTTCTGGTTTCAGGTCCCAGGCCGGCCATCTCCGATATGCCGCCCGCGTTATCGGCGATCGGGCCGTAGGCGTCCACGGTCATCGTGGCGCCGACCGTTGCGAGCATCCCGACTGCGGACAGGCCGATGCCGTAAATCCCGGCGGCCTTGAACCCAACAAATGTGGCCACGCAAATCCCCAAAATGGGGAGATAGGTGGATTGCATACCCACTGCCAAGCCTGCAATAATCACAGTAGCAGGACCCGTGGCGGTTTGTCCTGCGATGCGTCGAACCGGCGGTCCGGATGTGTAGTATTCGGCCAACATACCGATGGCAATACCGCAGAGAAGGCCTGAAAGTATGGCCCAAAATGCACCCCAGGGCATCCCAACGGAACTTACAATAATGGCCGTGAGTACCGTGAAAACGCCGGCGGCCACAAAGGTGGTGTTCCTGAGAGCGCCCGCCGGATTTCCACCCTGAAAGATCTTGATCGAGAAGACGCCCACAAAGGAACTCAGCAGCCCGGCGATCACAATCAGGAGCGGCGTAGCCATGTACTTGAGTTTGATGGCGACCGGATCCAATCCCTTGAGTACCGGAAATTTATCTAAGAATTCGGGTGTAATGGCCAGAGTTGCGCCGATTGCAATGGTTGCAATGACGGACCCCACATAGGACTCAAAGATATCGGCGCCCATGCCGGCGATATCACCCACGTTGTCACCCACGTTATCGGCTATCACGCCGGGGTTCCGCGGATCATCCTCGGGAATGCCTGCCTCTACTTTGCCGACCAGATCGGCGCCGACGTCAGCGGCTTTGGTATAGACCCCGCCTCCGACACGGGCAAAGAGGGCGATGGAACTGGCGCCCATGGCGAAACCATTGATGTACTTGGCGGTATCCGGGTTGTCACCAAAAATCAAAAACCAGACCCCGAGACCCAAAAGACCCAGGCTGGCTACCGCCAGTCCCATAACCGATCCGGAAAAGTAGGAGACGTTGAGCGCCTTAGCCTGCCCTTCCTTATTGGCCGCCTCGGCCGTTCGCGAGTTGCCTCTCGTGGCGGCGGTCATGCCCGAGAATCCTGCGAGCATGGAACAGAAGGCGCCCGTCACAAAGGCAACAGACGTTTGCCAGGAAATGCCTATAAGCAATAGGATAAAGACAATGGCAATAAAAATAACCAGAACAGAATATTCTCTCTTCAGAAAGGCCATTGCGCCCGTATGGATCATCTCCTCCAGTTCCTGCATGACCGGCGACCCATTGGGCTGCTTTTTCACGTAGCCATAGATCAGATAGGCGATCACCAGGCCTAGGATCCCTAAGAAGGGCGCTAGAACAGTTAGTTGCTGCATCAGTTTCATACCTCCTTGTCTGCTAAATTTTGGCAATTGATGATATTCATTGCCGAATCAACCCCATTGGAAATGAACAATTCACATGCCCTGACCCCCTCCTGGATTACCTCATTGATGATGGGCTTTTCATCAACATAAAAGGGGCTCAAGACATATTTTTCTATCGCCTCTCCTTTAAGAGGACGACCAATTCCGATCTTTAGACGCGGAAACTCGCTGGTACCCAAGTTCTGAATTGTGGACAAAACTCCCTTGTGTCCCCCTGCACCACCTCCCCTGACCATTTTCAGCCCTCCAATCGGCAAATCGAGGTCATCGTGTATGACCAAAATGCTTTCAGGCTTAATGTCATGGAATTCGATACAGGCCTTTATGGATATCCCACTGAGATTCATGAAGGTCATGGGGCGAAGAAGCACGATTCTTTCGCCCTGGAATCTCGTCTTTACATTGAATGACTCAAAACGCCGACCCGTTAGTCGAACCCCCAGTTTTCTGCACCATCGGTTAATCACCTTGAAACCCATGTTGTGACGGGTCTGAACGTATTTTTTGCCTGGATTACCAAGGCCCACAAATAAATACACCTTTGAGGACTTGCGGTCACCCCCCTTTCGCAATATCTTAGGATTCTTCAGAGCTTTCCGCTTCTGCTTCGCCTTCTTCCGCCTCGGCCGCCCCTTCTTCACCTTCTTCGATTTCTTCCTCTTCTTCCGGCTCTTCTTCAACGACAACTGTCGGCGCTGCCACGACGGCCACGGTGAGGTGTTCCTCGTCCATAGACGTGATTCCTTCAGGGAGAGCAATATCGCTTATATGAAGAGAATCGCCGATATTTAATTCGGATACATCAATCTCAAATGCCTCCACGAGTTTGTCTGGAAGACAGGATATCGACAATTGGCGCCTGATATGCTGGAGCACGCCGCCATCGGTCACGCCCTGGGGTATGCCCATAAGACGAATAGGAACATCGATTGTGACCTCTTGGTCCATTGAAATCTCATAAAAGTCAGCGTGCAGGTAGATGTCTTTGATGGGGTCCACCTGAAGTTCCTTCAACATGACCGTTTTGGTATCACTTTCACCATTTGATTTGATTTGTAATCCAATGATGGTTTGTCCGCTGGATGTATTTTTCATGAGACCTTGCATTTCCGCATAATCAACGGCCAACTTGATCGGAGCCGATTTGGGGCCGTAGAATACGGCCGGAATCTGATTATCCCTCCTTAGTTTTCTGGCTGCGCCTTTCCCTGTGATTTCTCTTTTATGCGCAGTGAGTGTATAATGCGCCATTTGCTCCTCCTGCCAAGAGGCTTAACAAAACCTCTGGAATTCGTTGGTTTATTTCTGCCCCCCCATCCTAAGACTGTACACAGATCCTGCGATGCTTGGAATGGTTCCGGGCTTGCTTTAAAATTGAATTCCTATGTATTCTTAATAAGTTATTCTCGTCCGATTGAACCCGATGACGATCAAAGTTCGTTATCAGAGTACAAAAGGATATTTTTATAGCATATTACGAAATTTTTCACAAACCATAAAAAGAAGAACGCCCAAATCCATTTGGGCGTTCTCTGAATTTGCCTCAACTAGTTAATTTTCATTTATAAATATACACTAAAGTTAAACAAACAGGGTGCTCACCGAGTAGGATGTATAGATTCGCTTTATCGTCTCGCCGAGCAATTCTGCAACAGATAGCGCTGTGACTTTCCGGCAATTGATTGCGTTATCGTTGAGAGGTATTGTGTTGGTCACCACGAGTTGATCGATAGGGGAATCCTCTATCCTGCCGATGGCCGGACCCGAAAGGATTGGATGGGTACAGCATGCATAGACATTCAGCGAACCCCGTAATTTGAGCGCTTCAGCAGCCTGTGTTAATGTTCCGGCGGTATCGACCATATCGTCCAGAATGACGGCTGTTTTTCCTTTAACTTCACCGATGATATTCATGGCTTCTGCCACATTCGGTGCATCCCGTCTTTTATCGATTATAGCCAGGGATGCCTCGAGGCGCTTCGCAAAGGCCCTGGCTCGTTCCACACCACCGGCATCGGGTGAGACGATCACCAGATTATTTTCAAAATGGCTTCGGATATGTTTCAGCAGGAGTGGTGCAGCGAATATATTATCCACCGGAATGTTGAAATAACCCTGGATTTGTCCCGCGTGCAAATCCATTGATATCACCCTATTGGCACCTGCAGTGGTGATGAGATCGGCAACCAGCTTGGCCGTGATAGGGACCCTCGGTTTTACTTTTCGATCCTGCCTGCCGTAGCCGTAATAGGGAATTACAGCTGTAATCGTTTTTGCTGAAGCCCGTCTTAAGGCATCTATGATGATGAGCAATTGCATCAAATTGTCATTCACGGGCGGACACGTGGATTGGATGACAAAGACCTCCATATTCCTAACATTCTCCCGAATTTCAATTTGGGTCTCGCCATCGCTAAAGTTTGTGGCAGTAATCTTGCTGGGACTGATAGCCAGGTATTTGCAAACTTCCTCTGTGAGAGTCGGGTTTGAGGTACCACTAAATAATTTCATGCGTCCGCCTCTTTCTTGAAAGGTTCAAAGGTTCCGCTTTGATAATCCTTCTTTGTGCCTTTGTGTTTTGGTGGCGAAAATCCTCAAAAATATGGCTGGGGTGGGAGGATTCGAACCTCCGAATGCGGGCTCCAAAGGCCCGTGCCTTACCGCTTGGCGACACCCCAATATGATAGCTCATAGCTCCAAGCTGATAGCTCGTAGCATGTAGGAACATTTTTACATTATCATCAACTTACAGCTGTGAGCTATCAGCTAATCCCTATGCCAATCTGCGGCTACGAAGACCTCTCCCACCTTCTGGGAGACCATATAGTCTTTTGCTGAATTGGCTTGGTCTAAGGATGGAAATAGGCCAAATACGCTTGGACCGCTCCCGGTCATTAGTGCCCCATCAGCCCCCGCGCGCAACAGGCCCTCTTTTATGGCACCGATAATTGGAAAGCTCGAAGAAGAAACCTTTTCAAGGTCGTTCTCAAGGATCGGGGGTATGCTCAGGGGATGTTTTTTCAGCCATTTTTTTATATATTCGTACTCCTTTGTTGTCAACTCCGATTTGAGATTCCCATAGACCCACGCCGTTGATATGCTGATGGGGGGTTTTACTATAACATACCAAAATTGCGGCCAATTTTCCAAGGGTTCCAGGATTTCGCCAATGCCGGTAGCCAAACAGGGCCTGCCATAAAGGAAAAAGGGAACATCGGCTCCAAGCCCTGCCCCGATCTCATGAAGCTCATTGAAAGACAATGGGCCTGACCACATGTCATTCAGGGTAAACAATATTGCAGCCGCATTGCTGCTGCCTCCCCCCATTCCCGCAGAAACCGGAATTCTTTTTATTAGTCTGATGGAAATGCCTTCCGAAATTCCCGTCTTTTTGAAAAAGGCCTTTGCGGCTTGATGAACGAGATTGCTTTCATCATTGGGTACGTCCAGTCCAATGCATGAAGTCCTTATTCCTTTTGCGCCGGATTCCAGTTCCAACTGATCGCATAGATCAACGGGCACCATGATTGACACAAGATCATGGTACCCGTCTGCTCGTTTGCCGATCACCTTTAGGCGAATATTCAGTTTGGCGGGGGCGTTGGTCCGATAAATGGACACCCTACTCCGCTGCCTTCACATACCGCCATCTCATGTCCGTCAGAATGGCATCCAGAAATTTCTGTTCCTCTTCCGTGAGATTGCCCTCAGTTTTTTCTTTCAGCATAGCGATGATATCGATCGAATGTTTGGCCACTGCAAGATCCTTTGTCGTCTGTCCCGTATTTGGATCTGCGATTTCTCCGAGGTGGACCAAAGCAGAGGAGCTGAGGCTCATGATAAGGGAGTTGAAATTGACTTCCGGTAGGGGCGGTACTTCGGTTTGTTCTCCGCCTTCACTCTCCATCCCGGGCGCTTCCACGGGCTCCGGCTCTTTTTTCTCTAGAATTTCTCCGCTTTCATCCTTTAACTCCCCTTCCTCGTCGAAGGACCGTCTGTCTTTTATGATGAATCCCTTTTCTTCTTCAGTCATGGCGATACTCCTTAATAAAGGTTCAGAGGTTCAGAGGTTCAGAGGTTCTGGGTTCTGGGTTCTGGGTTAAGAGGTTGTTTTCAAAGATGAACGTCGAATATCCAACGTCGAATGAAAACAAACATCCAATACCGAATACTCAAGCCTCCAGGTCTTAGGTCTGTTTCTTCATCCCTTCCCCTTCGACATTCGATGTTGGACGTTCGATGTTCTTTTTTTTCAGTAAACCCCTGAACCTTTGAACTTTGAACCATTCAACCCAGGTCTATTCTTCTAACAGAGAAAACATCTTCGATACTGGTTATTTGCTTTAGGACCTCTTCATTGACTGGTGAAGCCGTGGTCAAAAGGATGACATTCTGCTTTTCTGCCCTTTCCTGGCCCACTTGCATTCTGTTAATATTTACGTTGTTTTTTCCAAGGGTTACCCCGATGCGACCTATCGCTCCCGGAACATCTTTGTTGTGGATCAGCAGATTATAACCTTCAGGAACGGCTTCAAGGTAAAAGTTATTGATCCGCAATATCCTAGGCAAGGTCCTACCGAAAATGGTTCCGGATACGATATTTTCTTCCTCGAGCGATTGGACTTCAACCATGATGAGGCTTGCGAAATCCTCGGATGTGGTTGTCTTGGACTCAACCACTTTGATTCCCCTATCCGAAGCGATGTATGGCGCGTTTACAAAGTTCACGTCGTCCTGAAGGATCGGCGTCAGAAGTCCCTTCAACATGGCGGTTGTAATGGGGGTGACATCGTATTCGGATATTTTTCCCGAGTATCTGATGTGAACCTCGATAACCCCGCTGTCCGTGAGCTGGCTTTGAAGGGCCCCCATTTTCTCTGCGAGAACCGCATAGGGTCGCAACGTCGTCATGAGTTCCGCACTGATACTCGGCACATTGACCGCATTTTTTACTGTGCCATGAAGCAGATAGGCCACGATCTGATTAGCCACGTCTTCGGCTACATTATCCTGAGCTTCCGTGGTTGAGGCGCCAAGATGTGGTGAACAAATGAAATTCGTAAGGTTCAATAGCCTAATATTGCCCGGGGGCTCCGAGGCAAAGACATCGAGGGCGGCACCCGCCAGATGACCCGATTCCAGGGCCTCACGGAGATCATCTTCATTGACGATACCTCCTCGGGCGCAATTGATGAGCATGGCCCCTTCTTTCATTTTGGCCATCGTGTCTCTGTCAATCAAATCAGTCGTCTCATTGGTTTTAGGCGTGTGGATCGTGATGTAGTCCGCCCTTGAAAGAAGTTCATCAAAGGAGACCGGTTCCAGATCCAGTTTCTCAATGGTCTCCGGTTTAATATAGGGGTCATAGGCAATCACCTTCATTTTCAATCCCTTTGCCCGATCAGCCACCACCCTTCCGACTTTTCCCGCACCAATCAGACCCAGGGTCTTATTATAGAGTTCCCGCCCCTGTAATTTCGTTTTCTCCCATTTTCCCGCTTTCAACGATGACGTAGCCTGGGGAATTTTCCGGGAAAGGGCCATCATCATGGCAACGGTATGTTCAGCCGTTGTAATGGTATTGCCTTCCGGAGTGTTCATAACCACGATTCCCCGCTTGCTAGCAGCCGGGATATCGATATTATCCAGTCCTATGCCGGCCCTGCCGATCACCTTAAGTTTATCTGCAACTTCAATAATGTCTTCGGTTACTTTTGTTGCGCTTCGGACGGTCAGGCCCTGATATTGTCCTATAATTCCCTTTAGTTCCTCATGCGTAAGCGCCGTGTTGACATCCACTTCAATTCCTGGGGTCTCCTCAAATATCTTGACGCCTACATCTGAAAGCGGATCACTGACAAGGACTTTCATTCATTTACTCCCTATGCAATAAAAGTTCGCCGTTTAGGATTGCCTTTCTTTTGTTAACTTTCACCAACCTTGAACCTCTCGTATCTGACTACGCAGCGCCGGAGTCAGTTTTTTGATCAAACTGGCCGCTTCGGCGGCCAGAGGCGGCGCTGAA
>CAYWMP010000149.1:0-14895 GCA_964459445.1 uncultured Desulfobacteraceae bacterium
CAATGGGCCTTGCCGTAGCGTTGTTCACAAAGTATTTGAGGATCCTTTTCCTTTACGTGAGACGAATCGCCAATAATGGTATGCATTTCCAGTCGGGGCGAATATTTGCTTGAAGGAACGGTTCTGCCCAAGGCTTCTGCCATGGCACGTATGTGATGGGGGGCAGCACCGCAACAGGCGCCAATGAAGTTGATGCCGATTTTTTTGGCTCCGAGTGCATAATTGGCCATTTCCCTCCTCGTTAGGACAAAGGGATCCAGATCCAAGGGAAAGGCGATTCTTCCGTTGAACTCCTGAATTTGAAAGTAGGGCCTTTCTTGGGAACATCGGTAGGCAACCGGTTGGGTGGCAACAAAACAATTAACAGCGTTACGTACCCGTTTAGCCAGAGGAAGAATCCTTTCAGGATCGCGAAAGCAGTTAATGCCTACTATGTTGGCACCCTTATCTTCAAGGATTTTAAAAGATTCCTCCAATGGGATCCCTTCCAATGTTTTATCATCCTTTTTAAAACCCAACGTGATCATGGCCGGCAGTCCGGAGGATTTGATGGCTTCAAGGGCGATTTCAGCCTCACCGAGATATTCAATGGTTTCCGCAATAAAAAAATCCACTCCCTGATCGGTTTGATAGCCGATTTGTTTATCAAATTGAACCCTGGTTTCCTGATGGGTTGAGGTGTTTTCGGGTTCATAGACCCATGTGTTACATATATCACCAGCCACAAGAGCATCGTATTGATCGGCGACTTGACGGGCGATCCTTACGGCTTGAGAGTTGATTTCCTTCACGGCAGAGGTTAATCCCATAACCTTCAGTTTTTCTTCATGGGCATAATAAGTGCACGCCTGCAATACTTCTGCTCCGGCGCGGGCAAATTCCGTTTGCAATTGTTTGACTGCATCAGGATGTTCAAGCAATGCCTGGGGCGTAAAAGGTCCAGCGCTCACATATCCCCTCCGCTCAAGCTCAAATATGGTGCCGCCATCCCCGATAACGGGTTTTTTGCCAAGTTTTTCTAGGATCATTGCCTGTCCTCGTTTCAAAATGGCTGTTTTTGATTTCGGATTTTGATTCAAGTGACTAAATTAAAAACCCGTCTTAATATTGGGATTCAATAAATTGATAACAAATATTCCATGCATCCGATTTCCTTGTTGCCACTAAGTCCCATAACGTTATGGCCGAGTGGTCGCTGAGTTAATGGAGGGTTCGGTATGCCCGGCCGAGGGACGGTCCTATCGGCGATCCATTCCACCCAAATGTTAGATGGCCTCATAAATATATTGACCTATAAATTGCTTGGTCTTCGCTAATGAAGAATACATAGATTGGGGAAGAATCGAAAGAAGGTTGGAGACCACTTCATATTGGAGCTGACGATAAAATTCAAAAGGATTTAACTTTGGCCTGGTATTTTCAATTGAATAGGGCAAGAGGGAGATTTTCCAACTGCTCATGTCCAGCCTAGTTAGTATTTTCGATATTCGGTATAAATGCCAAGGAGAGCTTACGAATGCGATATTGCGTAGATGCTTTTTGGCCAAAAGATTGAGCGAATTATCTATATTGCTGATTGTATCATAGGATTGTGATTCTATAAGAATTTTGGTTTTATCAATATTCCGGGAGATTAAATATTTTGCCATTATTTCAGCCCCGGAAACGCCCTTACGGCCGCCTCCTGAACACAGAATGCTGGCCTTTTTATTGCTGTTTAACAAAGTAACTGCATAATTGAGCCGCCTTATTGTCTCGGGAAAACAACGCTCACTATTTGAAGTCCCATGGAACACAACGATGTAATCAAATTGTGTGTATGATTCAGTCTTTAATAAACGGGTTGAATTGAAATGAATATATTTTATGTATGATAGGTCAAGTAAAAGGATTACAAACAAGCAAGCAAGAGCTTTCTTTCGATGTCTATATATATACCTGAAGAATATCATCTAATGATTGAGTTCAATTAACGCAATGGAGTGTGACGGAATAACGATGTTATGCTGGGCCTAGTTAGGACCAATATTGTCAGCCTGGTTTTTTTGCAAACACATAAGCCCTTCGGCTTTCGTACTCCACTTCTGGGTATGGTTCCCTTTCGATTATCTCTATTTTTTCAAATCCACTCCACTTAAGACAACTAGAAATAAAATCTGAAGAGAAGAACATGAAATCTATATCGATTTTCTTGCCGAAAAACTCTTCTATGCGGATTTTCTCCTCACCAATGTGGTAGGTAAAAAGGAATAATCCACCCGGCTGTAATACTCGGAATGCTTCATTGAAGGCTACCCCCACTTGTTCATCTGTGAAGTGGACTATAGCATAGAAGGCTACAGCGCCGGCTATTGAGTCGTTTTCAAATTCGAGCTCAAGAATATTTCCCTTTTGGAAGTGTATCTCTGGGTAATTTTTCCTTGCCTGTTCCAGTATTCTTTCTGAAAGATCCAATCCTGAGATTTCAATACCAAGATTTTTCAAGTATTCTGCAGTATGACCGGGACCACAGCCGAAATCCCAGATCGGCCTTCTGTCCCCGATCTCCTGCGAGAATCTGTGGAGTATTTCCTGGTCTTTCGGTTTCTTTTCGTGTTCACCATAAAATTTTTCCGAATATTCTTTTGCTACAGTATCGTACATCTTCTCAATTTTATTTAATTCCTGTCCCATAATCATAACCCTAACGACAGGGTTAACAGGTGCCCGGGCTCTTTTTCCGGGCGTCCAGTTCAACCCGATGTTGAGCTTTCTGGTTTTAGAGATTTATAATACTCTTCTAATTCCCTCATTTTCGGACGGTAAATAAGCATAGCCACTGCTGCTATACCCACAAATATATGAAGTGATGTATAATCCGTTCCAAGAAGAAAAAGGATGAAACCATAAATAGCAAAACTCTCCGCGATAGCCATGGAAGCAATTACAGCGGACGTGTATTTAGAAATAATTGACTCTGGATTGGGATCGCGAGCAATTTCACCAACATCTGCAAAAGCACCGGAAGGGTCAAGCGAAAGCACTTTTTTTCGAATAAATTGAATTAAGTAAAATTCTATGGCAGTGACGGCATAAAGTATGTATTTGACTACTTCAATCGGAAATTCCTTATCCACCTTTATTCCAAAGGTATCAGGATATTTATGGCAGATGTATAAGTAGATCGCTAAACAATGAAATAACCCAAACCAGATCCGCCAGATTTTCCTAATGCCCTTTTTCAGCAGATCATATTCATTTGCCTCTAGCATATCACCTCCTGATTTTTAAGTTATGAGCCCAACGTGATTATTATGAAGTATAGTTACTTTTGATACCGCCCCTGTATTGGCCCGTAATTCGCTTTGAATTGGCCAATTGTTGGATTTTCGCCAATTCGCCATATCTTACTGATAAGTCAATGAAAATCGCTGTTTGTCCGATTGAGGCAAAATTCCAAAATACTGCTTTTGATGCAAATTATCACAGTTATTAAGTCTACTTGATATCTGCGTGAGCTGGTTATCAACCTTTAAGTTAGATGCCCCAGAATCACTGGGTATGATCTCCAATAACAGTGCCAAGCCGACGCGCCCCTTCCTCCAATTCATCGATTGGAACCATGGTGAAGTTTAACCGACAATAGCGTTCACCCCCGCCCTTTTCACAAAAGAGACGACCCGGGATATAGGATACACCCGCTGTTTCGGCTTTGGGTAGGAATGATGTACTGTCCATCCCCGCAGGAAGCCGCAACCAGATAAAAAAACCGCCGCCCGGGGTGATCCATCGACATCCTTCAGGCATATGGTTTTCCAGTCCATTTATCAGCACATCGCGACGTTTTTTGTAGTTGGTGCGAAGACTCTCGATCTGTCGATCCAACAAACCCAGATCAATAAAGGCCGAAACCGCATGTGCCGTGAAATGCCCAAGACCGCCGCCGCTGTCCAGCACCCCGCTTTTCATGCACCGTTCGACAATTTCAGGTGAAGCCATCATCCAGCCCAATCGCAGACCCGGCGCCATGATTTTGGAAAAAGATCCAAGCCGAATAACCTGTCCGGCCGGCGCCATGCTGTAAATGGAAGGGGGTGATGGTGAATCGTACCAGAGTTCGTGATACACATCGTCCTCGATCACCATGATTTCCGATTTCCGGGCCAGTTCCGCCAATGCCTTTCTACGCTCGAGGGATAATGAGACGCCGCTGGGATTGTTGAAGGTCGGCACCAAATAGAGTATTCGGGCCTTTCGTCCCTGTTTTTCCAGAGAAACCACCTTCTCTTCAAATGCATCCACCTTTATGCCCTCATCATCGCTCAAAATAGGCATGAGTTCCAGATGGTGGTCTCGCAGCACTCTCAGGGCGAGGTGATAGGTTGGGGACTGCACCAGCGCCACATCGCCCGGCTGGGTCAGGAGCATACACAGCATATCTAATGCCTGTGAGGCGCCGCCTGTAATCATGACTTGATCCGGCAAAGGCGCTGCACCTTCCATGCGCTCAAACCAGTCACACAACTGGCTAATCAGACATGCCGGACCTTGCTCTGCGCCGTAGGACAGGGCTTCAGGAGCCTCGCGTTCAAGCACCAGCTTTGTCGCGCGCAACAGGCCATCCGCCGGCAGAAGATCCAAATCGGGATGTCCGGACCGTAATTCGATAATCCCGGACCGCATATCATACTGAACTTGAGGCAAGGGCATGTTTATACTCTCCTATTCGATCTCCCATGGAACAACATTAGAGCCATTTATATGTCAGTACACAGTCGAGCTTTATTCCTAGCGCATTTTTTTATATGATGCCACCAAAAGTGGCCACAATAATCCCTGTGCGCGCAATGTGTCTCTTTTTTAAAACTTATAGAGCAAGCGTGCTGAATTTGATGGAGTACTGGAGTATTGGAGTGATGGATTGGCCGTCACATCCATAGGCCAATATCGAAAGAACAGTTATTCCATCACTCTCGGAGAATACTATGACCGATTCCCTTGCAAAGATTTCCTATCCTCCGCGCCTTGATCTTGCCCGTTTGCCCACCCCGCTCCATCCCCTCCGGCGGTTTGGCGAGACACTGGGCGTTGACCTTTATGTCAAGCGGGATGACCTGACAGGCGCGGCCCTTTCGGGCAACAAGATTCGGAAGCTCGAGTTCGTCCTCGCCGATGCCATGTCCCAAAAAGCCGACACAGTAATCACATGCGGTGGCGCCCAGTCTAATCACTGTCGTGCCACAGCGGTCGCGGCCGCGATGCTGGGGCTTCGTTGTTTGTTGCTTCTGCGCACGCCCGATCCTTCTAATCCCCCCTCCCCGGAAGGCAATGTCCTGCTGGATCGAATGGTGGATGCGGATATCGTCTGGATCACGCCTGAGGAATACAAAAGGCGCGGTGATATTTTTGAGCGCGAAGCCGCGACCATCCGGTATAAGGGGGGCAAACCTTACATTATACCGGAAGGGGCCTCCAACGCCCTTGGCGCTTGGGGATACCTTCGCGCATCGGAAGAGCTCGCCGCGGATATAACCGGCCTGCCGGGCGGGGCGGATAAACCGACAACGATCATTGTTGCGGCCGGATCAGGCGGCACGAGCGCAGGGTTGATCCTGGGCATTCGGGTTTTGGGGATGAAGGCCAGGGTTGTCAATATCAACGTCAGTGACGATGAAGCCTATTTCATAGAGGCCATCGGGGAGATCTGCGAAAATGCGATAGCGCAATACGGCCTTGATATTGCTTTTTCAAGGGACCGGGACATCTGGATCATAGACGGTTACGTTGGAAAGGGTTACGGCCTATCCAGACCCGAAGAGCTCAGGCTGCTACATGATGTGGCACGTAAGGAAGGGATTTTTCTGGACCCTGTCTACACCGGCAAGGCCTTTTTCGGCATGGTGCAGGAGCTCAAAAGAGAACCAGGGTGTTTCGGAAAACGCATAATCTTTATCCACACGGGCGGTATCTTTGGATTGTTCCCAAAGGCCGAGGAAATAGGCGCGATTCTTTGATTGAGGCCTTTGAAAAACATCCTCTTCTCTCCAATCTCAGCGTCAGGCTCAGATTCTAATCCTCAAAATACTTCACTGTATTCCTTTGGTTAGAATCCTTGCCTTCCTTGACCTTGAAAAGAACTGAATGCTTTTCAAAGGCCTCAACTTGTTAAATTTCCGCCGTTGCTGATTTGTTGGTGTATATAAGAGTGCATTGAGACTTTTGGACTTATCGGTATTTGCTTTATCAGTGGGTCAGGATTTTGCTGATGAACTGAGCTGCCCGGTCGGTTTGAGGGCTGTCAAAAAACCTATCAGGCTTTCCGGTTTCCACAATCTGGCCTTCATCCATGAATATCACTCGATGTGCTACCTGACGGGCAAATCCCATCTCATGGGTGACCACGCACATGGTCATTCCCTCGCCGGCCAACTGGATCATGACGTCAAGCACCTCTCCGATCATCTCAGGGTCCAGGGCACTTGTGGGTTCGTCAAAGAGCATGATTTTAGGGGACATCGCCAACCCGCGTGCAATGGCCACCCTCTGCTGTTGTCCTCCTGATAGCTGAGCCGGGTGGTTTTCGATTTTGTCGGCTAGGCCCACTCTTGTCAGGGTTTCCCGGCCCAGGTTGTCAGCCTCTGTCTTTTTCATTTTGCGCACCTGGATCGGCGCCAGGATGACATTTTGCAGGGCGGTCATGTGTGGATAGAGATGAAATTGTTGGAAAACAAAGCCGATCTCGGCCCTCAACTTGGTGAGGTTGATACCGTGGTCGTGTAGCGGCATGTTGTCCACAAAGAGTTTTCCCTCCTGAAACTTTTCCAGCCGGTTAATGCACCGGATCAACGTGGATTTCCCAGAACCGCTGGGCCCGCAAATCACCACAACTTCGGCCGGTTTGACGTGCAGGTTGATACCATTCAGGACATGCAACTTACCAAACCATTTATTAACCTCTTCGAATTTGATCATTCTATCCTCTCGCTAACAAGTTTTCGCCCTGGGTTGCTATGACTCTGTGCTTCGGCTTTACAATTTGATTTCCTGGACAGCCATTTTGCGCTCCAGGAAGTTGGAGAGCCTGATAAGCGGATAACAGATGACGAAATACAATATCCCTACAAGGGAAAAGACCATCAAACCTTCCGGAATTCTGACCACCGTCACCCAGCCCACTCGAGTCAGTTCGATGACACCGATAACGGAAACCACTGAGGAGTCTTTAATCATCAGGACATATTGGCCGACCAGGGGAGGAAGGATGGTTTGCAGAGCTTGGGGGACGATGACGAATCGCAATTGCTGAACAAGGCTTAGTCCGGAAGAGGCCGCCGCTTCCCACTGCCCTCTGTTTACGGCCTTGATGCCGCCGGCCACGATCTCGCAAATGAATGCGGTGCCCAGGATGGTGAGTGCCAGCACCGCCGCCGTGAAGGCCTCCAGTTGAATCCCCCATTCGGGGAAAATAAAGAAGACGATAAAAATCTGGACAACAAAGGGGGTTCCCCGGATGACAGCGACATAGGCCCCGATTGGCGTGGTCAGCCACTTATTATTGCTGGATCGGATGATACCCAGCAAAAAACCGAATACGGTTGCAAAGACAAGCCCCAGCCCTGCAACAGACACGGTCATCATGAGCCCCTTCATGAAAAAGGGCAATATTTCAATCAGTCGCTGAAAATAGTAGACAAACATCGATCAATAGGTCTCACGAAATATTAGTTTCTTCTGGGACCAATCCGCCAAAGTCTTGAGACAGAAGTAAATACAAAGATACAGGAAGGCTACCGTGAAAAAAGCCTCACTGGGCATGAACCGTTCCGAGGTCATGGATTGACCCACTCGGGTTAACTCCAACACTGAAATGAGCGAGAGCAATGCCGAATCCTTAACAAGCACAATGGACTGGCCCAAAAGTGGAGGAATTGTGACGCCCAAGGCTTGGGGCAAAACGATAAAACGCATGCGTTGGAAATAGCTGAGACCGGATGAAATCCCCGCCTCAATCTGGCCTGTGGACACAGAGGTGATTCCGGCACGAATGATCTCGGCCATATAGGCACC
Source organism: uncultured Desulfobacteraceae bacterium (assembly GCA_964459445.1). Lineage (GTDB taxonomy): Bacteria > Desulfobacterota > DSM-4660 > Desulfatiglandales > HGW-15 > CAYWMP01. The sequence continues at coordinate 8,047 of CAYWMP010000149.1, forward strand.
GCTGTTGAGCATCAAGGCCAGAATGCCGGTCTGAAGCTCGGGGATACGGACGCCTAGCGTGGGGAGGCCGAAATAGAAAAAATAAATCTGCACTAAAAGTGGTGTCGAGCGGATGGATTCGATAAAGGCGATTGAGATGCCGCGCAAAATTTTTGAATCCGATAGCCGGCAGGCGCAGGCGATAATACCCACGATCAAAGCCAAAACAATGGAAATAGCAGAAATCAGAAAAGTGTTTCGCAGACCCTCCAGGAAGAAAGGCATGTACTCCCATATGACTCTGAAATTAAAGTCCTGAAGCATCCTTCACCATCAGCAGGCGGGAAGTTGGGAGGAGATGGCCTTAAGGATTCATCTCCTCCCATGGGTTTTACAGGAAAATCATCACGAAAGTATTTACCCTACTTGTGTTCCTTCTTCCAGTCCGTGGACTCCATCCAGTATTTTATTTGTCCATCATAGAAACCGTCGGATCGGATGGTGCTGAAGTACAGATTGATCCACTGCCACAGATTGACTGAATCTTGACGAACGGCAAAGGACAGAGGGTCTTTTCCAACTCCAAGACGCTTGTCCAACAATCGAACCTTATTGGGAGGAAAGTCGGGCAGAACCGTCAATACAGCCAGGTCATCGTTGACGCCGGCATCCACATGACCGGCCAAAAGGGCTTGAATGATCATTCGACCGCCGCCTTTGTAGGTCTTGAATTTGGCCTTGGGCAGGTATTTCTTGGCAATGGTCTCGCCTGTGGAGCCCAACAATACGCCCACGGTGACATCAGGTTTGTTGACGTCAGCAGCAGTCTGGTAGGGTTTATCCACCCCCGTGAAGATACAAGGCTGGACATAATACCAGGGATCCGCAAAGGTAATCTTAAGCGCTCGCTTGAGCGTGGGGGTCATGTCTGCAGCCAGGACGTCGGCCTTTCCGGAGAGCAGGGCGGGAATGAGGCCGTCCCAATCAAAGTCCAGAACCTTCAGTTTGACACCCATGCGATTGGCCATCTCCCGCGCGAACTCGACCATGCAGCCGGTGTGTTTGCCGTTTTTGTCCACAAAGGCATAGGGCGCCGCCCCGGCCTGGACGGCCACCCTCAGCTCTCCGCGCTTGACGATATCCGTCAAAGTCCCTGCCATGGCCGTGCTGACAAATCCTGCGGTCAGTGCCAATACCAGCAATACAAATAGCGATTTCTTCATTTTAGTCCTTACCTCCTTTCCAGTTTTCAGTTGATAGATCAGACCTCAATGGTCATTCCCCTCAATCAATTCAAGATCTCTTCTTCTTCCTCAATGCTTACACCCTTTTCGGCCATCTGATTCATGAAAGTCCCATAGGGGACATGGAGTGAGGGTGCAAGGACACCCCTCGCGTTTATCTCGCGCCTGGCGATCATCTGGGCCACGATACTGGCCGGAAATCCAACGCCTTTTCCCATGGCCATAATGCCGGTTTTCAAATCCCGCTCGATCAGGAGTCGGGTGGTCAACCGGATTTTCTTTCCTCCCGACATGCCCTCAAAGATATTCAGCATGACCACCAGGTCTTTCTCATTGTCCCTATATTGAAGCCGGGGTCCCATCAACTGGACGAGCATTTGATGGGGCGACACGTCACAGGACAGACCGGGAACGGGTTCTTCGCTTAGAAAATCCATTTGCTTGAGGGGCCGCCAAAAGGCGCTCCATCCCGGCCAACGAAGCGAATATCGGCCGGTCTCCTTGATGGTCCGGGATACGCCCAGTAGATCCGTGTAAAAGGCCGCATCCCCATTGGGAATCGCCTCCAATTCTCCTAGCTCCGGAAATGGGATTTTTTTGATCATTTCTTCGTCATGCTGATTTTCAGCACCTATAACCATTGGTTTTCCGTTTTTGATGAAAAACGATTCCCGCTTCAGGGACCTCAGGACGCCATCCCAATTCCAGCTGATCTTGTAATTGATCGGATTGTCGCAGGCCTTCTTTTCCGGAAATCCTCCACAATAGGAATTGAGGACATGGAGCTCATCGAATCGCCTTGCGGCATGCCCGAAGATGATCAGATCAATCCCGGGGTCCAGGCCGCACTCCGGCATGAAGGAGATGCCGGCCTCCATGGCCTTTTCATGCAACTCTCGGATGGGAGGGCCGTAGTTGGTGCAGACCATGGAGACCCCTGCCCTGACGGCCGATTCAAAGGCCTTCCGCATCAGAGGCACAGGGAGCAAATCGATTGCAACGTCAAAGCCTTGACCGAGAAGGTCCGTGAGCGCGTCGAGGGAGGAGGCGTCTATCTTTTGGGGCTTTATTTTGCGTGTATCTATCCTGTCGGCGACTCTTTCCCAGGCATCCAAATTCGCATCGGCACAGGTGATCTCACGGACATCATCGCTTCTTACCAGATCCATAAGGGCCGCCTGCCCCTGAAGTCCCAGGCCGCCCAAAACTGCAACTTTCATATTCTATATATCCTCCACCCCTTCAGGCAGCCGAACCCATCTGTTTCGCGATTTCATCATGACAAAGGTCTCACTGTTTTTGACATTCCCGATCTTTGAAATTGTTTCTACCGAGAACTTATAGAGCTCGGCAGTTCCCCCTGTGAATACCACCTCAGCCAGGATATCATAGCGCCCGGTCACAACACCCGCCCAGACCACATTATCCAAATTCGCCACTTTTTCCAGAATCTGATCGAGCTTTCCGTAGGAGCGAATATTCATGCCCACCAGGGCCGTCGTGAGTCCTTGATGCTGATAGGGATCGATGAGTCCGTATATCTTCAGCATCCCATTTTCTTCAAGACTTTTGATTCTCGAGCGAACGGTGGGCGCCGTAACCCCAAGTTTTTCCGCCATATCTCCAACAGACATCCTGCCGTCTTCGCCGAGCAAACGGATAATCTTGTTGTCCAGGGCGTCTAGGGCCTTTCTCTCCATAGGTCGCTATTTTTCATAATGATAAAATACCATTCGAATAATATGCTTTTTGATAAATTGTCAACAAAAAATCATCATATTTGAAAATTTTTCGGACTGTCTCATTTCAGGGTGTTTCGGAGAGAGAAAAGGCAATAATCCCAAAGATATATTTTTAAAGAAGACCCCCAAGAGAATATAGTGAACCTGCTAACGAGGATAGGGTGAAGCCTCCCCGCGGCAAGCCGCGGGGCATCCTGAAAAGGATGGCGCAACTCTCCATAGCCATGAGCCCTCCTTTCCATCCTCCGTAGCAGAGCAACTGCGGAGGACGGGCGCTAAAGCTTCGGAGGGCTCTCCTCGCCATCCATCCCCACGGCAAGCCGTGGAGCATTCTGGCGAAGGAGAGTAAGTATTGAAAGATAAAAAAATCAGGAGGAATCTGGCCTTCGGGATAGGAATCAAAAGTTTAGAAAATCCGGACTATTGTAAGACAGATGGTTAGCCTACCGGTGTGTGTCGATATGAATTTATGTGTGCAATGGGGGTTGGATGGCAAAGAGGGCATACTCTTTTATTCATCACCAACATCCCTAATCTTTGAAAGACCGGGAATGAGCGTTTGGGTACTGACAACTCCGGGCACTTTTCTCACCATCTCATGAACGAATTGGCCTATCACTTCGGCATCAGAGGAAAGCAAGTCCCTTTTTAAGACGATCTTTACAAGGATATCGACATCGCCGTGTACGGAATGGGCCTCCTGAACTTCCTTAAGCTCATATAGTTTTTCCAAGATCCTATATTCCTTGCTCGCCTTGACGTTCATAAGCACAAAAGCCGTGATTCGCTTCTGCATTTCCGGGTATTCGGTTTCTTTTAGATTGGCCATTTTTTCTCGAAAAGCCTCCATATCATCCGGGACGATTTGATTAATGCCAATACCATAATTGCGTGTCTGGCCCCTCTCCCAGTGCCGTACGGTAATAAATATATAGAGATCCTCAAGTGTGCGCCCAGGAAAGGCTTCCAGAAGTATGCCTCTCTCGATCAAACCGGCAAGGGGTTGATAAATGGTCTTGTACCAATCCTCAGCGGCACTTTCAAAGGATATTGGTTGGGCCTGTGTCTTTTCCAGAAAAGCCTGGTGTTTCGAAATCTGATCCAGGAGATGGGCATATTGACCGACCTCCGTCAACTCTATCGGGTAAGGAAGTCCCGTCTTGTCCGTGAATGCCGCCCTTTCACGGAATCGAGCATTCTCAAATGTATGATTTGATGGGATAAACTCGATGACGTTGGCATTAACATCTTCAAAACCGAACTCCTTTGCTACTGAAATTCGATGATTCCCATCAAGCACATAGTATTCATCCTTGATCTGATATAGATCGACAGCAGGAATATGCTTGCCGGTTCGCAGGGCCTTCTTTATGAGCTCGATTCTTTCCTTGGGAAGATGGTTCTTCAACCGAAACTTGCTGTCAAAGTCATGGTATCGACCCACGCTTCCCACGATTTGCCTTAAAGGTACCTTTCTGTGTCCCCTCACTCTGGAGTCAAAAGCCCCTTCCTTCCTTTGGTGCTCCCTGAAGCTTTTGACCTCAGAGGCGCCGTTACGTTGCCCTTTGGCAATCCCTATTTTACTTAGAATTCCCATGGTCTTCGATCTCAAACAGGTAGTGCCCGTAAGTATTGATCACTTTGGTCTTGCCCATGACGGTTATACGCTCAGAGGAATCAGAGAAAAGCCCGTGGATATGTCCATGGATGAAGTAATCCGGTGAATACCGGTCGATCAGTCCCCTGAAACTCTCGAATCCCCTGTGGCATCTATCTTCGGCATCATGAATATGCCGCGGCGGAGCATGGGTGATAATGATATCGACTCCACGATTTAACCAGATCTTCGGGCGAAGCCACCTTATGATGCTCCGCATTTCGCGTTCCCTATATTGATAGGGGCCACCGTTGTACCAGCGCGACCCTTCCAGCCCCAGCACGCTGATGCCCTGGAATCTCTCTAATCTGGCATTTAAATCCGTGCACCCCAGGGGGCGTTTTGATTTGTGTCGAATATCATGATTCCCCCGCACATAGAAAAGAGGTGCATGCAAGGTATCGGCCAACCCCGATAGGTATTCAGGCGGCAAATCCCCGCAGGAAAGGATGAGGTCAACGCCGGCAAAGCGTTTCCTGTCCAATCGGTCCTGGAGTATTGGTTCAACAAAGTCTGAGATGGAGAGTATTTTCATAATTTACTAAAAAATGCCTTGAATTATGCTTCAAGGAGCCGCCCGACTATAGTGGAAATACCGTAAAGACGAAAGCTGAAACTTCAATGATTTTTATATGGATTATGATCAGGTTGGAATATTTATCCGATACTTCAGAGGCATTTTCACAACGTTTTAGTTTGCCAATCGCTCCATGCTGAAGAAAGGTCGGTGTCAGAGAAAGGTTCCAATAGGGGAATTTTTGGTTTCTATCAGGTCTTTATATGTGCACGAGGTATCTGATAGGTCCTGCTTAGTCGGTCCCATAATTCCTCATACCGTTTTTCAAGCGCCTCTAGGGCCTTTTTGAATTCCTGTTCCGATAACTCATCGGATTTGAACTTGGTTCCCAGGAACTTCACTTCGTTTTCGTACCATTTGTCAGGATCGAAATTGTAGGTCATTGATTCGTTATGATCTCCTAGTTGCTTGCATCATTTCCAATAAGTTAATTACCATCACCTGAAGTGGTGGATTGATTACCGATTCTAAGCAGAACTCATTGCCTCTCTCACAGAGATCTCAGAGCCGCAGGGGTAAATCAAGCACATCTTCAAAATACATCACCGTGGTCTCTGGGTGCTCAAGCGAGCCCGAGTCAAGCCGAGGAGGAGCGTGCGAGAGGGAAAAGATCAGCATTTCACTAGCAAAGATTAACTCCACCACCTGCTAAGGTCACCCCCCAATGTGAACATGCGGGCGGTGAAGGATTGGGCCTCGCCTTCTGTGGGATCAGTCCACAGGCACAAACTGGATACCACCGTAGGTCTGTTCGGTTGGCTGCAATTCTATGAGGTTTACATTAACATGCCACGGTGCGTCGAGGGCGTAAAGGATGGCCATTGATCCCACGTTTACGACGTGTCCGCGCTTTTGTTCCACCATTCCGGGCAATACAGCTCGAAGCAGATGATAGACCGCTTTGACGTTTGTGTCTATCGTGGTTTCGATATCGTCCGGATTGACCTTGTAAAGGGCGTCGAAACCACGTCCAAGACCCGCATTGTTGACCAGAATACCGACCTCGAGGCTACTTAATGTGTCATAGATTTGCTTGCTGTTGCGCACATCCAGCACATGAATGTTGCAACCCGTCTTTGAAGAGAGTTCCTCAAGCCTTTCCTTGCGCCGGGCAACTGCATGTACCTCAATGCCGCGTTCGGCCAGATCCACAGCCACAGCCGCACCGATTCCACTCGATGCACCGGTAACGATTGCAGTATGATAATCCGAAAGTGACATAACCTTGTACCTCAATTCTTATAAACGTCTTGCACAAGATCCGTGAACCAGGGCGGTCTCTGGAGCACCACGTAGATAAGGATTATACATAAAATCGGAATAGGAATTACCACATCAACGAGCCCAAAAGCAATTAGGGCTATGAGAGTTTTACTTCTGATGTTCATGGACTCGAACTCCCTTATGTTTTTTCTAGGACTCTCGGAATTATAACCTTGCGCAAAAAGGCCAATAATTGTGGTTTCAGGTTTCGGGTTTCAGGGGCTGAGTGCTGAAAATTGAACCCTGACACCTGAAACCCGACCCTGACCTCTTTTGGTTCCCTTATTCGTTTTAAGATTTCATACACTCGATACCTATAATAGGCTGGTAACCGATAAAGTCCTGCCAGAACGCTTGACCAAATTCCTGCAGACCTTTGGGCGAAAC
>CAYWMP010000150.1:0-14873 GCA_964459445.1 uncultured Desulfobacteraceae bacterium
ACCCAATCGAAATTGTTTGACCCATTTAGTTAAACAATCGGGACGTAAGGAGCTATTTAGCGTATTACGTTGGTTGATAATGCAAATCTACAAAATGATATTTTAGAGGAGTTTGAAGAATTTATTGAGAATTGTTTTACGAGTATTAAAACGGCTGAATAGAAACCGTTATAAGTACTCCATATGGGACGTCCTTTTTCTTTCGAAGTTGAACGTTCGATGTTCAATGTTCGATGTTCAACTTTTCATAAGCAAACCTAATCCATGAAAACCCTTCAAACCATCGATAGGGCCCTCGCAAGATTTGAGGGATGGCTGATTGTCCTTTTCCTGTCCCTTATGGTGGGATTGACATTCCTCCAGGTCATGCTCCGGGCGCTCTATACCTACTTCAACCTTCAATGGGCCAATGCGCTGATGGGCCATGTCGATTGGGCTGAACCCTTTGTCAGACTTCTTGTCCTTTGGGTCACCTTTTTGGGGGCTTCCCTCCTTACGGGCGATGGCAAGCATATCAAAATCGATCTCATGTCTGCCCTCCTTCCAACCCGGACTGAACCCTATCGGGATCTGATTCTTTCCCTGGTATGCGTCATTATTACGGGCCTGATGGTGGTCGCCTCAGTCAGCTATATTAAACTGGAGTTTGACTTTGGAGGGTATCTGTTTCTCAGGCTTCCCAACTGGGTGGGCCAATTGATATTGCCCGCAGGCTTTGCCCTGATTTTCTTCCGATTTCTTTTAAGAATTATTGAAGGGAGCCTCAAATTAATGAGAGGCGCCGATCAGTGATCCCTCTGCTAAGCATAATACTCGTCACACTGCTCATATTCGGCCTTCCCGTATTCATCGTCATTCTGGCTGCAGCCATGCTCGGCCTATATTCGAGTGAGGTAGAGTTCGCAGCCATCGCTATTGAAATCTATAGATTGGCCAACGCACCCGTGCTATTGGCCATACCCCTATTTACTTTCGCGGGTTATCTTCTGGGTGAAGGCGGGACGTCTGCACGTCTGGTCAGATTTTCCAAAAGTCTTTTTGGATGGATTCCGGGCGGGCTTGGGGTAGTCGCCCTCGTGTCCTGCTCTTTTTTTACCGCCATCACAGGTGCGACTGGGATTACGATTATAGCGCTGGGGGGACTCCTGTTTCCCGCCCTGATATCGGAGAAATACAAAGAAAATTTTTCCCTCGGACTCATGACGACATCAGGCAGTCTTGGACTTCATTTTCCCCCGAGCCTCCCTATCATACTCTTTGGGTTTGTATCAGGGGTCAGCATTGAGAAGCTCTTTGTGGCAGGTCTCATACCAGGAATTCTCATGGTTGGAATCCTGTGTCTGTTTTCAGTATATATGGGAAAGAAGTGGAAACTCGACCGGCCCCCCTTTTCCTTTTCAGAGTTCGCGACAGCTTCAAGGGCGGCAATCTGGGAGATCCCCATTCCCTTTCTCATTATTGCGGGCATCTATTCAGGGTTCAGCACGGCCACTGAAGCGGCCGCTCTCACCGTCGTTTATGTCCTTTTCATAAAGGTTTTGGTTTTTCGTGAGCTGAGTATTTTTTCTGATCTCCCCAGGGTCATGAAAGAGAGTATGAAAATGGTCGGGGGCATCATGGTTATTTTAGGGGCGGCCCTGGGTTTCACCAACTATCTTGTCGATGCCTTTATCCCAATGAGAATTCTTCAGGTGCTTGAAGGCATGGTCCAAACCAAGATCGGATTTCTATTGATTCTCAATGGATTTCTCATTGTAGTCGGCTGTATGATGGACATATTCAGCGCTATTTTGATCGTGGTTCCTCTGATTATGCCTCTGGCAGAAAGATTTGGCGTGGATCCCATTCATCTCGGCGTTATATTTTTGGCAAATCTGGGAATCGGGTATAATACGCCTCCGGTCGGGCTTAACCTCTTTATTGCAAGCTCCAGGTTTGACAAGCCGATCATGCAACTCTACAAAGCCACCCTTCCCTTTCTACTTTTGCTCTTAGTTACGCTCTTGCTCATTACCTATTGGCCGGCCTTGAGCCTTTTCTTGCCCGGACTGCTAAAGGGTTGATATTAAGAAAAAATCGGTGGAATATTTGAAAAGGCAGTTCGATGATTAGCTCCAAACACTTGAATATTCTTATATTGGTCTTATAATTGTAGGACATTTTGAAACCTTTTCACTAATTCCGGCTCTTAAATAGTAGTTCACGAAGACTCGAGGAGAATTATAGATGCCAATATATGAATACAAATGTAATAGTTGTGGATGCGTTTTTGAACAAATCATCTTGCGGTCGGAGACGGATGAGATTTACGCCTGCCCGACCTGCGGTGATGAAGATACCTGCAGGGTCATGTCCTGCTTTTCCTGTGGACCGTCGGATTCAAAGGACGACCTAGGCGGCGGCCTATCCCCCTCATGCGGACCCTCTTCCACAGGATTCTCTTGAGCATAGTAGACGCCTGCGGCAGGGTGCCGCGCAGGATATTTTCTTGGTAATGATGAGCAACAATAATTAGGTGAGATAAATGGACGGTTGGTGGATTCTTTTAATCATTGGGATTTGGTTGGTCTTTCAGCTCTATATCTTGCCCAAGCTAGGGATATCCTCCTGACTTCGCACGAGTTGCCAGGTCGGCGATCAAGACTCAAAAGAATATTTGAATAATACGTCTAATAAATTTAAATAGTTTACTGAATATTATAATAGTTTACTTTAAGCTTGTGCACGCCTCTTTTCTTCGTCTCTAATCTCCCGTCTCAGGAGTTTTCCTACCTTTGATTTTGGCAGCATATCTCGGAACTCTATGTATTGAGGCACCTTGTAGGGAACCATTTTTTCCCGACACCATCTGATCAGATCATAGCCTGTAATTCCTTTGATGTCCTCCTTTAGTACAACGAAGGCCTTAATTCTTTCCCCCACCTTTGGATCGGGAAGTCCGACAACACAGGATGCGATGACCGCGGGGTGTTCCTGGAGAACAGCCTCGATTTCAGAAGAAGATATGCGATACCCCTTATGCTTTATCGTATCGACTGTTCTGTCTACAAAGTAGAGATTGCCCTCTTCGTCCATACTCATGATATCGCTCGTGCGATACCATTTACGGCCTTCCAGTAGGATGAATGATTCGGCGGTCTCCTCCGGTTTGCTGAGATAACTGTCCACCATGGGATCGGAATTTACGAAGAGTTCGCCTGATTCTCCCTTTTTCACAGGCGCCAGGGTTTCAGGATCAACGATACGGATGTTTTTGCTCTTTAGTATTCTGCCCACGCTTTTGGGTGGATTGTCCATTTCGACCGGACACATGGACACACCGCCGCAGGTCTCTGTTGCCCCGTAGCCCTGATGGATGGATTTTCCGAATCGTTCTTTCCAGCGTCTTCCCACTTCAACGGGGAGCACGTCACCCGCGCTAAACCAATAGTCCACGGAACTCAAATCATATTGATCAAGGCGATCATGTTCAAGAATCATTCGGTATAGCGTCGGAACGCCAATCATCGTCCTGGCTTTGTATCTTTGAATCGATTCAAAGGTCGCATCGAGATTCACTCTGGGTTGGAGGATCAAGCTTCCTCCGACCAGAAGAATACTGAGGCTGCAGGTCTGTCCAAGGATATGAAAGAGGGGTGCATTGCCGGCTATCACGTTTTCTTCTGCTGGGAAGAGTGGGTCGCTGATTTTTAGCTGCTCTAGAGAAGAAACCAAAAAAAGGTCGCGGGTTATCGGTACGCCTTTTGGAAACTTGGTGGTGCCGCCTGTATAGAGTATTTCCGCCAGATTCTTTCCATTCCGATCATTTTCCGGCAGATTGATTGTGCTATTCCTATTGAGGATTTTCTTAAAAGAATAAGTATTCTCATCCAATAGGGTTTTCCCCTTGGGAATGATGTCGTAGAGATGACCAAACGCCCTCTTCCACCAGGGCAAGAGATCAGCCATTTTTGTGACGATAGTCCGTTTGAGCTGCGTATTTGGAATGGCTTTCTTGACATATCCGAAATTGGTATCGGCACAGACAATGGTTTCGGCCTCGCAATTGTTGGCAATGTATTCAAGATCATAGGGCGTATAAATAGGCGTTATTGGGACGCTCACCGCTCCTATCCTCTGGATGCCCAACCAGACGACGATCCATTGAACGCTGTTGGGTATATAGAGAATCACCCGGTTCGCCTTTTGCACACCCAATTCAGCCAAAGCTCCAGCGAAATCCTCCGCCATCTTCATCAATTCGAGGTAGGAAAACCTGGTTCCCAGGTAGATGACGGCGGTGTGCTCACCTCTCCTCTTGGCCGTCTCCTCGAATAATTCAAATATATTGCTATGGGCTGATACTTGAGACATATCTTCCTAAACCGATTGATTACAGGTTTTCACCCATCAAAAATAAAGCGGACAGGGTTCAAACGCCAAAATAGGCGGCCTTTATCTCAGGATTGTCCATGAGTTCAGATCCAGTGCCTGTCAATGTGAGCATGCCGTTTTCGATCACGTAGCCCCTGTGTATAATGGGCAAAACAGGTCGCGCAAATTGCTCTGTCATCAGGATCGTGATTCCGGATTCCTTTCTCATGTTCTTGATTGCTTTTATTAACGTCGATTGCATCATAGGGCTCAGACCGAGAAGCGGTTCGTCCAGGAGAAGAAGTTGGGGCTCGGCAATGAGCGCCATACTGATGGCCAGCATTTGCTGCTCTCCACCGCTCAAAAAACCGGCTTTGCGCTTTTTTAAATGTTCAAGGGTTGGAAATAGGCCAAAAACATATTCGATCCTTTGTTTCAACTCCTGTCTCTTCTTTCGATGGCCCGCGATTTTCAGATTTTCTAATAAATCACTTTCAGGAAATATGGGATGCCTCTCCCGGCACAGGACGATCCCTTTTCTTACCCTGTCATAGGGTTGGATGTTTGTAATATCCTCTCCTTCGAAGGCAATTTCCCCATAGACCGTTATCCTTTCGCCCCCTTTTCTTTGTTCCTTGATTTTCATATCCAGAATAAGTCCGGACACGGTGTTCATCAACGTGGTTTTGCCGGCACTGTTGGAGCCAATCACGCCGACAATTTCCCCTTTGTTGACTTCCATGGAGAAGTCATTCAATGCGAGCGCATTTTCAAAGAAAACCATAAGATTTTTTACTGTGAGCACTTTAGTTCCTGAAAAATCAGCTTAAGATCTTGAGATGTATGAAAATTATGATTAGAAATAGCATTTTCTCAATTCAGCACGCCATAATTGCATTATTCCAATTTTCACACTGGCTTATTCACTGCCCAGATAGGCCTCCTTGACCTCTTCGCTCTCCATCACCACTTTGGCTTCTCCTTCCGCGATCTTTCGTCCATAATTCAAAACCATCACCCGGTCGGCGATCCGGAAGAGTTCTCTTAGTCTATGTTCGATCATGATGATCGTCTTTCCCTCAAGCCGGAGTTTTTCTATGATAGGGACAATCCCGGCTACTTCAGCAAGGCTTAGCCCGGAAAACAGCTCATCCAGTATGAGAAGGTCCGGTTGCAAAGCAATAGCCTTTGCAAGCTCCAGCCGCTTCAAATATCCCTGGGGGAGCGCACTGGCTTCTTTATAGGCCACAAACGCATCTCTCTCAAACCCGACCTCCTCCAGCAGATCCAGGGCCACCGCATCCCGGTCCCCATATTTGCCCCCTGCCAGCGCCTTCACCCTTGGCGAGTAAAGGGGAATGATGATGTTTTTATAGGCCGGCAGTTGGTGGAAGGGTTTGACCATCTGAAAAGTCCTGGCAATGCCGAGACGAACAACCTTATAGGGAGGCCAATGGGTTATTTCTCGACCTCGAAATTGCACACTGCCGGAGGTGGGCTTTACAAAGCCGGTTATAAGATTGACAAGCGTTGTTTTACCGGACCCGTTGGGACCGATCACACCCAGGAGTTCTCCATCCTTTAAATCAAAATCAATCATGTTGACGGCCTGCACACCCCCAAAGGCCTTGCTGAGATCCCGCACCCGAAGCAAAGTTTCAGAATCCATCACTTCACCTCCACCCAACGGTCTCTTTGATGGTATTTCCTCTGGATATAATGAAAGATGCCCTCAGGCAATGCGACGATGAATATAACCAAGAAAAGACCATAGAAGACCATACGGAGGCCGCCAAGACCACGCAGAACCTCGGATAGGGGGACCAGGATAAAGGCGCCCAGCATGGAACCCGCAAATGAACCGGGGCCTCCTACGACCGCACAGGCAATGGGTAGAATGGAGTAATCCAGGGCAAAAACAGGCATGCCAACGAACATGTAGACGTGCGTCATAAATGCGCCGGCAAAGGCCCCTACAGAACTTGCAAGAAATAATGCCTGAGCCTTAAACCAATAGATATTGATCCCCGCATTCATAACGGACTGATCGTTATCATTGATTCCTTTCAGGACCAACCCAAAGTCCGAACCTATAATCCGTCGAAAACCGAACAGGGCGGCAAGCAATGCTGCCATGATCAGATAGACTTCCACCCAAAGTGAAGGCAAGGGGCCCAGGCCGCTTATACCCTCTGTCCCGCCAAAAATCTTAGTGGCCTCAATGACTCTGACAAGCATGAGGGGAAGCAGGAGCGTTACCATGGAAAAATATATGCCGCGCAATCTAAGCACCGGAAGTAGCAAAAGGGTTGAAATTATTCCTCCCAAGAGGGTCGCAATAGGGATGGTTAAGAAGGGCGACCAACCCCAAAGGTGATTCATCATGCCCGCGGCATAGGCGCCCATACCGAAAAAAAGGGCCTGTCCCAGAGAGATCATGCCGCTCTGACTCAGAAAATCCCAGCTCATGGCGAGCAGTGCAAAAACGGATACCGAGAGGAGAACCTTTTGCCAATAGATGTTGAGCGTGAAGGACAACACCATTAATACCAAAATTGGCAAGAGTCTCGGGGCGGATAGATAGAGCATTTCCCGCCATGAGCAAAGGGCAAAGATATCGTTCGATCTGGCCTTGATGCCCCGGTCTATCCTCTCTTTACGTCTTTTCATGATCATCCTTTTCAGACAACCTCTATATCCTTTCTTCCAGCTCTTTTTGCTTCCCATAGAGCCCCGATGGCTTGACCAGCAATACAATGAGCAAAGCCACCAGGCTGACAATCATAGTCCAATGGGCACCAATGTAGGAGTCCGTGAATCTCTGGGCAAATCCGATAATGAAACTGGCCGTAACGACGCCGCCCGTGCTGCCAAGTCCCCCGATAATGCAAACAGCCAGGGCATTGATTAAGACATGATATCCTTCGCTGACCGTAATCGTTCCCAAGGGAATGATAATGATGGCCGCAACGGCAGCCAAACCCGCCCCAAAGGCGACGCTGAGGGTCGCCATCCAATCGGCGTTTATCCCGAGAGAAAGGGCGGTTCTTTCATCCTGTGCGATTGCCCTGAATGATAAACCTATTGAGGTGTAATGGGTAAAAAGCCAAAGCAAAAAGACCAGCAAGGCCGTGCAAATGACAATGAATATGCGTTGCATATCGAGGAAAGTCCCTGCGATGAAAAAACTCTTATCTACAAAGACCGGCAACGTATATTCAAAGCCGACGAATCCGAGGTATCGAAACAATTCTAAAATCGCCAATCCTGCACCGAATGTGGCGATGACCTCGGAAAGGACCTGGCCCCGGACTCGAAGCAAAACAAACCTGTACATGACCGCACCAAGAAAGGCTGTAAAGGCGATCGACAATAACGCGGAAAGCAGGTAAGGGAGCCCCGCAAGATTGAAGAGTATCCAGACGACATAGGCGGATAGAATGTATAGGGCGCCATAGGCAAAATTCGCCACCCCGCTGATGCCAAAGGTGAGATTAAATCCTAGTGCAACCAGCGCGAGAATCACGGAGTTGACGACTGCATAAACAATGGTGCCTAGAAGCATGTCTTAAGACCGCCTCCAATCTTGGAATTGGGGGAAAGAAAGATTCCTTTCTTTCCCCCATACTCAATGGCTATTTTGCGGATTTCATCCAGGTCGGAAGTTTGATCTCCCCTTCGGCAAGGGCCTTGGGGTACACAATAATCCTTTGCCCCTTTTCGTTCCACTGGAAGAAACAGGCTGTGGCTGTTTTGGAGGGATCGCCGCCGTAAATCACCTGATGGCCGGGTGAGAATTTGATACGCCCCATCACACCCTGCCGATCGGTTTTTTCAAGGGCTGCTACGAGGGCATCGGCGTCCAGGGAATTGGCGCGTTCAATGGCATCTTTAAGAATATACACCGACTCATAGCTCGGTGCAGGACCATGGCCGGCCTGGATGTCTTTCCCATATCGCAGCTTGTAAGCCTTATGGAATTTCGTCGCAGGAGAATATTTAATAGAACCCACATTGCCGACCTCGAAAATAGCATTTAAGACACCTCCGATTTTTCCGTCAAAGGTCTTCCAGGCCCCTTGCCCCGCCATTGGCGAGATAAAGCCGGCCATGAGCGAAGGAACCTTCATGGCCTTGTACTGCTTGACCAGGATACCGCTTTCAGGCATGTCGAAGCAGGTGAAGAGTATCTGGGCGCCTTTGGCTCGGGCTTTCATCAGGGCGCTCGAAAAATCGGATGCACCGGTAGGGAATTGATCGTGTCCAACGACTTCCCATCCGACCTTCTTGAACCAACCGGACATACCCTTCGCAGTACCCCTCGCCCAGAGTACATCCTGGTTCATGATATACACCTTATTGAACCCAAACTTGGCATTGATGGTCTTCATGGTCCCCACAAGTAACCCTACCCAGTATTTCACATTGAGCGAGGTTCGAAAGACGTACTTGTACTTGTCCGGGTTTCCCTGGATCTTTTTCTCGGAGGCCGGCGACATGGCTATGCTGCCGAGCATGGGCACCTTGTATTTTGCAATGATTTCCATGCCAGCCAACAGGGCCTCAGACCTGAAAGGACCCACGACAAGGGCGGTTGGTTTCTTTTCAAGGATAATTTTCTCCAGTCCCAGAAGTGCTTCGGGCACGGGCACTCCAGGCGCGGCATCCCTCAGATCAATGGATTCTACTTTAAAGGGTCTCCTCTCTGATCCAACTTTCACGCCACCCATGGTATTGATTTCATCCACCGCCATGTTGACACTGAACAGACCTTCTTTGCCCTCAAGGAATCCAAGGGATGTGGGTACGGCAAGTGTGATCGGTTCTACGGCAAAGGTGCTGCTAAAAGAACCAGCCCAAATAAAAATCGCAGAGAACAAAAGGCAATACATACAAACCCGCTTCTTCATGCTTCCTCCTCCTTATCTATGGGGCCCTTTCCATGAGCAGAAAAAGGGCGGCCCGTTAATAAATTAGTCCATCTTCTCTATTTTCCTACCAAATTTCTATACAATAAACCAGCATTAGGTTCTCGCGCAACAATAATTTCACGGCTGGATGGTAAATCACTTCTGAGGTTTAATCCTGGATATTCTACAGGGAATACCTCTGAGGTTTATGGTTCCGATGGATGGTTCGTAGGGCGGTTCATTTGAGGTCAACAGGTTGATGTTTGATAAATCCCATTCATAAAGGTCCTGGACATCTTTTTCGGGAAACCACCAGCCATGTTCCGCCACGACCACCTGCGGATGCAAATCCCCGTTGTATTTGGTCTTAAATTTTGCCCTGCCCTGATCGGTTTCGATCCAAACCCATTCCTCTTCATCTACATGACGTTCATTGGCCGTTTCAGGGTGGACAAGCACCAGCGGCTCAGGATGGTTCTTCCTCAGGGATGGAAGGTTTATATTTGTTGAATGAAAGAATTCGATGAGTTTATGGGAAGTCAAGATCAGTGTTTCATCCCTGCCAGTGCTCTCTGACAAATCAAAGAATGTCGGCAACGGCACGAGCCCCTTTTCCCTCATCCAAGATGAATAAAGCTCCACCTTTCCTGAAGGCGTTCTGAAACCTCCGGCTCTGTACTTTTCGTACACTTTCTCTTCTTCCAGCATACCCATCTCAACCAGGCCGTGAAACGTAAGTCCCGAGGGCTTCAGGATATGGTTTATGCAGGATTCTTCATCCTCCCAAAAGAGGTCATCAAGATCCAAATGCCGGCCCAATGTGTTCAGAATTTTCACATCCGAAAGACACTCCCCCGGTGGATCGATAATTTTGGGCCTTGGCATAATTTTGCCCCAGGGTAGACCATAGTATCCAAGATCATTAAATTCGAAGTGGGTGGCCACGGGCAAAACAATGTCCGCAAACTGGGCCGTGGGTGTCATGAATAGTTCCGCTACAACCAGGAATCCAACCCCTTGGAGTGCCTTAAGGGTTTGTTGGGAATGGGGATGGCTTAAAAGCGGGTTAGTTGCTTGAATATAAAGGCATTCTATGGGGTAAGGTTTTTCCGTGAGGATGGCCTTCAAACCTATATGATAGGGGACAAAGCCCATAGTTGATGACAGCGTGAACTCTTGGCCAACAGCCTTCTCTTTCAATCTTTGGTATTTTGACTTTAGTGTGAATTCCGCGGAGTCCAGTACATCCGGCAGCTTGCATTCGCTATTACCTCCAGGCCGGTCCAGATATCCGGTCAAAGCCATGAGTATAACCAAGGCCCTTGCTGACTGTACACTGTTGATGTTGTGATCCAGCGCATTCCCCCAGAGAATGCAACCTGACCCGGCCTTTGCATAGGACCTCGCCGATTTTCTAATGCTTTCGAGGGGAATGCGAGTTTTGCCTTCAATTTCTTCGAAGGAAAATGATGATACATGGGCCCTTAGTTCATCGAAACCCATTGACCAATCCTGAACAAAGGCTTGATCGTATAGCCTTTCCTCAAGGATCACTTTGATCATCCCCATGGCCAGAAGCCCGTCGGTTCCAGGCCATATTCGAAGCCACTCGTCGGCCCTTGCAGCCAAGGCCGTCTTTAAAGGATCGATCACGATGAGCGTCGGTTTTCGTTTTAGCGCGGCGCTGAGGTGAGGGGCCATTATGCTGTCAGGGCTTGTGGCAAAGGGATTCGCCCCCCAAACGATGATGGCTTCCGGGAAGCCTTCAAGATCTGGATGAGGATAATAGCCGTTTGTGGCCAGGGCGGCGCCCGATCTTGGGGCAAAACAAACGGTCCCTGTGCCGGCCACGTTTGGTGTACCGTAACTTCTGGCCAATCTTTGTATAAGCTGGTGTTCCAACCCCTTTGGCGTCCCTTGCATAAACATGGCCCTCTCGGCGCCAAACTTTTCACGGCATTCTAAGAGCTTTTCGGAAATCCTTTCAAAGGCTTCGTCCCAGGAGATCCTTTGCCATTTATTTTCCCCTCTTTTCCCAACCCGCTGCTGCGGGAAAAGTAGCCGATCCTGATGGTACAATCTTTCAGGATGCGCCCTGCCCTTTGGGCAGATGTATCCTCCGGTATGGGAATCAGGATCTCCTTTGATTTTTAGGATTCTTCCATTTGTTACATGGACCAGGAGTCCACAGCCCCCGTGATCCATGCGCCCACAAAAGGTTTTTTTTACTTTCTGCATATCGTTTTTCCTATGAAACAACCGGGAATACACGCCTTGAGATTTCTTTTACATACATCTCAAAATTGATTCGCGATCAAGTGAAGCCTCCCCGCGGCAAGCCGTGGGGCATTCTGGCGAAGGAGAGTAATGCAATTTCATGTTCAAGGGAATTCGAGATGTATTTGCCGGTTTGGAATGAAGGGGCGTTTGCAACTTCATTTCCTCACCGCATGAGGCTGGGTAGGTAGAGGGCGATTTGGGGAAAGATCAGAAGGATCAAATTACAGATGATTAATGCAAAGAGCATGGGAAGAACCCCTTTGAATATAGTCTCAAGAGGCACGTCTTTCGCAACGCCATAAACCACATATACATTCACACCGACCGGCGGCGTGATAACGCCCATCTCTGTGATCAATACGATGACCACCCCGAACCAGATAGGATCGAACCCTAGGGCTTCAGCTACAGGAAAAAAGATGGGGATGGTCAGCATGATCATGGCGAGGGCGTCCATAAAACAGCCCCCAAAAAGATAAACCAGGATGATGACGCCCATAATGGCGTGCTTTGGTAGTGGCAGACTGCCGACCCAGTTGGCCAGATCGTAGGGCAACCGGGTCACCGCCATAAAGTGCCCAAATACAACCGCGCCGGTCACGATGACCATGACCATGCAACTGATGCGCGTCGTATCTGCCAAGGATTGCACAAAGCCCTGCCAGCTAAGTTGCCTTCTGACAATCGCAATCATCAGCGTCAGGAATGCTCCGGCCGCCGCAGCCTCTGTAGGCGTAAATATCCCGAAAAATATACCACCCATGACCATCAGAAAAATAGTCAGCGTTTCGAGGATCCCGGCAAATGATTTGATTTTTTCACCGAAACTGGTCTTTGGACCCGGAGGCGCTAAATCGGGGTTTTTCAGAACACGAACATAGATAGTCAATAGAAAAAGGATGGAAAGGAGTATTCCAGGAAAAATGCCTGCCGCGAAAAGCTTTCCAATGGACTGTTCGGTTAAAATGCCATAAACGATAAAAATAACGCTTGGAGGAATAAGAATACCCAGGCTTCCGCCGGCAGCTACCGTGCCGGTTGCAAGACCCAAATCGTATTTGAAACGTTTCATTTCAGGAAGCGTTACGCTGGCCATCGTGGCCGCAGTGGCATTGGTTGATCCCGAGATGGCTGAAAACCCAGCACAGGCGCCGACGGTTGCCATGGCCAACCCCCCGCGTCGATGGCCGAATAAAACGTAGGCGGAATCGTAGAGCCTCCTGCTGATACCGGAATGAAAGGCAATCTGACCCATGAACACAAAAAGCGGGACGACGGTCAGACCATAGGATGAAAACACATCGAAAAAATCCGACGCCAATAGATTCAAGCCCGGGGCCAGCCCCCTGACAATGCTGAAACCCACGAATCCCAGAAAACCCATGACAAAGCCCACAGGCATATTTGAAAAAAGAAAAATGATCAGGACGATAATTCCGATTAGGCCTACTGCCGTCACACTCATTTGGCGAATACCTTTCCGAGATTCTGGGACAACTCCACCAATAGGACGAGACAAACCGCGGCAGCGGCAAACCCGAGACCGTAGACAAAGGGATAGAAGGGAAGTTCCAAAGTCATGGAGACTTCGTTGCTTGCGCGAAGGTCATAGGCGTATACGACTGATCGCCAGGCAAGAATGGAAAAGAGGACAAGGGCGAATGTGTTGGTAATGCATGCGATAATGTCCTGAATTTTCGGGGGCAGGAGGCGAACAACGATACTTACGGCAACGTGTCCCTTTTCCACAGAAGTATGGGCCATAGCGAAGGACACGGCTACTGCCCCAAGAAAACACACGAGTTCATAGGTGCCCGGAATTGGCTTAAAGCCTGAAAGGAATGAAAGGTGATACCTGTGATAGGCCGTAACACCAAAGCGAAGGATGATATCGACACAGGTAAGAAGCATCATAGCGACAATGGCACTCCCTGCTATCCAATACAAGACTTTTGCCAGCCCTTTCGAGCTTTTATCCAAGGCGTGCATGTCGGCCGATCATCCTTATGGGAAATGATTTTGAAATGATGAGAAGCTTCGAGTTGATGCTGCAAGAAAAAGTATTACGGCGCTGCCTTCATACCACACGCCCTAAAGCAAAGTCAACGTTGACCGCTGGGAAATCCTTTCCCAATATGATACATAGGAAAAAATAGCGTTCACCGAAGGGAGGGGTGAAATATGAATGAACCGAAGATCGCGGTGGTGGGGGTTGGTGCAACGGGATCCGTCCTGGCGGCCGCCCTGCTCAGCAGGGATCCTAATATCATCTGTGTTGATCCGAAGCCGGGCCTGGGAGATGTCCTCCTGGATAGGGGCATTTCTATTTCCGGCGCCGTCTCCTATCAAGCTCCCGTTCGACATTTCCTTAAGAGATGTGGCGAACTGAAAGAATACCGACCTCAACTCATATTTTTATCATCCAAGACCTTTCACCTGCCGCAGATTCTCAATGAGTTGAAGGATGTTGTCGACGCTGAAACCCGTCTTGTGAGCACCCACAACGGGCTGGGAACGGAGGATCTCATTGCTGATGAATTCGGAGCGGAAAAGGCCTTTAGGATGTCATTGAATTTCGGGGTTTCAATGAAAAACCCCGTCATCGTTGAGGCCGCATTTTTTAACCGACCGAACTATCTCGGATGTCTCCGTGCCGAGAATAGAGAAATCGGGCTCAGCATTGCTCAACTGTTCACAGACAGTGGATTGGATACGGATTTAGTAGACGATATCAAGCTGTTTGTATGGCGAAAGATGATCCACAAGTGCTCCCTGGCTTCCATTTGTGCCGTCACGGACAGGACGATTCGGGAGGTCTTGGAATTTCCACCCACTCGTGAAATTGCGGATGGTTGTTTTGCTGAGGCATTGGCAGTGGCCAAGGCCTCAGGATATGATCTAGGGGAAGACTATATAGAAAAATCCATGGGTTATCTCGATAACGTCGGCCATCACAAGGATTCAATGTGCCAGGATATTATCAACAGGTCGCCCACGGAGATTGATTTTTTGGGGGGGAAGGTAGTGGAGTATGGTCGCCAATGGGATGTACCGACCCCTTTCTTCTCTACCATGACAAATCTGGTCAGGAGTTTGGAGGACGGTTATCTGAAATAATAAAATACTTTTACTCGAGTCGCCTTTGAATAAATAGCATGGGTTATTGCGTGCCGCACCCATCGATCTTGGTCATGGTTTTGAGTTTTATTTATCTAAAATTATGCAAATAATTTATGCAAGAGTTCATATCATTTGGCTGGATTGCCTAATAATGGGTCACGGTAAATTTGTTCTAATCGAGTTAGACACAGGCACATGAGTTTTCAGTCA
>CAYWMP010000151.1:0-14864 GCA_964459445.1 uncultured Desulfobacteraceae bacterium
TTAACGCTTTTAGACCTCGACGACTTTAAGGCTTACAATGATACGCATGGACATTTAGCCGGTGATGAGATCCTTCGCAATGTGGGAGAGCTGATCAACCTCAATATTCGTGATGGTGTGGATTCTGGGTATCGCTATGGTGGGGACGAATTCGCAGTAATCCTAATCGATGCAGACCTCGCGATTTCCGAGGAGATCGCCAGTCGGATTGGGGAATCCATGCTGGAGAAAATGAATGTATCCGCCAGCAGCGGGACCACGAGATTTGTCGAAGGCATGTCTGTCAAAGATCTGATCGCCGATGCAGACAAGAAGCTCTATGAAGCAAAATCAGAGCACAAGAAAAATAAGAATGGCTCCAAGGATTAATTCCGATAATATATATTATGTAAACTTATAAATATGGCTAAATCCTTAAATTCCCACCCTTCTTTCCCTTCAAAAGCGTGAATTTACAAAATATTATATTGACATGGCGGGTTTTAATAGGTAAGAACCCTTAGATTATATTGTATCGGAGGTTAGAGTTGAATGGGCAGCGTTGTAAAAAAACGGCGTAAGAAGATCAGGAAACACAAGTACAGGAAGCAAAAAAAGAAGATGAGGCATAAGAATAAGTAAATCTTGATTGCCAAAGGAAGAAAAAAAGGCAGCCCAATTCAGGGCTGCCTTTTAATTTTTTTGGAAAACCAGATTTAACGAATTATTCGTTTCTCGGCATTAGCAAGCTTATTTGCTGTAATCATACCACCCTGCCCCGGTTTTTCTCCCGAGTTTTCCCGCCCGAATCATGGTCTTTAGCAGGTTTGGAGAGACCCATTTTGATTCCTTATTGAGTTCCTTGTAGAAATACTCATTCACAAAATAGGCAATGTCAATGCCGGTAAGATCCATGAGTTCAAAGGGCCCCATGGGATAGTTGAGACCGTTTTTTACAGCCGTATCCACATCTTCCTTAGTGGCGATTCCTTCTTCAACGATCTTTATCGCCTCGATCAAATGGGGGATCATGATTCTGTTGACGATGAAGCCGGGAGAGTCCTTTTTGACCTCTACAGTGACTTTGCCCATTTTTTGGGCCAATTCCGTAGTCGTGGCGACTGCTTCATTGGAGGTTGAAAAACCGCGTATCACTTCGACGAGTTTCATGAGAGGGACGGGATTGAAGAAATGCATCCCACACACACGTTCCGGGGTTTTTGTAGCAGTTGCAATTTCCGTTAAAGACATGGAGGAGGTATTGGATGCAAGAACGATATCAGGTCTGCAGAGTTCATCCAATTGTTTAAATACATCCCTTTTGAGATCCAAATCCTCGATGACGGCTTCAATGACAAAATCTGCATCTTTAAGATCGGCCATGTCGGTGGTTCCCTTGATCCTGCCTAAAATGGCATCCTTTTCATCAGACTGAAGTTTCCCTTTTTCAACGCTTTTTGAGAGGAATCGATCAATATTTTTTATCCCCCGCTCTACAAATGCGTCTTCTATATCTCTCAACACAACATCACAGCCGATTTGAGCGCCTGCCTGCGCAATACCATTGCCCATGGTTCCGGCGCCAACAACACCAATCCTTTTGATTTCCATAGGACCTCCTTTTTTTGAAATGAAATGAGTGTGTGTTAATGGATGGAATAATCTATGAGGGTATAAATCGGTCGCACCCGCTGGAAGCAGTAATTCAACAGCGTAATATAAAGATCTGCCTAATTAGACGGCATCTACTCGAACGACCTCAGGGACATTCTGTTTCAAAATTCTTTCAATGCCCATCTTCAAGGTCATCTGTGACATGGGACAACCCGCGCAAGATCCTTGGAGTTTGACTTTGACCACACCGTCCTGTTCATCCGCCTCTACGAGCTCAACATCTCCTCCGTCTGCCTGCAATGAGGGTCTCACTTTGTTGAGTGCCTCTTCCACTTTTTCTTTAAACATAATTGCGTTCCTCCGGTTCTTATCAGAAGTTAATTTTCTTTAAAATAACATTCCTATTCATGAAATCAACCAATTATTTTAGATCGTGACCAGCAACAAAATCCTACTCAAAGGCTAATTTTACCCTTTGGTCAAGAAAATTTGAAAGCCCATTCGTGTCTTCAGGGGACCATCCCATACTTTTTTCCCAAACCTCATGGCTTTCCATGCAAAGATAAAGACCGAGATCAATATCCCAGGATTCAAGAAGCTCCCGGAGATACGCATACATTTCTAGGCGGATAGGCTTGAAATATCTCATTTTTCCATCAAGCCCGGGCACGAACTCCCCATCAAAAACATGGGTTGGTCGGCGACGTCTTCTGACAATAATCTTCAGAGACGGCATAAATCTAAGGCAGCCCAGACTGATCCATATTATCTTCTTTGGATCAAGGTATTTGTCCATCATTTCCACAGTTTCTCTATACCCCTCTTTCCAGTCGGAATGATGAACCAGAGGATCGAAGTGAAATCCGGTTACATAGCCCTCTTCCTGGCATCTCCTCGCTGACTGTAATCGCTTTTTGATGCTTGGCGCCCCATGCTCTTCCCGTGAAGCAATAAGAGGCGTATTCAGGGACCAAGAGACGACGGTCCGGCTTCTGTGTCCGGACAAGAGTAGACCCTGAATATTATCCGTTTTGGTTTTTAACTCTAGAACAACGTTCTTTCTCCTTGAGAAACGGGGCAGAAGGATATTCGTCCATCCAGTGACGGGATCGAGTGCGAGACTGTCTGCAAACTCGCCCGTTCCAATTCTGAAGACCCCCTGAGGGTGGGCATCGATTCTCTCTAAAATAGCTTCAAGTTTCTCTTCAAGATTCACAAAGACTCGCAATTGGGGCTGGGTGAAATAGGCTTGAAGAATACAATAGCTGCAATCCATAGGGCAGTTCGTCCCTACACTGAGGATCTGGTAACCGCAACATATGTATTCCTTAGTCCCGGGACAGGGTTTAAGGAATTCGCCCTGAAACTGAGTAAGTCGCAGGGTTTTTTTCTCCATATTGAAGGGTTCGTGGATTCCTTCATCACTTTTAGCGCTCACATCAATCGGTATATGGCTATTCAATCCTTCGAGAATCCTGGAGGCAAGGGCAAAATCGCTCGTTTTTCCGTCAACCAGAACTTGATTAATCCGTGGTTTGCCCATTGGATTCTTCCTCTTCCCAGGGAAAAGATATTTTTTCTAATCCTTGTATGCGGTTTATGTATTCGAGTTTTTCTTTGAGTTCCCCTCCCTTCTTAAAGGTGATATCCAATCGAAATTCTGATCCTTCAAAAAAGGGCGGATGATGAATCCTTGCGCCTTTGGGAAGGTCTAATGAGGAAATGTACTTCCTATAAGCCTTTTCGCTCCGGTCGAGCATGGGAAAGCGCCTTGATTTCAGGCGGCGAAGGATTGCCTTTGCCTTCTGAGGACTATTTCTATTGGCATCATTTAGTATGTTGATCAAGTCCTCGTCCAGAAGCAGGTCGTGAACGGAACATTCGTCCCTCATGGAAATATCTTGAAGATATTCAATGAATTGTAACTGTTGGTTGGAGTTGAGATTTATGCTGAGTATCCAGGATACAACGCTGCTCCGGGATCTGGCATTCAGGTCCAGAAGGGATTTAAAGGCCTTCGCTGAAAGCCTTTTCTCAACTATAGCGACCTTGAGGGTTTCATCCGATGAGGCGATTTCCAAGAAAAAGTCGAACGTGGGTTTGTGACTCGGCAGACCTAACAAGGGCATAAACCGCATGAGAATTTCATTCTTGGGAACTTGCCCCGACAATCGACTCAAGACCATTGCCTTCTCTACGTCATTGAAATATCTCGTCGCAAGGTTGTCATTAAGATTGAGTAGCAAGCAGTCCAAATCAGAAAACCCTGTATTCGTGATATCTTTGCAAGGAATTTCTTCTAACCCAAGGGTTTTTAGAGCCAAAAGCCGCCGGAAGCCTAAGACAACTTCACGCATGCCTTTATCATTCCCTTTTACGATAAGGGGATTGACGAGGCCCCACTCTTTAACGGATCTTATCAAGGGATCCAATTCAAATTTGAAACTCATACAAAAAGGCCCCTCAGTTTGTTCAATATCCCCGAGACTGACAAGTTTGATCGGAGCCTCCAAAAGAATATGGTTTTTCATCAGTGAATTCCCCTCCATTCGGCCTTTGATGGAACATAGCACCCAATCCTACCCGCCGCAAACTATCTTTTGGGGTTAGGGACCTCCCGTCTTTCTAAGGGATCAAGTACCATCTTAATTTTAAAAAGGTGGTCAAAATTATACAATTTGAACTGCCGGATATCTTTGGGGGTGTTTGTGTTGCTGGGTCTTAATTTGTCGGCGTGTGATGTGATAAGGGCAGTTCTTTTCGGACGCGCACTTGATTCAAGATCAATCTGTTTTTTCGAGAAAGACGTTAAGACGCTGTGTTTCGGAGCAAAGTTTCTCTAGATTTCTTTTTGCTGAGGCGAGATCTCCTTCTCGTCCCGCCTGCTCAAGCTGATAGGCGGCAGCCGCTACACCTTCTGCGCTCAGATTGACTGCTGCGCCTTTGAGGCAAAGGCTATTTTTTTCCAGGTTGCTGAAGGCCCCTTTGTCCAATTCCTGTTTAAGTATCTCAAGGTCTTTTCCTAACCGCTCTCTGAAATGGTGCAGCATTTGCTGAAGGAATTCCCTATCACCCAGCGCCCGCTGAAGGGCCTTGTCATAGTTAACAGGTGGATGGCTTTCAATCTCCCGATTTAAGTATTCTTCCTGGACTTTGGCTTCGGTCGGTTCTTTAGTGGCCTTTTCGGGTTTGCTTGCCCATTTATTCAATACGCGGGAGAGGTCTTGAGGATCAATCGGCTTTGAAATATAATCATCCATACCCACGTCGAGGCATTTTTCCCGATCTCCCATCATGGCATGGGCGGTCATGGCGATTATGGGTATGTCTTTGATCTTTAATTCCGAATTTCGGATTTCCTTTGTGGCGGCCAGGCCGTCCAAAACCGGCATTTGCACATCCATAAATACCAAATCGAAGGGTTTGGACTTTTCGATGGCCCTTTCCATTGCATTAAGGGCGCTTTCGCCATCAGGTGTTTCTTCGGAAGAAACATCCCAGGCCGAAAGCATATGCTTCAACACCTTTCTGTTTGTGGCATTATCATCTACGATCAATGCCCTCTTTCCCTTAAGATCTATCGGGGAAGCATCTGTAGGAGAGATATCGACATTTCTCTGAACCTGGAAAGGGGCCGTGAAAGGGAAAGTGCTTCCCACCCCTAATTCACTTTCTGCCCCTATCTTACCTCCCATCAGTTCAACCAGCTGTTTCGAAATCGATAAACCCAGCCCCGTACCTCCATACTCTCTCGTGGTTGATCCATCAACCTGATTAAAACTCTCGAAAATAGACTCCAATCCCTGTGGGGGAATTCCTTTCCCGGTGTCGGAGACCTCGAAATGGAGTAAGGTTGATTCTTCATCCAGTTTCTCAAGCCCGCAGGAAATGTTAATCTCCCCCCCTTCGGTGAATTTAATGGCATTTCCCCCAAGGTTGAGGATGATCTGCCTCAACCTGCCTGGATCGCCAATAAGATACTCGTGGACTTCGGAACTGACGTCGCAAGTCAACTCTAGGCCTTTTTCATGGGCATTGACGGCCAGCGTGTCTGCTGCGGTCTCCAGGGTCGATCTCAAGTCGAAGTCGATCTCGTCCAGTTCGAGGTGGCCGGCTTCAATCTTTAAGAAGTCGAGGATATCGTTGATAATGGTCAGGAGGTTTTCTGAAGCCGTCTTTACCGCAGTCAGGTATTCTTTTTGTTCAGGAGTCACTTCTGTTTCAAGAGCCAAATGGGTCATTCCAAAGATGGCGTTCATTGGCGTTCGGATTTCGTGGCTCATATTGGCCAGGAATTCGCCCTTTACACGATTTGCCGACTCAGCTTCTCGCCGCGCCTCAACAAGATCGCTCACGTTAATAACGTTCATGAGGACGCCGTCGTATTGCCTCTCCCGATAGATAGGCTGAAAACGCATCATAACTTCTGCTTTTCCAATCGCGCGCTGTATGACGATCGGATTTGAATCCGGATCGTTTCTGAAACTGGAAATGTAGTCGAGGACGCGCCTCAATATGGGGCCGGAATGGATATCCTCGATTTTTTTCCCAAGTATCTCTTTTCGATCCCTTTGCACGAACTTACAGAGATAGTCATTTACCTCAACGATGATATTATTGTCATTTGCAAACACCACCCCTTCATCCATGGATGATATCATGGCCAAGAGTTTTGCCCTTTCCTGTTTTATCTCTTTTTCGGCCAGTTTTCGGGAGGTGATGTCTCGCACAAAGGCAAGCGAGGCCGGCACACCTTGATATGCGATTCCTTTAACGGAGGCCTCAACAAAAAACTGGTTCCGTCCTTTCGAATTCCCTTGAACTCATACCTTGACGGGGTGTGTTCACCTTTCTGTCTGCGGTGTGAGTACTCAGTGAGCCGGTCAATGTCATCCGGGTGGATAATTGTGGAAAGGGAGTTCCCTATGAAATCGCTGGGTGATTCATAACCAAACATTTCAGCAAATCTTTGGTTGACATAAATCTGTTTGGTGCCCGCGCCGATGGCCACACCGTCATTGGAAGTCTCTACAACCGTTCTATAATGCTCCTCACTTTCTATTAGTGCCTTCTCAGCTTCTTGACGATCCGTGATGTCATTTCCAATACTGAGGATTTCTTTTAAATGACCATTGTCATGGAGTATGGGTATGTTTGTCCACGCGATCCAGACCTTTTCGCCATTGTGCAATATGTTTTCGTTTTGGTTAAGGGCATATCGCTCGGGGAATTGGGTGATTTCCTTTATCATGCGTTTCAAATCGGTTCCGGAACTATCGGTCTTTGGCACGATCGTACCCACGACGTGTTTTCCCAATATCTCATATTCAGAGAAGCCGAAGAACTTTTGGGCAAACTCGTTGATGAATATAATTCTTCCCTCTTTGTCCATCCGGAGAATGATGCTGTGGGCATTTTTCGCGAGCTCGCGATAGGTCCGATCATTTCCCATAGGATCAAAGGTTGGCTTCTCCAGTTGAGGTCTAGGGTTCTTACTCCTATTGCTAGCTACTTCCATACCTATGATTCCTGTCCTGTGTTCCCTTATCAACCGGCTGAGCGGTCAAATATGTGCGTTATTGTGGGCAATGGATTAGCCTAATGCGGCTCGTCCGGGCCCTTCTCCGATATGTTTACGATGATTATCAGACTCCTCGCTACGCTCCTCATTTGTAACATGGTCTTTCGCTTTATTTGGTTCATGTTTTGCGCTTCTTGAATGCCATTTTTCGAGAATTGCAGAAATCTGGTCCGGTTCGATGGGTTTGGAAATATAATCATCCATACCCGCCTCCAAACACATCTTCCGATCTCCAATAAGGGCATGCGCGGTCATCGCGATAATTGGAATATCATGGAATTGGGAGCGGGAACTACGGATCTCCCGCGTGGCTGTCAGTCCATCCATGACAGGCATCTGCACATCCATGAGAATCAAATCGAAATGGTCTCCTTCAAGGGCATCCATGGCTTTCTTGCCATCCCCGACAACCCTTACCCTATGGCCCAGCTTTTCGAGGAGCCTTGAAGCCATCCGCTGGTTGATATCATTGTCTTCAGCGAGGAGAATATCCAGTTTTTTAGGATGTTTCTGTTCACGAATGGTGTGGGTAGTAAGGAGTTCAACTCTTTCATTGTCTGCGATTATACCTGACCTTTCACGAGCCAGCACAATCCCTATGGCATCTAGGAGTTCGGCTTTCTTGACGGGTTTAACAAGATAGGCTGATACGCCTACCTCCCGACATTTCACTGCATCACCCCTTAGACCCATGGACGTCAACATCATGATCACACTGCCCTTAAGCATCTCATTTTCACGGATTCGCTTGCTTACTTCAAACCCATCCATTTCGGGCATCTGAGCATCCATAAACACCAGATCATAGGGGTTATTCTCATTCACCGCCTTTTCCATTTCACGCAAGGCAACGCGCCCGTCGACTGCCTGCGCGTGAGATACCCCCCAGTCCTCGAGCATTCTCTGGAGAATTTTCCGATTAGTGGCGTTATCGTCTACGATAAGTACTCGTTTCCCTTGAATTTCAACCTTTCTGGGATCATGGAAGGAAATTTTCTTAACATCCCCAACTGAAAATTTGGCGGAGAAATGGAAATTGCTTCCTTTCCCCATTTTGCTTTCAACCCAGATTTTTCCGCCCATGAGCGTGCAAATTTGCTTTGATATGGAAAGGCCGAGGCCTGTACCACCGTATTTGCGAGTGGTTGAGCCGTCTGCCTGCTGAAAACTTTCAAAAATGGTATCAAGTTTCTCTGCAGGAATTCCAACGCCGGTATCAGCGATCACAAAATGGAGAGAGGCAACCTCATTATCGACAGCTTCTGCGAAGCATTTAATGGCAACCTCTCCGGAGTCCGTAAATTTTATAGCATTCGCTCCCAGGTTGAGGATGATCTGGCGCAACCTCCCCGGATCTCCCTTCAAGGAATCAGGGACGTCTCGCCCGATATCGCATATCAGTTCCAGGCCCTTTTCATGGGCCTTTACGGCAAGCGTATCTGCAGCCGCCTCCAAAGTGGAGGGAAGGTTAAAATCGATTTCTTCCAGTTCCAGATGTCCCGCTTCGATTTTAGAAAAATCCAAAATGTCGTTGATGATATCAAGTAGGTTGTCTGCAGCAGACTTTACATTCTTCAAATACTCCTCTTGTTCTCTTGTGAGATCCGTGTCCAGGGCCAGATAGCTCATGCCGATGATCGCGTTCATGGGCGTCCGTATCTCATGGCTCATATTGGCCAGGAATTCACTCTTGGCCTTGTCCGCATCTTCGGCTTGACGGGCCAGTTGGATCGATTGAGAGATCGCTTCGTTGAGTTTTTGGTTATTTTCTTCCAACTCTTGGTTTGTTGCCTCAAGTTTGCTCTTTGCCTGTTTGATTTCGGTGATATCTCGGATAACATGAACGACACCGGTAATTTCTCCTGAAGAATCTCTAAGGGGAGCGACACTGATAAGAAAACTGCCATCTAGTTGGGGTTCTTCAATTTCTCTAATTGCGGTTTCCCCTGATTCAATGGTTTCCTGGCAGGGACAGAACCCTGGAGGATAAACCGTTGCATGGGTAAACTTGTAACAATGCCCTCCGATCAAATCATGTTTTGAAATGCCGAGACGGTCTACAGCCGCCTTATTCACAAGTTGGATTTCATGATCATTGTTGAGAACAAAGAGGATATCAGGCACGGCATCGAATGTTCGTTCCCATGTTTCTTTGGCTCCCATAAGCGCATTCTCTCGCTCATAAAGGGCATGTCCCATTTTTGAGAGCTCGTTTATCATTGGTCTTAATTCCCGCATGAATTCATTAGGCTTGGTCTTGAAATCATAATTCCCAGAAGCGATATGACGAAAGACGGCATTCATTTTCTTCAAGGGGTTCAATATGTAACGCGGTCCGATAAAACCGTGGAAAATTGCGAATCCTATCCCTATGATAAAGACCACCGTGAAGGCGCCCGCCAGGGTCCCCAATGTGGAAAAGGCCTCCGAAGCCGGTTGAACAACCACCAAGGGCCATCCGACATTTGACACGATGGCCGCCGCTGTTACCCATGTGCGCCCTGCAAATTCGCACTGGATCGCCCCGCCTCCCTTCTCCTGAGCCAATCGAATGGGTGGAAAGTCTGAAATATTCGATTGAAGAGGAAATTCTTCGGCATTGGATTGAGCGAGGAGCGCGCCATTTCCATCAGAGATGATGACCATCCCCCCTTCTCCAATGACCAATTCACGAATGCTGTCGGTAAGGTGGTTGAGGTCGAGAAAACCAACAATCATACCGCCACCCGCAGGGATAGCAATGATTACGGATTCCTTATCGCGAATTGAGGACAATTGTGCAGTTGCAATGACTCGTTCGCTCGATGCCCTGGCTTTATTAAGGATGGTTAAAGACGTTATATCTTTCCCCAAAAGATCGAAGCGAAGGGGGGAACTGTGGCTGACAATCCCTTCAGTATCGACAAGCAAAATTGAACTGAGCGTAGGGTGAAGATCCCGAATAGAGTTCAGGTAGGAGAATATGCTCCAAAGAGGAATGTCTCTTCCATCCCCAATCGTTGCACCTGCAATGTGTTCCAAAATTGACTCGTGATATTTAATTGATTGGTCAATATGGCTGCTGATTGTGCGGGCAAGGGACAAGTTTCTCTGATCAATCTCCATTGTTAAATGATCACGGAGGATAAAGAGACTAATTCCTCCCACGGCCAGGATAGGGATGAGACTTGTAAGTACATAGTTGATGATAATTCTATTTCTCAGGCTGGAAAGCCATCTTTTCATTGTAAACCCCTGGTTACAGACCCCTGGGAGAACAGGTCTGATAAATACCTATGCACTTAAAATAACTGAGTCTGGTCCTATTTTTTTTGGCGAATGCTATGAATTCTGGAACGGAATAAATAACTGCTCGAAAAATAGGCGCCAAGCTGAAAAGGCTTTCGGCTTGATTCCCTGTATAACATCGGCCAAAAAACAAAAAACTTTAGCGGACTCAGGAGGTTAGTTGGGGAAGTCGAGGCTTTCGTCCGATTCCGGAGGATTGTTATAGATTGTCAAAAATGGGTCTGGATTCGGAGACTGGTGTAATTCTCTTTGAGAAAGGGTTCAAAAAAAGAACTCATCCACCGCAATTGCTCAGGGGTTTTTTCCATAAGGGCCCCTTAGGGGGTTAATTCAAAGCCTGGTCCTTCCAAGGCCCTTGGACGGAAATGCTCCACAAGCCGGGCTTATTAATGACCTTGGACAAAATCGAGCAATTTTCAAAGGGCTCTAGGAGCCTATGGAGGTTTGTGATGGGTAATGGCCGCGCTGAGGGCGGCATTATTCAATTTGCCGGATTATTTCCGGCACGATCATAAAGACAACGCCCCACTGACCTTCAGGGTCTTTTTCCAGGCAAACCACACCCCCTTGCTGAAAGCGTACAACCGTCTTTGTGTCGTTTCCCGTGATCAAAAAAGCGACGAGTTTGCCAAGATGGGGCAGATGCCCCGCAATTAACAGGTCCTTCTTAGAGATATTAACCTCTTCTGCGATGGCTGAAACATCATCAATGGGTGACAATCTCTCCCTGGCTTGAGGTTCTAGCCCGGGGTTCAGTTTTAGGGCCATGATG
Source organism: uncultured Desulfobacteraceae bacterium (assembly GCA_964459445.1). Taxonomy (GTDB): domain Bacteria; phylum Desulfobacterota; class DSM-4660; order Desulfatiglandales; family HGW-15; genus CAYWMP01. The sequence continues at coordinate 11,235 of CAYWMP010000151.1, forward strand.
TCTGCTGTCTCCTTGGTTCGCGTTTTGCCGCTGTGGAAAACAAAGTCTACCCCTACCCCGCATTTACTAAGAAATTCGGCCATGGATTCCACATCTTTTTTTCCCGCATCCGATAGGGGCTTATCCGGGTTTTCTTGTTTGGAGACCGGTTTGCCGTGTTGCATCAGATAAACTCTCATGACGGACCTCCTTCCGGTTGGATTCTTGAAATGAAAAGGCTTTCCTTTTATGCTAGGTTACTGAAAGAAAATGTCAATATTTCTAGAAACTCGCCCCCAAGCGGAGCTTCACAAAAACTACTGAGAATGTAATCCATGAAACTACGAGTCATCCTCATCATCCTTTCCCTCATGGCATTTACCTCTGCCTCCACCGGAGGATTCCTTTATTATAGATCTCTAAGAGATACGACTCTCCGAGAAGCGGATCGCCAGGCCCTCATGCGTGCCGAAACCGTTAGAAACCATTTTTCCTCTTTCATGTCTGAGAATTTGAAATCGGTACAGGCTTTGGCAGGACTGAACGAAATGCAGGAGGCCCTTTCCGTAGGAAATCCTGAATCCCTGGTCGGGGCCAACCTCCTTTTGGACCATTTCCAGAGTTCCCTTAATGTAGACGTATGCTATTTGATGGACAGGCGCGGATATACCATAGGTTCCAGCAACCGCAATTCCCCGGGCAGTTTCATCGGCAAAAACTATGCCTTTCGACCCTATTATAGAGAGGCCATGGGCGGGAAGCCAACAATCTACATGGCCCTTGGCGTGACTTCAAAGAAACGAGGCGTTTACTGCAGCCATCCGGTTTACAAACAGGGTCAAAGGTTGCCGATAGGCGTTACCGTGATCAAGTCCTCCATCGATAAAATAGAGCGGGAATTTAGTCAATCCTATGAGGGATTCGTCATGCTGACAGACCCCAATGGGATCGTTTTTGTTTCCAATCAGAGGGAATGGCTTTATCAATCCCTTTGGCGGCTCGTGCCGGAGCAGGCATCACAGATAGCCGCATCACAACAATTCGGCTCGGGACCTTGGGAGTGGATTGGAATGAAAATGACAGACCGGACCCATGCCGTAGATCAATCCGGCCGGGAATACCTATTCCATCAGCTCGGTATCGAAAACTATCCGGGTTGGAACATCGTGTTCTTGAGGAGTGTCGATGCCATCTCAAAAAAGGTCTCTGTCCCTCTAATTAAACTGGCGGGCTCCTTGATTCTCACCATATGCATCTTTATTGGTCTCCTAGTCTTCTTTCTTTACAGGAGAGCGAGTTTCAATATTGCCCAAAGAAGGGCTGCTGAGGAGGCATTGCGGGAAAGCGAGGAAACAACGCGCGCCTTGTTAAACGCTCCGACGGAGAGCGCCCTGCTTTTGGATACGGAAGGGAATATCCTCTCACTCAACGACCCGGCGGCCGAGGCATTCGGGAAGAAGATAGACGATCTCCTTGGTTCGAGTGCCTTCGAACATTTTGGTCCCGAAGTAATGGAGAGAAGGGGATCCTACCACAAAAAAGTCGTCCAATCGGGCATTCCCATTCGTTATGAGGATGAGCGGAAGGGCAGATGTATGGACACCAATGTGTATCCGGTTTTCGATTCAAAGGGTCACGTTGTGCGTGTTGCGATCTTCAGTCGGGATATCACCGAGCAGAAAAGGGCTGAAAGGGCGCTCAAATTTGCCCAGGAAGAACTGAGTCGATACTCCAAGGATCTTGAAAGACAAGTTAATGAAAGGACAAAAGAGATCTCGAGCATCCTCGAAAACACACCGGCGGTGGTCTATGTCAAGAATCGGGAGTATGAGTATGAAATGGTCAATTCGAGGTTCGAAGAGTTGTTTGGAATCCGAAACAGGGAAATCCGTGGCAAGACGGACTATGACATTTTTCCAAATGAAGTTGCAGATCAATTCAGGTCCAATGACAGTAAAGTACTTTCCGAGGGACGTTCCTATCAAGCAGAGGAACAGGTTCCGCAGGATGACGGCGTTCACATCTACCTCTCCGCGAAATTTCCTCTATACGGTGATGAGGGACGCATACACAGCCTCTGCGGCATCTCAACAGACATCACGACGATCAAACGGGCCCAAGATCAGTTGAGGCGACTTTCAAGTCGTATTATGGAGAGCCAGGAGAAAGAACGTACGGCTATTGCAAGGGAACTCCACGATGAGCTTGGGCAAATGCTTACCGCCCTGCGAATGGATTCAGTGTGGCTGCGCGAGCATTTGAAAGGGGATGAAGTCAAAGAGAGGGCTCGGGCCATGTGCGGTCTTATCGACAAGACCATCGATGAGATACGAGGCATGGCAACCCGTCTCAGACCGGGGGTTCTGGATGACCTTGGGCTTATTGAAGCCCTGGAATGGTATACTATTGAATTTGAAAAACGCGCCGGCATCGCATGCATTTATAACAACCACCGCGATATGCCTCCAATAAAGGACACGTTGGCTACGGCAGCCTACCGAATTGCCCAGGAGGCGTTGACCAATGTGGCCCGCCACTCTTTCGCAAACAACGTTGAGGTCACCCTTCAAGCCGAGGGTCACGAACTCAAGCTCTTGGTTGTGGACAATGGAGGAGGGTTTAATACAAAAAAAATATCCGAATCAGACTGCCTCGGTATTGCGGGAATGAAAGAGCGCGCGACCCTGGTTGGCGGGGAGTTGGACATTCAATCCGCTCCGGGCATGGGTACACAGGTTTTATTCAGGGCCCCACTCAACGGCGCCATCCTATCCGGGGGATAGCCAATGATTAAAATTCTTCTTGCAGATGATCACAGTATCGTACGCGAAGGCCTTAGACGAATTATTGAAGAAGCCGGCGATATGAAAGTGGTGGCAGAGGCCTCCAATGGACAGGATGCCATTCGGCAGGCACAGGACACTCCTCCCGATGTGGCGGTCATTGATATCTCCATGCCGGGCATGGATGGCTTAGAGGTCATTGCACAACTTCATTCCTATTATCCTAATCTCCCAATCCTCGTTCTGACGATGCATGAGGAAGAACAATATGTCATTCGGGCCATTAGTTCAGGCGCCATGGGTTATGTGACAAAGAGGTCCGCCCCTGAGGACCTGGTCAAAGCCATTCGCAAGATTTATTCGGGAGGGAGATTTCTCAGTGAAGAAGCATCCGAGAGACTGGCCCTGCGCCTGGCCAGCGGTGGAAAATCATTCTCTCCTCTCGACACGCTCTCTAATCGAGAGATTCAGGTGTTGCGTCGATTGGCCATGGGGCAGACAAACCGAGAAATCGCCGAGACCTATAACATCAGCATAAAGACAGTTGATACTTATCGATCCAGGTTGCTCAAAAAACTCAATCTTCGTAACAATGCCGACCTATCCCGATTCGCCATGCAAAATAAACTTATCGAAATTTAATACCTCCCCCGTCCACAAAATCATTTGGAGGCCGCTATTAAGTTTGCCGATCCTGCCTTTCTGAACAATTTAAATCTGCCAAACCTGTAAGAAATTTTCCCACAGAAAAATCAGAATTCGCCTGATTTACAGCCCATTTCCCCTATTCTATGCTCAAAATCAGATACTATTGGAGGATCGCCATGGATGCATATTTAGAAGAGGGACCGAAGAACCCCATCAAGAT
>CAYWMP010000152.1:0-14825 GCA_964459445.1 uncultured Desulfobacteraceae bacterium
TTACCCTCCTTCGCGAAAGCCCTCGATTCCCATCGGGGGATGACCAGCGAAGAGGGTACCCTTCGAAGCTCCATCAGGAGAGTAGTAGGGTACGCTTCGGAGGATTCCGCTCCGATGCATGTGAAGAAACTACAAGCTCCTGCTTGTGGAGCTTCACCTTATGATTGGCGGCATAATGACCCGTCGATGCAATTGTAGAAAAAAAAGGATGGATTCGGAGAGAATGTTGCCCACGATAAAACCCGAGGTCGCTTTAAGTTACCCGTCTTTGCCTTCGGCTACGACGCGGTTATCCGCCTCAATACTGGCGCAATTTCGCAACGTAGCGTGGAGTTTTTTGAGTATCCATCCATGAGCAAGCCTGTGGTCTTCTGCGGAGGCGGATAAAAAAAAGGCAGGACCGAAGTCCTGCCTTGATGGTTGTTAAAAAATTTTGAACCAGGGGTTAGGCTGATAGTTAGAAAATCAATGAAGGATCACAAATTAAATTAGGCTGATAGTTTACAAGGGATTAAGGATTACGAAAACAACCTGCCAATCAGAAGTTACCGCGTATTTGTCATTTTTGTGTTCGCGCTGTGGTTGTTTTGATCAATTAATATGCAATATATATGCCATATCAAGGCAGAATCCGAAAATTTAAGAATATTGCAATGGATTCAATAATTTAACCCATTAAATTGGAGGAGGGCTTTTTGATACGTTGTGGCGAGATTGAATCTTTCTTGGCAAATTGTCGAATATTTGACAGTGGGGTGGAAAAATCCGGCTGGCCGCCCGCCCTTTAAGGGACCCTGGCATCCATAGCTCTGCAACAGGTCTGTCAAAGGTCTTCAAAGAATCGGTGATTGACTCTAGGGAGTAAGGGATGGATGGGTTGGGCTAACATCTTGCTTAATTTCCGTTTTCAGATAAAATCCTGAGGATCGCCACAAGCTTTTTGTCTCTCCAGGCCTTTATATCTTCAATATCCCTTTGACGAATGTCCTCCATCCCATGAACACCGGCCAATACCTTTTCAACTGCTGATTCTGGTATGGAAGTCCATGTAGTCATATCCTCCCATCGGTAGCTATAGGAATGTGAGTAGTTTTTGATGAAGTTCTCGATGCCGTCGCCTGCGAGGTGTATTCTCAAAAAGGGACCCAGGATGGGATCCCGGAGCCCTGTGCCCTTACAAAAGGCCTTGTCAATATCCTCGGGAATAGCCACGCCTTTATCCACTAGATCAATGGCCTCCCGCAGTAGGGCTGCCTGAAATCTGTTCACGATGTAGCCTGGCACTTCTTTTTTCAATAGAATAGGTATCTTTCCCAGTTTCTGCATAAGGTCAAAAACCACCTGACAGAACTCAGGAGAAGTCTGTCTACCCCCTACGATTTCCACAAGGGGAATAAGGTGAGCCGGCAGTATCGGATGGGCAAGCACACAACGTTCAGGCCTTGTCACCGCTTTTTGGATTTCCGTCATGAGCAGGCCCGAAGAGCTGTTTGCCAATATTACGTGGTCAGATGCCGCGGTATCCATTTCTTTGAAGACTGACCTTTTGACGACATAATCGTCAGGTACGGATTCCTGGACATAGTCGGCTGATACCACAGCTTCAGCCACCGAGGTGGTCGTGCTTAATCCCTTGAGAGCGGAATTCACATTGCCGAACTTCAGGAGTTGATTGGCCTCCAGAAACCTCAGGTTTGACTCTATTGTATTAAGGGCATCCTCAATGATCTCGACCTTGAGGTCTTGCAAGGTGACTTTATAGTCATTTGAAGAGAACACCGTTGCCCATCCCCGGCCTATAAGCCCGGCGCCGATACATGCAACTCTCTTGATTTCCATTTTCACTCCCTATCTAGGGTCTCTGATTTTAAATCATCGGAATTATTCTACTTCAAATCCAATAGCACTCTGGCCTCCAGTGGAGTCGCTATCTCACGACCATATTCCCTTGCGATCCGAACGATCCTTTCGACAAATTGAGCATTGCTTTTCGCCAATACCCCTTTTTGCAAATAGATGTTGTCTTCCATGCCCACTCGTATGTGCCCACCCATGATAAGCGCCATCATAGACATCGGAAGATGTCCTTTCCCAATGCCGATAACCGACCACGTCGCCTTGTCAGGGATCAAATCGTGCATATGAAGGAGGGCCTTTGGCGTTGCAGGCGCGCCCCAGGGCGTTCCCAGAACGAACTGAAAATGCAAAGGGTCCTCCAGAAATCCCTCATCTCTCAAGCGAAGACAGCCTGCAATCATGCCCAGATCAAAAATCTCCAACTCCGGTTTTACACCCATTTCTTTCATCCTGTTTGCGGCAGCCTCCAAAAACTCAGGCGAGTTTATGAAAACCGAACCCCCCAGGTTTATTGATCCGGCGTCAAAAGAAGCCAAATCCGGCTTCAACGCAAGCGGAGCCAGCCTCTCTTCTAAGGGGAGATTTCGACCCGGGATGCCACTCGTGGTCAAACACAGGATAAGGTCTGTCCTTTCCCTTAAAGTTTCCACAACCTCTGTGAATAATTCGGCATCCTGGCTGCCCATACCCGTTTTTGGATCGCGTACGTGGATGTGAGCGACTGAGGCGCCGGCTTGCCAGCATTCATAAGCCGATTGTGCAATCTCTTCCGGTGTGATGGGAATATAGGGCGCGGTTTCGCGTGTGACCCTACTGCCAGTGATGGCCGCCGTAATAATCAGTTTTTCCATGTCTACCTTCCGAATTTTGAGTGTTCAATTAAGGAACTGGTTAAAGTCTTATCATTTTTCACTTATCTCTATTTGGCATTTGCAAAATCTTGCCACTTTTCGGATACATCATAGTTTGCTGAATTAACACTTCATGATGCAACATTCAACTATGGATAAACACCAAATAGCGTGCCCTGGAAAATTGGTGTAATGGCGATCGCCTGTTGTAATGTAAAATAAACCCCTGTAATCCCGTCATTTTTTGAACGATAGGCTTTCAGATATTCTTCTGACCAGAAGAAAACGGATCGCCTTCAGAATATATCGATAATGCTCTCCTCTTCGATTTCCGACAAATTCACACTCGGCACGAAAATGTAGGGATTGGCCCCTTCCTCCAGATGTTTGATCTTCAAATCACTGTCCATTTCAATCTTAATGGAATTGCCGGAGTGTTCGCATTGGGTTTCAATAACAAAAGATAAATGCTGATTTCTCAATTGCCCTTGCACGAAGGGCGTCGCAATCGCGTCGATGGCTCAGGCCGCGTGGATGCGTTCGCCTGTACTAAAGGTAATGTGATGGGGGGTTTTGTCGGTTGTCACGGGATAGGCCCAGTTGATGTGGGACGAATTATATCGAAACAAAAAGGTTTTTTCCCTTTCCAGTTCATCGACCACCGTATCCACCGTTTCAATTGGCAGATCCAACTCCCGGGCAATATATTTTAATGATATGGGTTCCCCCAATTTCGGAAGCTCTCTTACGGCAAAATGGTGGATTTTTTGCTTAATGTCAGAAAACTGTTGAACCTTCCTCCTCGCCCCTTTTACACCTGCCGACATCATTTTCTTGATAAGAAAGGACGGAATCGGAAGGGTGATTTTCCAAAACCCAATCCGTACATGACCCTGTAAACTCGTATCCATCTCTTCCGATCCGGCAAAGGCGATTCGGGTTAAGGGTGGGAAAAATGCGGAACCGAATAGAATTCCTGATGAAAAGGCGGGTATCCTCAAAAAATCGCGTCGATTCAAATTGCAAAATAATCGTTCCGAATACTTATTAATTATTTTTGATTTCATTCATTAGCTCCTTTGTTTAGATACTAAACTCAAAACCCAAAAAAAATTAGCTCAGTCTATCCACGAATTTTTCAACATGGGTCAAAAATCTTCTTATCACCTCTTTTTCTCTTCCGGGAAGGGTCGCAATATACTTCTCATATTCACTATTCAGGGAAGCTCGCATTTCATGGTGGTTTTCAATGGCCGATTTTCCCAATTCGGTAAAGTGTGCGCTCAATTCGTTTTTGTTGTGGGGATCTTTTGTCTTGTAGAGAATTCCTTTTTTTTCCAGCCTTGAAAGTGTCTGGGATACCGCGCCCTTGGTCACGCCAAGCTCTTTGGCCATGGCCGTGGCATTGATCCTCTTATCCCCTGCTACCACACCCATCAAATGGATCTCCGAAGGATACAGCTTGATCCCCTTGAACTCTAAAATACTCTTCTTTTCCAAAAAGATGAGTTTGTTGATGACGCGCATGATATGTGCGGAAAGGGGGTTGTCCTTAGGCATGTTTCAGAATTTAGTATCTAAACACTAAATTGTCAAGAAGAAATGCAATCCCAAAATAAACACCATAACAGCGGATCAAGAGGTTAAAAAAACTGGAATAGATGCGTAGAGTTTACCTGTTTGGCTATTTGCGAATTTATGCGGGATATATAGTTAGGTTTGGGTGGACTCAATAACTTCATAGATGGGAACGGGCGTTGAAAACCCTCGAATATCGATGTCTCCTAGGGGCTCTATTTTAAATGCCTCTTCGATCATAAGCCTGGTTCGGTGGGAAATCAGAATCTGTTCTCCCTTTGCCTTCTGGCAGAGCCTTGCAGCCAGGTTTGTCACGTTTCCTATGGCTGCATAGTCCAGCCTCCCCTCAAAACCGATCGTTCCAAGGGTTGCATAGCCCGTCGAAATGCCGATCCCCAGGCTCAGATCAAATCCCATGCGCTTCCACTTCTTGCTCAGCACGCCGACTTCCTTCCGAAGCTCTAAAGCCATTCGAATGGCGCAGGCGGAATGGTCTTCCATGGGCATGGGGTCCCCGAAGAAGACCATGATGCCGTCTCCGGCAAATCTCTCAATTGTCCCTTCATGTCGAAATATGATGGATCCCGCTGTTCCATGAAACTCACCGAGGACCGCCATCACTTCCTCGGGTTCTGAACGCTTTGAAAAGAAGGTAAACCCCCTCAGGTCCAGAAAGACCACCGTAATTTCACGACGATGGCTTTGCATAATGGCCTCTGCCTCGTCCGATGTCAGGGACTCCAGAAGCTGTGGTGAGAAATATCTTTTAAGCCGCCCGATACGCTGAAGTTCGACGACCTGCTCTCTCACCCGCTGTTCCAGGGTTTGGTTGAGCTCGGCAATGTCCAGATAGGCCTGGCGAATTCTAAGCATGGAACGGACGCGTGCCATCAATTCCATCTGATGATAGGGTTTGGTGAGGTAATCGTCTGCCCCTATCTCTAATCCACGGGCGATATCCTCCGCGTCTGCCTTTGCCGTCACCATGATCACGGGGATCATGCGGGTTGTTGGATTGACCTTTAAGCGTTTGCAGACTTCAAAGCCATCCATTTTAGGCATCATCACATCAAGCAGGATCAGATCAGGCATCTCTTCTTCCGTTTTTTTTAAGGCCTCGAAACCGTCATAGGCGGCAATGGTGTTGTAATTCCTGGATTGAAGCCTGGCCTCTAAAATGGCGACATTCTCCTCATTATCGTCGACCACTAAAATTTTGTAGACCTGCTCTCTATCTTTCTGGTCTTGTTTCAACCAATGCCTCCACCTTTTCTAATAATTTGCCGGGACTATAGGGCTTTGCCAAATAATCGTTTGCACCCGCATCAAAGGCCTTCTGATCGTCTCCTGAAAGGGCATAGGAAGTAATCACGATAATGGGGATCTCTTTCAGATCCGGGTCGGACTTAATCATACGGGTGGCCTGATATCCGTCCATCCGGGGTAGCTGTATGTCCATGAGAATGATGTGTGGTTTGGACTCTTTGGCTTTCTTGATCCCCTCTTCTCCGTCGATGGCCTCAATGACGGAATAGCCCTTGAATTGAAAGAGGTCTCGGACAATCTGACGGTTGTCCTCATTGTCTTCGACATGTAAGATGGTTATCCCCTTCATGCTTTCATCTTCCTTCCTGGGCTCTCTTCTTTATTGGTTATTCTTCGTACTTTAACGAGAAGTGAAACGTCGAACCTTTGCCCTCTTCGCTCTCCGCCCATATCCGCCCGCCGTGCAGTTCGACCAATCGTTTCGCAATAGCGAGCCCAAGGCCAGTTCCACCATATTCCCTGGTGTGCGAGCCGTCAATTTGAGTGAATTCTCCAAATATCTTGTCCAGGTCATCCTTTGAAATCCCGATGCCTGCATCGGAGACCCAGAAGTGAAGGAATTCATCTTCCTTTCTGACCCCTATTTTAATCTCTCCCTCCTGTGTAAATTTGATAGCGTTGCTGAGGAGATTCCACAAAATCTGGTTCACTCTTTTCTCATCCCCAAGGACCATGGGCAGGCCCTCAGGGATATCCATTGCGACCTCCAGTGCCTTTTGACCCGCCAAGGCTGCCGTATTCGCAATCACTGTCTCCACACAGCCGATGACCGGGAAGGGAGCGCTATGAATTTCTATTCGGCCCGCCTCGATCTTGGTTAGATCCAGCACATCATTAATCATGGCCAGGAGATGTTGTCCGTTTTTCTGGATCTTTTCGATAATCTCCAACATCTTGGGGCTAAGTTCTCCGTACACACCGTCCCTTAAGAGCTCGGTAAAGCCTAAAATGGCATTCATGGGTGTCCGAAGTTCATGGGACATGTTGGCGAGGAATTGGGATTTGTGTTTGCTGGCCGCTTTAAGATCCTCGTTGGCGATAGCCAATTCTTGTGTTCTCATTTCAACAATCTGTTCGAGATTTCTGTTCAACTCCTCGAGCTTGGCTGCATATTGATCCCGCTCTTCCGTCCGTTTGCCGAGATGTTCGACCATTTCATCAAAAGTCTGTGCGAGAATACCGACTTCATCATCTCCCCGATGCCCGACCAATTCAGGGACCTTCCCCTCCGCTAGATTTCGAGTCGCTTTAACCAACTCTCGGATGGGATTGGTGACCCCCTTCACCTTTTTGGCAATGAGAAATCCGGTGAGGGCTAATGCCAAACACATCATAGAAGTGGCCCAACCCGCTATGTGACGGGACGCGGTTCGAGTCATCGTGAACACGGATGTAAAGGTTGTCGTGATCACCCCCAAAAATTCATCTTTTGCAAAACTCCCATCACTATTAAAGTCTGTATAGACGGGCGTAGCATAGGTCATAAAATCTTCAGAACCTTTAGAAAAAATTCTTCCTTTTGCGATTTGACTCGCCTCTTTAAAAATCGGCTCTTCAGATCGATCCTCTGATCTTTCAAGCAGCCGGCCGTCTTCCACCACCACGACCTCTTTCCCGTCATGACCGATAAACCGCAAAGACCGATAGGATGGAAATGGCTTATTCCTGCCTTCAAAGAAATTGAGCAGGAATTCTTGCATGCGCTCAAGTGTCCTCTTAACCTTCATGGGGTGCGCCCTTCTCATCATACCCATCATCTGATCGCTTTGAACCGGTATTTGGGGTTGAAGTCCGTTTTTGAGTCTCATATATTCGCCGAATATGGGCGTTTCTGAAAGGAGCAGGACATCGAGCTCACTCTGTTTCAAATGCCACCCCGTGACCTCATCTGAAGCCTCCTTTGCAATCTTGAAATTGATAGCACCCGCAACCAACAAGGGGATCGCCATGAGTGGTAGGACCACCCTGAGCATTTGTTTTCGAATGCTGTTTTTGACCACACCTAATACCTGTTCTGTCATGAATTTACTCCCTCCGGGACCTCTCGAACGTTTCTTTTCTCAACGCCTTTTTCCCACCAGCCGTTAAGGCGCGCTGTGGAAGCACCCATATGGTCACTCAATTGATCATAATCGCAGGCCTGAAAAGCTGTCAATAAAACAGTTCTCAAAACATCGCGACAGGCAGATCCCCATACTTGCCTTCTTCGGGCGGTTTCTTAATATCCATCACGCGATTTTCATTTAAATCAACCTCGATGATAAGAAGGGGTTTTTGCCCGCGGGCCTTTGAGAGTATGTCCTTCCCAAACCTATCTTGATCCACAACCGCCCCGGATATGAGCACCTTATAAAGACTTGGGTCAAAGTTCGATGGGTTTCCATGATTCGTGGGATTGTAGCCATGAGTGCGTTCATGGTGCTCGACCTTCTCCATGCCAAGTTCAGGTATTCGCCACTCCAAAGGCATGATGTAGTTCAATCGCTTCGCCTTCAATGGATTCGATAAAGAATCCATTCGATTCCTGACGGTTTGATCCTTTGCCAAAATAGCGAGAATGGATCTCATTTGCGCATGGTCCATCGATGTTACTGAGACCGTTGCGGCATCCTTTTCATACATCGTGAACATCTCAGAGAGCGTATGGGCCCTTATTAGGAATCCCAAACCGATGGTTGCTCCCACGGCAAGAAAATAAAGCGCTAAAAGGCTCGTTTTTCTCGCTGGCCCCCTTTGGAAAATAGAAATTCCCGACGCTGAATGTCTTTTTATCCCGATTCTTGGTACGAACCGGCCTGTTTGCTGGAGGTAGGAGCGGTAGCTCTCGCCATATTTATCCAGGCACTCCTTCTCTTCCCGGATGGCCAGAAGATAATAAACGAAAAGCATTGAAACATACATAATCAGGACGACCATGCGCGACCAGAAGATTGCCATGCCGAGCCCGAATATGGCCCAAGCCACATACTGGGGGTGTCGAATGATGGTGTAGAGCCCGCCCGTGACAGCATCTCTATGGCGGAACTTGGCCCAATAGATTTGACTGAACCCGACAATGAAAATAACAAAACCGATCCCCATTAAAGGCCAGCTTATGTAGAGCAGTGTGTTGATCAAAAAGCTCTGGGTCTGGCTGAAATGGGGGAGACTGTATTGAACAAGCCACACTGTCCAGCTGCTTTCAGCCAGTTTTTTCAAGGGCATGCCATATACGGAATAGAAAAAAACGGCAAAGGGCGTGGCCATGTAGAGCATCTCGAAAAATATGATGACGTAGACCGTCCAAAAAAAGGATTTTGAAGTTTTATTACCAAAGATCCCTTCAGTTCCCATGATGTTCCCCCGATTTCAAGTTTGATGGAGTCCTGATTGGTATGTAATGGCAATGCTTCCCTTAAATAATAATTCATAATAATCAATGTATTTGAAGAAAGTTTTTCGAAATTGTAAAAAATTGGTAAAAGGCAGGCCACAAAGACACGAAGACACAAAGAAAAGAATATGAAATATACACCTCTAAAAACAAGTTCAACTGCTAAGCACCAAAATTGCCGCCGATACTAGGCACCGTTAAAGATAAAACTCTGAACCGATCACTTTATGCATAATCTTGGTGGCTTAGTGCCTTAGTGGCGTCTATACCCTGTAAGGCCATGGGCCCTTTTACGACTCATAATTAATGCGAATAATGTGATTCAAACCTGCTGAAAAAGTTTCGTTCTGAGGGGTTCATGGAAGGCTATAGAATGATTATATTGTTCTGTAGTGTTGAGCAAATTCCATGAATTTCCCCGGGACGGACTTTTGGGGGGCAAGGCATTTGACAGGATAACAGGATAGACTAGATATTCATCCATCAGACGTAAGGCGGATTAGTCCGGCAGAGATCAAGCTGGTAAATTGATCTTAAGTTTGGCGGACAAATCTGGTCAATCAAAAACGCATCAAAATCCCGCTGGCGGTGGGTTATTACGAAATACGGAGAAGTAACCGAGACAATTATCTGCTGCGAAAATCTTGTTTTTAAAAAAGTGGGCTTTGGAGTTTATCAAATTTACTATGTGAAATGCTTGCCCATAGAGCTGCTGGGCGAATCTTTAAGGTCCATGAAAACCAAATGGTTTATGACATTGATGCAATTGGCAAACCTGTTGGTCTCAGCCCTAATTTTAAAAAGAGATAAGTTAAAATTATGCGTATGGTCACGGATCTGAAATGAGTGATCAACTGGATGAAAAAACAATCAAGTCAATCCTGTTAATCTTGTCAAAGATACCTGAACTATTTCGCATTCTATACACGTGGAAGGAGGGATTGACATGAAATCCATTTTATTTATTGGAATAATGATAGCACTCGTGGCATTGGCATTCGGCTATCAGTCTCTGGCCGGTAACCGACAGAAAAGCATGGAGAAAGGAACTGAAATGAAGGGGAAAAAAGATAACTTGCTCAGAGCAACCTTTGCCGGAGGTTGTTTTTGGTGCACAGAATCGGATTTTGAGAAAGTGGAGGGCGTTGTGGAAGTAATCTCAGGTTATACCGGTGGACAAAGTGAAAACCCCACCTATGAGGAGGTCTCGGCAGGTCGAACGGGTCATGCGGAAGCCGTACAGGTTCATTATGATCCGGAAAAGGTATCCTACAAGGAATTGCTGGACGTTTTCTGGCGTCACGTGGACCCGACAGACCCTGGCGGACAATTCGTGGACAGGGGTTCTCAGTATAGAAGCGCCATCTTTTATCAGGATGAAGAACAAAAGCATCTCGCAGAAGAATCTAAAAAAGATTTGGAAAAATCCAGCGTTTTTAACAAACCTGTTGTGACCGAAATCGTAAAGCTTACGAAATTTTATAATGCCGAAGATTATCACCAGGATTACTACAAAACCCACTCCCGTCGTTACAAGTTCTACCGTTGGAATTCAGGTCGCGATCAATTTTTAAAAACGGTCTGGGGTGATAAGAAAAAAAATGCTGAACCTAAGGCTGGGAAGACCAAATACACGAAACCCAACGACGAAGAACTGCGTGATAAATTGACACCGCTTCAGTATAAAGTGACACAGCATGATGGAACCGAGCGGCCCTTTAGCAACACATACTGGGACAACAAGCTGGAAGGGATCTATGTGGATGTTGTCTCGGGCGAACCCCTTTTTAGCTCATTGGACAAATACAAATCGGGCACTGGGTGGCCGAGCTTCATCAGACCCCTGGAGCCGGAAAACATCGTGGAAAAAAAAGATCGCAGTCTTTTCATGGTTCGAACGGAGGTGCGGAGCAAATACGCCGATTCCCATCTCGGGCATGTCTTTCCCGATGGTCCACCTCCCACGGGGTTGAGGTATTGCATGAACTCCGCCGCTCTACGTTTCATACCCAAAGAAGATCTGGAAAAGGAAGGATATGGCGAATATCTGAAGCTTTTTTCCGGTATGAAATAATCCCCTATGGATGTTGATACTTTAATAATGCTAAGTACAGGAGTTAGTTTCACTCCTGTACTTCTTTTCCTATTTGGTAACAAGTATGAAATATTTCCGCAGCCCAGGAAATAAGTTTTGGTGGGCCCCAATTATTGCCGTGGTCATTCTTGTGGTTCTAAGCGGCGGCTCACCGGCCCAAGAGGTCGGACTCTCCCAAATCACCTTTTACGTCTACTGATACGATGTGGGCAAAAGGGCCCTGGATGGGCTTGAAGGTGTAAAAAGAGTTGAAAAGGGATGGAAAAACTTCAAGGAGATCAACAGGGTCTTCTATGACCCCAAGGTTATCACCGTTGAGGAGATGGAAGAGGCCCTAAAGGATGCAGGAACTTACCGTGGAACCGCAAAGTAGAGTCCATCCAGAAATAACATTATTATGGATGGGCACTAACTAGGAAAAGAAACCCTTCTTCCTTGCAATCATGGCCCTCATCACATCTCCGGTGTTCTCGGCATGATCGGCAATAGCACCAATGATTTCAGCCAATCTGACCATGTGAAAGAGCACTGTGGGATCCTTTTCAAGGGTAAATATCTGGACCTTCAACTCATCCTCAATCTGATCTGCCTCGTTTTCTCTTTGGCGTAAATTGAGGATAATGTCCTTAACGATCCTTCGTTGTTTTTCTGAGTAGCTTTCAAAATACTTTTTTGCCTCTGACACCATTCTACTCAGTTCTTCGAGGGGTTCTATGACGGAATCAACCAGGAGGAAAAGCTGCTTCTTGATTGGCTCGTGGGAAGTTGGAATTGATCTATAGGAGATCCAGTTCACGGCGTCCTCAACCGAATCAAGGACCCTATCCTGTTCTCGTATATAAAGTAAGAGTTCGAATTTCGTCATGGGCATCCTTGTTCCCTTGGGAATATGACCGCGAATTCTCCGTTTTATGGCATCGGCCTCACTTTCCAATTTGACGACTTCCTGCCTGTACTCTTCGAATTCCTCGCACTTCGCTGAAACGAAGCACTCAATGGCCTGTTGAAAGGCCCATGCACACTCCTTTACCTTTTCCGCATGATCCAATAGACCCTGCAAAGGTGATGTTACAAATAATGAGAAAAATGGAAATCGCATTTCCGCCTCCTTGGGCTATTTAGATTCAAAGGATTCCTTGAAAATGTCCAGCATGCTCTGAGTCTGATAGGAGATTTTCAGGCAGTTTTCGAGCAATCCATAATACAATATGCTCAGACGGGTTTTTGACTCAGCTGTCTGTATTCGTTTTAATTGATTTCTGTCAAATTCATCAACCAGGTTTCTCAATTTGTCGCACTGATTGGCCACATAATCATAGTCAACCTTTTTTCTCCTCATGAGCATGATGGAGGTGTTCCACAATAGCCGTGTTAAAAACGTCTTGATACGCCGCAGTTCTTCTTTTTGTTCCTCGGTAAATCCTGAGTGATAATTTTCAAAATGTTCGCAGGTGCGCATGATAATGTCCCTGTGGCTGTCAGCTATGGACTGAAGTGCTCGTACCGTGCGCGAGTATTTGTGGGTGCTGTCATTATCCCCTTTCTGTTGAAGGAAAAGGGTTTTAAAAACATTCGCGATAATAATATTGGCCCATTTCTGGATTTTTCCTGCTTCGCTTTTTGTGTTTCTCAACCTTTCCAAATCCTCGGCAGAAGCCGCTTCAAAACAGACGTTCAGGTTGTCGCTGATATCTTTTAGAAAACTACCGGTTTGTTCAAAGGATACTTCGATGGCACTTTTTGCGTCATGAACCGTCTTCAGACTGAACGCGGCAATCGCACTGGTTTCTTCCTCTTTCTTTCGGTGGTAACGGTAAGTGGTCAGGATCAGGAAAAATGCCAGAAGCGGCAGTCCTAATATGGCGGACAGCTTAAGATAATAAATGACGATGGCAAAAATAAAGGCGGTGGTAAATGCCGCAAGGGCTGTAAAAAACCACCCGCCTATGACGGCAATAACGCCCGTCACTCTATAGACGGCGCTCTCTCGTCCCCAGGCCTGGTCGGATAGAGAGGTCCCCATAGACACCATAAAGGTCACATAGGTGGTCGAGAGCGGTAGTTTCAATGAAGTGGCGAAGGAAATAATGGCACTCGCAACGATCATATTTACTGAAGCACGCAATAGGTCAAAGGAAGGGGGTTTGCCATCCGCAGCTGGAGGAGGTGTGTATGCCCCCGAATCCAGACGCTTGGAAATGGTTTTTTTCACCGATGCCGGAATAATCTTTCTCATAGAACTAAAAAGGGCATAGACCATGCCCACTATGATCCTGGAAAAAATGGACGACCCAAAGCGTTCAATCCCTTCATCCTGCCTCCCCAGGCTGAGTTCTGTCATGGAAACCGTGCGCGACTTTCTTGATAGCCACAAGGCGGCCACCATGATTGCCCCGGCAATCAGCAGCAAAAAAGTGTTGCTCTGAATTGGCCTCTGTAAAGCTTCCATGGTTGCCATCAAAGGATTAACCGTATCCGCGGCGAATAGGTATGCGCTCATTCCAGCCAATGGGACGCCGATGAAATTCACGAGGTCATTGCCGGCAAAGGCCATGGCAAGCGCAAAGGTTCCCACAAGCACGATCGGCTTAAGAACGTTGATCCTGGTGAAAAGCGTCAGAAATTGGAACAAAACCGCAAAAAACAAAAAACTCACTGACATGATTACCCAACTATTTGCTTTGATCCAGGAAATAGTCTCAGGTGCAAGAAAGGACGTACCTTTTGCGCCCTTTATCAGGATAAAATACGTGATCACCGATAGGGCCAAGCCTCCCCAGAGACCGCCGTATCGTTTAAGCCGTTTTGCATAATCAAAAGTAAAGAGCAGGCGGGTAAAAAATTGAACAAGGACGCCGAATAGGAATGCGAGCACAACAGAGAAAAGAATGCCCATAATGATGGCCAACGCCTTTCCTGAGTTGATGTATTTCACGAGCGTTACGAAACCGTCCCCCGCCATGTAGATTTTTATCAAAGACATGGCCACAGCAGCCCCTAAAAGTTCAAAGACGATGGAAACTGTTGTGGACGTTGGAAGACCAAAGGTATTGAATAGATCCAGAAGGAGGATATCGGTAAGCATGACGGCAAGAAAAATGGTGATGAGTTCCGGCATTAAAAAATATTTTGGATGGAATATGCCCTTCCTTGCCACTTCCATCATGCCGCTTGAAAAAGTTACTCCGGCAAGTATTCCCAGACTGGCTATGATCATAATAATATGACGTGGTGCGACTTTTGAACCTATCGAAGAATTCAGGAAATTCACTGCGTCATTGCTGACGCCAACAATGAGGTCAAAGACTGCAAGACCGGCCAGAATAAACAAGGAGAAGAAATAAATATCCATTGAATCCCTTTTTTGCTTTCAATCACCTATTCTATGGAGCCCCACGAGTAAACCCGTGATACCCATAAAATACCCGTCTTTGCTTACTACTCCGACGCGGTTATCCGCTTCAGTTTTGGAGCGACATCACGCCGTAGCACAGAAATTTTTACGCATTCATCCACGAGCAAGCCAGTGGTCTTCTGCAAAGGCGGATATGGGAAGATTTTTATTTATTTTAAATTAAATGCTATTTTATTATATAATCTATATTAAATAATCTTTTTTATATCTTAATTTAACCATATTAATCGAAAATGGATTATAGGTAAGTACTGTTTTCGAGTCAATAGGGAATATCAATTGGTATTTGAGTGGGGAATTTCGGATTGAAGAATTTAGGACATTGTCTTA
>CAYWMP010000153.1:0-14335 GCA_964459445.1 uncultured Desulfobacteraceae bacterium
ATAAGCAACGTGATTCAAAGTTGAAGCGAATTTCAAATATGTTTGGCTAGGTATTAACAATCCCTCAATTCACAATTCCTCAATTCCTCAATTGCTTTTTCAATATTCAATATTCACTTTTCACTATTCAATTTTCACGGGCAATCTGACCGTGAAGGTGCTGCCTGTCCCGAGCTCCGTCGAGGGGCCTGTCCCGAACTCGACCGAAGGGCTCTCCACCTCAATGATTCCACCATGAAAAATTGTGGGGTCAGCACTTGACATTTGACAAGCACCTCAAAATCCTCTGTTCATAGTCCGCGGAACTCTCCCTATGTCAAATAACAAGGGCTGACCCCTTTTTGAAATAGGTTTCGAACAAATACCGTATTTCTTCCAATTGATCTTGAATGGCATCAGGCAATGCCTTTGCAAAAAGATCGAGGATGATCACGGCATTGACAGAGGCATCCTTTTCACTCGCTGCGCGCAACCGTTCGGCAATTGCGGTGTTAACCCCCTGAATCTCGCGGTAAATTCTATCGAGTCCTTTGAAATCGAGATCAGCCTTTTGCCCGCTCCTTCTGACGTAATATTGGGCCAGGGCATACATGGAGGCGGCCCTATAGATGGTCTCTTCCTCGGTCGCCAGGGGGAGATGGAAGCAGGCCATGGGCCTTAAAAAGGCCGTTCGCGGACAACCGCAGGTCGCAATGATTAACCCCATTAGGGAGCTGATTGCCCTCTGTGCCGTGGTATCATGGGAAAAGGATCTATCCTTTGTAATAACTTCCAAATGGATCGCATCATGGGAGAGTAAATCATCAAACCGTGTGACGATGCCTATAACGCCGACAGCCAGGGGGCAGCATGGATAATCTGTTTTGGAAAGGGGGCAGTTGGGGCATTGGTGGTAATCAAGGGCAGTCCATTTCGGAAGATTTTTGGCGGGAAGTGAGTGTAGCTCAAGGGTTTGCTCATCTATCCTGACATCAAAAACCTCCTGGGAGCCGTCAGTCAGGGTGAACCGGTATGTTATGGTGATGTCGGGCATGAGTGATACCTTATTGACTATTGAATATTGAAAATTGACGAATTCAAAGAAAGTCGGCAATTAGCAGTTGACAATCGGCAGCAGGGAATTAGCAGCTAACAAATCATTGCTATTTGCTCACTACCCACTGCAGACTGCTTAATTCGGTGCTTATTAATCCCCAATATTCAATATTCGATTTTCATTTTTCGATTTATTTTGTCTGCAAACTGCCTACTACCGATTTTCCTCCCATTAGACAATATTCAATCTTCAATTTTCAATTCATAGGTTCCTCAAAAGAGTTCCCAATTCTATCTAGCTAGGTTGACAATGATGTTTCTTTGATTTACAATACCAAAGAAGTAAAACGATATAATAAAGGTAAATCAATCATGTCAATCGTAAAGACATCTTCTAAAGGTCAAATTGTAATACCAAAAGTAGTAAGAGAAAAACTAGGTATCACTCCCGGTAAAAAAGTTATGCTCCGGGTAGTGGGCGATCATGCTGAAATGACGCCTGTGCCCGATGATCCCATCAAGGCCGCAAAAGGGATTCTAAAAGGCGGCCCTTCTTTGTCCAAACAACTTTTGGCCGAACGAAAGAGGGATAATAAAACTGATGAAAAACGTCGTTCTTGATGCTCACGCTCTCTTAAAGTTCTATCAGGATGAAACTGGCGCTAATAAGGTTGAAAAACTTCTCATTTCCTCCCGCAGCGGGCATCTAGATGTCTATGTGAGTGAAATCAACTTGGGAGAAGTCTATTACATGATGATCAGAAGGCTTGGATTGTCTATGGCAAGGGTCCAAATAGAGCAATTCTCAGAGTTGCCCATCCAAATAATTTCTCCTTCAACGGACATCATCATGTATGCAGCAGAGACAAAAGCTGAATACGCTATCTCCTATGCTGATTGTTTTGCTGTTGCTACTGCTTTAAAGGTCAAAGCATCAGTTGTAACCGGAGATCCGGAATTCAAGAAGGTTGAACACATCGTCAAAATACAGTGGCTATAGGCCTTAGATTGAATATTCGATTTAGGAATTGACGGATTCAGGAATTTAGGAATTAACGGATTGTAAAGTTCCTCAATTCCTCAATTCCTTAATTCGCAATTCTACAATTTTTTTTACTGATTGCCTATCGTAGCGAAGCGAAGATTTAGCCGCCTTTGGAGGCTCCCGTCTGGAGCGCCAGCGGAAGCGGGACTGCCGACTGCGTACTGCCTTTTAGATTGAATATTGACGATTGAATAATGACTATTGAAAAACTCCGACTAACCCATGCCTCCCAATAGACAATTTTCAATATTCAATCTTCACTTATTTTGTTTCTTTCTCAGGATCTCCCCAACCAGCCTCAGCACCTCGTCCATATCCAGGGGTTTGTAGAGACAGGCATAGGCTGATTTGTTCAACGCTTGCTCAACCAGGTCCGACATTTCCTGGCGGTATCCTGTGATCATTATGGCCACTGCTTCAGGATTGTGTTGCTTGATGGTCAGGAAGGTTTCTAGCCCGTTAATGGTGGGTAGTTTGAGATCAATGAATATTATGTCATGGTTGTTTTCCTTGGCCAGGGAGATGGCCTCTTCACCTGTGCTGGCTATGGATACCCTATAGCCCCTCCCGACCAGTACATTCTTGAGTGTAGCGCAAGTACCAGGATCGTCGTCAACCACCATAATCAAGGCAGGCTTTTTTGTTTCCATGGCTTCTTGAACAAGAGAGAACACCTTTTCCATATCCAAGGGCTTGTAGATAACCCCATAGGCGCCTTCTTTGAGCGCCTCCTGAATCAAATCTTCGACCGCGTAGGCCGTCATCATGATAACAACCATATCAGGATTAATGGCCTTTGCCCTCTTGTAGGTCTCGACCCCATCCATAAGCGGCATTTTGATATCCATAAAAACAATGTCAAAAGGAGATTCCTTCACCAACTTTATGGCCTCGGGACCGTCATTAGCCGTGCTGACCTCGTATCCCTCCCGCACGAATATAAAAGACATGGTTTTGCGCAGGCTCTCATTATCGTCTACGATCAAGATGCTGGGTTTGTTGGTCATGGTACCCCCGTTCTTCAAATGAATATTGACGATTGAATATTGAATATTTGAGGAAGTCGCTCCGCTCCGCTCAATTTAGGGATTATAAAAGCCACGAGTTGGTAGTTGACAGTCTGCAGTCGGCAATGAGATCCGGATTGCCAATTGCAGACTGCCGACTGATTTCTATCCTGCCTTGACTTCCATCGCTCGTGGTGTTATCACTATGCCAAATATGTAATCATAACATCACATGGAGGGAGCTATGGTTCGTACCCAGATACAACTAACCGAAGAGCAGAATCAACGTCTCAGGGAAATCGCCATGAAGAACCGGGAATCCATGGCATCACTGATCCGCAAGGCGATCGATCAATTCCTGATGCAGAGAAAACCTGACCGGTCCGCCCTGTACCGCCAGGCATCCGCCGTTGTCGGCAAGTACAAGGCAGGGGCCCGGGACGTCTCTGAAAACCACGATCGCCATCTGGCCGAGGCCTTTCAATTATGATCGTGTTTGCGGACACCTCAGCGCTTTTTGCCCTCATGGTCCGGGACGATCACATGCATTCCGACGCCGGGCAAAACTTCGAATACTTCAAAATGCAAACCGCATCCCTCGTTACCAGTTCCTATGTCCTGGTTGAAACAATGGCCTTGCTTCAGCACCGTATCGGTATGGAACCGGTGCATGATTTCAATGCCAGGATATTTCCTCTCCTGGAAATCGTCTGGGTCGAAAGGGACTGGCATACCAGAGCCCTGCAACGTCTTGTCTCCCACAACCGCAGAACCTTGAGCCTTGTTGATTGTCTCAGTTTTGAGATCATGGAAGCCCGCGATATCAGGATTGCCTTCACGTTTGACCGCCACTTTGAAGAAAATGGTTTCATCATCGCCGATTACCGGGACCTTTGAATTGAATATTGACGATTGAATATTGAATATTTGTGGAAGTCGCTCCGCTCCGCTTAATTTAGGGAATCTACAAGCCACGAGTTGGCAGTTGACAGTCTGCAGTCGGCAAAGAGTTGCGGATTTCGATTGCTTACTGCCGACTGCCCACTGCCTATTGCCGACTTTCTGTTCAATATTCAATCTTCAATATTCAATTTTCACTCTTCACCGGCAGTTTCACCGTGAACGTACTCCCTTTCCCTTCTTCACCTGTCCCGAGCTCCGTCGAGGGGCTTTCCACCTCAATCTTCCCACCGTGTCCTTCCACAAGGATCTTGCAAACCGCCAGGCCCAGCCCGATCCCCTTGGCCCTTGTTGTGTAAAGCGGCTCGAAGACCTTTTCCTGGTTCTCCTCAGAAATGCCCACCCCGGTATCGGTAATTGAAATCTCCACCCACTTCTCGTCCGGCGCCTCGGACGGCTCGGTCGAGCTCGCCGAAGTCCTCACGACCACACGGCCGCCTTCAGGCATGGCCTGGATGGCGTTTAGAATAAGATTTCCAAAGACTACCTCGAGCTGATGGGGATCCACCGAGACTGTTTGCACCGCCTTATCCGGCCGGCTCACTATCTCGACATTTTCCGGTAGGGGGACGCCGGAGAATGCGTCCCGGACAATTTCGTTGATATTTGCCAGACGGAGGAAAGGGGTTTTGGGGCTGGCAAAATCCAGGAGGCTGCTGATGATCTGAGTGGAATTTTGCACTTCCTTTTGCAGAATCTCCAGGGCTTCCTTAACCTCCGGGTCCGGCTGGTCTATGGCCATGTTGAGAAAATAGGCGGCGTTCTTAATCGATCCCAGCGGGTTGCGCAGCTCATGCCCAATCCCCGCGCCCAGTTGGCCCACTACTGCAAGCTTCTCTTTGCGTACCAGTTCCTCCTGGATCTCTCGAAGTTCTCTGGTGCGGACTTCGACCAGTTCTTCCAGTTGCTCACGGTATTTCTCAAGTTCCTCCTCAGCCTGTTTGCGCTCGGTGATGTCCAGCAATGTGGTTAAAATGGCGTCTTTCCCATCATACTTGATCGTTGTGCTGGAAAGGTTCGCCCAGTATGTTTCACCATCCTTATGCCTTAGCTGGACTTCAAAGTTTTCTACCTTTCCCTCCCGTTTTAAAATGTCTATGAATCTTTTTCGTTCTTCATGATTTACATAGATATCTCTCAGGTTGATCTTTGAGAACTCGTTAAGCGTGAAACCGGTGATACCAGACATAGCTTTGTTCACGGCAAATACCCTGCCCGAACGGTCGGAGATGCCAATCCCCGCTACGAGATTTTCAAACAAAAACCGGTGCTTTTCCTCCGATTCGCGCAACAACTCCTTGGCCTCGATGAGGTCGGTGATGTCACGCACGGCTTCGATCACGTGCGTGAGGTTGCCCTCTGTGTCCTCCAGCGGTGAGAAAAGAATGTCGACATGGGCTGTCGAACCATCGGCCCTTTCGTGCTCATGGTAGCAGTTCGCGGCCTCCCCCGTCTCCAGGACCTTCTTCAGGATGCACTCCTCCCCCGCCTCATCGCAGGGGACATTGTACCCATGGGAGACCTCAAAACAGTGTTTGCCAATGGCCTCTTCGCGCCGAAAGCCGGTGGTGACTAGAGCGGTGTTGTTGATGTCGACAATGCGGTAGTCGGGATCTATGACGATTATGTCCTCGTGCATGCTGTAGAAAAGGGAGCGGAAGTAGCGCTCCTGCTCCTCCAGCGCCTCCACGGCCTTTTTTTTCTCAATGGCCCTCGTGATCGTCAGTAATAACTGATCCATGTTGCAGGGCTTTAGAATATAATTGTAGGCACCCAGATTAATCGCTTCAATTGCTGATGCCTGTGACGCATGATCGGTTATCAATATGCATTCCGTATCAGGAGAGCACTCCTTGATCCCCCTCATCACATCCAGGCCAGACATGTCTTCAAGTCTGAGGTCTATCAATACCACGGCTGGTTTTTCCTCCTTGACACTGTCTAAAGCTTCCTTCCCGGTTGCGGTGATTGTGGGCGTATAATCTTTCGCTGCAAGTGTTTCGGAAAGGGTCTTCCTGAGTTTGGGATCGGTCTCTACGATCAGGATGCGTAATTTTTCGCTCACGTTATTGCCTCCTTGACGGGAAGGATCACCGTAAACGTGCTCCCCTTCCCCCCTTTACCTGTCCCGAACTCCGTCGAGGGGCCTGCCCCGAGTTCTGTCGAGGGGCTCTCCACATCAATTGTCCCCCCATGGGCTTCGATCAGGATCCTGGTGTAAGGCAATCCCAAACCGATACCCTTGGCCTTTGTAGTGAAAAAGGGTTCAAAGACATTTTTCAGGTCTTCTTTATCAATCCCCATCCCTGTATCGGAAAGAGAGAGGGCCAGATAACCCTCCTCAGGCGCCTCGGCACTGATCTTCAGGCACCCGCCATCGGGCATGGCCTGGATACTGTTGCGGATCAAATTCCCGATAACTTGCTCGATCTGGTCCGGATCTGCTTGAATGGAAGGGACAGCATCGAGATTCTGTATGATCACCTCAATATTTTCCGGAACCACTATTCGGGAGAGAACATTTTCTACGATTTTATCCACTTCGACTGCCCTGCGTTCAGGCGTTTTCGGGTTGGAGAATGTGAAGAGCCCCTCGATAATCTTCTCGGACTCCGCCACTTCAATATTTATTATCTCAATCGAATCCTTCACCTCCTGATCCGGTTTTTCCAGGGCAATGTCCAGGAAATAGGCCGCGTTTTTGATGGCTCCCAAGGGATTTCGCAGTTCGTGACCCACGCCACCGGCCAATTGACCCAGAATCGCCAATTTTTCTTGCTTCAACAAATTGGTCTGCGCCTCTTTCAGCTCTTCCGCCATATGGCTGAATGTCCGCGCCAGCTCACCGATCTCGTCCCTGGAATTAACTTCAATATGGAAATCCGGATCACCTTTTCCAAAGGCCCTTACCTTTTCAGAAAGGGCTTTGATTGGGCCCGAGGTGGTCCGGGATATGAACAGGGCGATGGACGCCGTGATGAGAAAAACGATCACCGCGATCATCAAGACCATATTTCTCAAATCCCTGGCAGGCCCGAAGGCCTCCCACTGATCAATTTCGGTGAGGATGCAAAGGGCCTGTTCGGATATCCATCTGTAGGCCCCGATGACCGGAATGCCCCGATAGTCCGTGTATAGGCCGACGCCGTTTCTGCATTCAAGACATTGTTTTACCCCTTCCGTGTATACGGCCTTTTTCAGGATGTGATCGAATCCAATACGGCTTTTGGTGACAAAGAAATTGTATTTGTTGATCAGGTAGCTCTCCAGGCTTTTATACCCATCAGAATGGAGGGTCATGATCTGGGACATCTCATTCCAGTCCATGTGTCCGGCCAGCACGGCGATCAGATTTCCTTCCTTGTTCTTTATGGGGGCACTGATGTGCATGACATGCAGGTCCAACCCCAACTCATAGGTGACACTCCCCACATAAACCCGGCTCTTGCCCTCGATGTAAAATGCCGCGCTCTCCCGGTATTTGCCTTCGATCTCCTTGTTTGTGGAGATGAGGATCTTGCCGGATTTCCCTGTGATGATACTCAGGTCAAGGAATCCCCCCTCTTCCTCAATAGCGATTTTGAGATGGTCTTCAAGAAGGTCGTGGTAAGCGGATTGGTACAAAGGATTGGAAGGGCTTACGGTTGACAGGATGGATGCGAATTCTCGCACAAGGGGTCTTTGGCTCAATGCCGCTATAATGGCCCTGTTTTTTCCGATCCATCTGCCGAACTCCGCTTCCTTCAGGATATTGGTGGCAACCAGGTGGTTGAACATTTCCATTTCAATCGTACGGCGGCTCTGGGCATAACTCAGATACCCCACCACCGACATGGGAAAGATTGCAAATAACAGAAAAAGTATGGCCAGCTTCTTACCCAGGGTCATTGGTTTTCCTCTAGGGTTTTACTAGGAATTCCATGGTGAATGTGCTTTTCGGTTCCACAGGCGCCTTCAGGATTCCCTGCTCTAAGAGAACCCTGTGCATCCCCTGCCAACTCTCTTCGCGCATCCATCCGATTCGGTCTTCGCCCGTATGAATGAATGGGATGCCTGACTGGAGCATATCGATTTGGTGGTCCCCATCAAGCTTAGGCTCATGATCACGAGCCATGGGCCCGGCCTCCGATGGGTTCTCTATGGCCCACCGCCATCCCCGCAGCGACGCGCGCACAAAGGCCCGCACCACATCGGGCCTTTCATGAATCGTTTGATCCATTGTATAAAGTGTATCACCGTACAGGTGGACGCCGTAGTCGTGAGGAAGAATCCTGTTCAGTTCGATACCCTTCTTTCTGGCCACCAGAACTTCATTGGTGATGTACCCGGGCCAGATATCCACTTCACCCGAAAGAAATCGTGAAAAATCAAAACCTACATCCACGGCCCTGACACTGGTAGGGTCCAGGTTAAGACGTTTCATCATGGCCCTTAAACATATGGCGCCGCCCGGAGTCGGCGTGCGAATGGTACGGCCCGGGAAATCATGGGGTCTTGAGATACCGCTATCCTTCCGGGTCAGGAAGACCACGGGCCATCGGCGATAAACGCTGGCGATCGCTTTGACTTTCAGCCCCTCCGATCGTGCGGTGATGATGCCCACACCGTAGCAGATCCCGAAGTCAGCCGTACCTTCCATCACGGATTGGAAGATATTTTCGGTCGGGCTCGACCTCGGGATAAACTTCACCTCCAACCCCTCCTCCCGATAGAAACCAAGCTTATCCGCTGCATAGAACCCTGCGAACTGGGACTGATGCTTCCATACAAGTTTCAAGGTTACCGAAGTGAGGGGTCGGTCTTTTTTCGCCCGGTCGCATCCCCATAATGAAATCCCCACTGCCACTATGAAGAATATTTTGAATAGCCTTTTCATGGCATGATCATCCCTCCCTTTGAATTGGATTTGCTCAAAGCGCATAAGGTTTTAAATTGAATATTGACGATTGAATATTGAATATTTGTGGAAGTCGCTCCGCTCCGCGCAATTTAGGGAATCTACAAGTCACGAGTTGGCAGTTGACAGTCTGCAGTCGGCAAAGACCCGCTGATTGCGCATATTCGATTGCCGACTGCCAACTGCGAATTGCCTACTTTCTGTTAAATTTTCAATTTTCAATCTTCAATTGCTAACCTTCATCCAACACCCGCCGGACAGTTTCCGCCATCTGGCGCCTGACGATGGGCTTCATCACAAAGTCGCGGATGCCCATGGCCTTGGCCTGCTCCTCTGATATTCTTTCGCTGAATCCGGTGCACAAAATGATAGGAATATCGGACCTTATTTTCATGAATTCCTTGGCCAACCGGTCGCCTGTGATGGTCGGCATGGTAAAATCGGTAATGACGAGATCAAAATCATCAGGCCTTTCGCGGAACAGATTAAGCGCATCGGGACTACTGTTTCTCGTCGTCACCCGATATCCCAGGCGCTGAAGCATCTGCTTTTCCAACTCCACAATGTTTAGTTCATCGTCGACCAAAAGCAGCCTTTCATCTCCTTTTGGAATGGGCTTGACTGTGGTGGGCGTTTTTACAGACCCGTCTTCAATGATGGGCAGGAAGACATGAAAGGTCGTTCCTTGATCGGGCTCACTGTAAACGGATATTGCGCCACCATGACTCTTAACGGCACCATGTACCACGGAAAGGCCCAGGCCCGTTCCCTCTCCCCGCTCCTTTGTTGTGAAGTAGGGCTCAAAGATTTTATCCACGTGAACCTGAACGATGCCATAGCCGGTGTCACCAACGCTTAGTTTGATGTATCGGCCCGGATTGATGTCCTCCAGGTGCGATGCGGTCTCGGAATCAATGCTTACCTCGCAGAGGTCGATTGACAGTACACCCCCCTTTTCCCTCATGGCATGATAGGCATTCGTGCACAGATTCATCAACACCTGGTGAATCTGCGCGGCATCCCCGTGTACCAGCGCGGAGGTGGAGATGGTATGGCGGAATTCGATGGTCGTGGGGAATGAGGGCCGCAGGAGTTTCAGGGCTTCTCTGACGATATGGTTGACCTGGAGGGGCATTCGTTCCGCTTCGGTTTGGCGGCTGAGGGTGAGAATCTGTTTTACAAGATCCCTGGCCCGACCGCCGGCCGTGAGGATCTGATCCAGCTTTGCACGCACGGGACTGTCTTCGGGCAACTCCTCCATCGCCAACTCGGCAAAGCCAATGACGGCATAAAGGATGTTATTGAAGTCATGGGCAATGCCTCCTGCCAGGGTTCCGATGGCCTCCATTTTCTGGGCCTGGTGAAACTGTTTTTCAAGGTTGAGTTGATCGGACACATCACGTTTTACGGCAACAAAATGAGTGATTTCATTCTTGTTATCGAGGACGGGGGATATCGAGGCTTCCTCTTCATACAGGGAACCATCTTTTCTTTTATTGATGAATTGGCCTTGCCAGACACCGCCTTTTGAGATCGTGTCCCAGAGTTCCGCATAAAAGGCGTGGTCGTGCTTTCCGCTTTGCAATAACCTGGGATTTTGTCCAAGAGCTTCCATCCGCGAGAAACCCGCGATTTTTTCAAAAGCAGGATTCACATATTGGATCGTGCCCTTCTGGTCCGTGATCATCACGCTTTCGGCCGCATGTTCTATGGCGGTTGAGAGGAGCTGGAGTTCTTCTTCCGCACGCTTCCGAGCCGTGATATCGTTCCCGACAGAAAGGATGCCGCTCACCTTGCCGGTGTCATCATAAATGGACTTGTTGGCCCATGAGACCCACACTCGCTCACCGTTCTTTTTCATGTTCTCATTTTCGTTACTGGCATACAAGTCGGGGTGAACCGTGATATCCTTGATCATCGATTCCAAATTGCTCCCGTTTTGGCCGGTTTCCGGCACGATAGTGCCCACAAGGCTTTTGCCCAAGAGTTCGTCCTCGGAATAGCCGAAAAATTTTTGAGTGAACTCATTCACAAAGGTGAAACGTCCTTGGGTATCCGTCCTGAATATGATGCTGTTGGCGTTCTCGACAAGCTCCCGGTATTTTTCTTCACTATCTTTCAAGGCCAGCTCAGCGCGGTTTTTTTCTGTCAATTCATGCTGGAGTGAATCGAGTAAATTCCTGTTCTCAAAGACAAGGTGCTGCCGTTCAAGAACATCTTCGATTTTCGCCAGTACCTCATCCATATTGAGAGGCTTATTGATGTACGCTTTTGCGCCCTCATTCAATGCCTTCACTGCCGTTGCCATGGAGGCGTGGCCCGTCACCATAATGGGGACGAGATCGGGTTGCAGGTTTTTTAGGGGCCTGAGGAGTTCGACCCCTTCCATGTCGGGCAGTTTGATGTCCAGGAGGGCCAGGTTGAAAAACCCATCTTGCGCCTTTTTGATGCCTTCTTTGCCTGTTTCCGCCGTTTTCGTTTCATAACCCTTTTTATTGAATATCAGGGTCAGGGAACGACGGGTCCCCTCATCATCATCAACGATGAGAATGCGTGGTTTTTGAGTCATGTCGAAAACCCCTTTAGGATTGAATATTGACTATTGAATATTGACGATTGACCATTGAAGATTGAATATTGAAGATTGAATATTTGTGGAAGTCGCTCGCGCAGCGCAGGCGCTTGCGCCGCATGTCGCTCCGGTCAATTTAGAGATTCTACAATTCACGAGTTGGCAGTTGACAGTCTGCAGTCGGCAATGGCTTGCATATTGCCAACTTCGCATTGCCAACTGTCAATTGCCGATTGCAGACATTTTTTCACTTTTCAATATTCATTTTTCAATATTCAATCTTCAATTAATTCCCTTCTCATTAAGACGCCTGTGCGTGGTATCGGACATGGCCAAGAATCGCGAGCCGAATCCCCGTTCGGCGTCGTCATTGCCCAAACGCTGAGAGCCCAACCAAATGACCTCATTGGTAGCCGTGAGTTTCTGCCTATCTGGGGCTTTGAAATCCAATCGAAAAGTCTCCTTGGGATCGGGTGGGTCCTGACAACAGATATAGGCGCCGCCCGGACTAATGTTCGTAATGGTCCCCTCGATAGTCGTTTCAGCCGTCCTGAGGGTCGCCGGCCACATGACCGGGCTCCTTTCATAACGACGGTTCTCGCTTCCGTTGAAGGTTGCCGCAAATGCTTCATCGACCTCTTCAATCGTTTCACCGGATAGGACGGACTCTGCAATCTTGGGCAGAGAGACCGTGAAGATCGTTTGCTCCCTTTCGCTGGAATAGGATAAAACGCCGCCCACTTTCTTTAGAAGCCGATAACTCAAGGGTAGACCAATACTCTCTCCTCCCTCGTCAAAGGGCAAAAACAGGAGCTCAGGGTCCTTTTGAATGGGCATTGGCGAATGATTCTTGAAATCAACGTAGATATTTTGCTCGGATTGATACGTCTTGACAGTTATTTTTCCGACATCCGCGCTGCCTTTAATGGCGTTTCTGATTAAGTTGATAAATACCTGAGTGAGTGCATCGGGGTCGCTCAGGATGGAGACAATTTGAGGATCGAGGTTTAAGTCGCAGTCGAAACCCTTTTGTTTGGTCTCTGGTGAGAGGAGCTTGACGCATTCGGTGACAACGGTGTTGACGGAACAGTCTTTCCGGCTTATCTCCTCGGGTTTGAGATAATTCCTTATCCGGTCCAGCATCTTTTCAAGCCGTTCGACTTCACGCAGAATAATCTCACACTCATGAACATTGGGATGTTTCTTTTGCAGCCTTCTGGCAAAACCGCCTAAAGCAACCAAAGGGTTTCTGATCTCATGGGCCACTTCAGCGGAGATGGCGCCGAGTGTTTTGAGTTTCTCTTTTTGAACTAATGCTTTTTCGAGGAATACACGGTCCGTGATATCGACGATGATTCCCTCCAGTTTTTCAATCCCTTCCTCAGTGCCGTCGTTGGACATGTGAATGGTTTTGATCATGGCGTGAAGCAATTGACCGTTTTTGTGCAACAATCTGCACTCGGAGGAAAAGGGAGCTCCTCCGGACTTGAAACTGAAATCAAAAAGATTGCTAATCCGCTCTGAATCGCCTTCATGGATCCGTTCTAAAAGCCAATTTGGATTGTTTTGGGCCTCCTCAGGCGAATACCCGAGCATGATAGAGCAATCCTCGTTGATAAATTCGAGGGAAAGATCCCTGCGGATGACAAAGATGAGGAGGGGGAGGCTTTGAACCAGTTGGTAATATCGTTGCTCGGCAAGCTTCACCTTGTCCTTCAGGACCTTACGCTGTTCATATCTCTTTAGGCAAAGTCTGAGGTCGTTGATAGAAAAGGGTTTGCGCAAGTAATCGTAGGCGCCTAATTTGATGGCCTGAA
Organism: uncultured Desulfobacteraceae bacterium; assembly: GCA_964459445.1. Classification (GTDB taxonomy): domain Bacteria; phylum Desulfobacterota; class DSM-4660; order Desulfatiglandales; family HGW-15; genus CAYWMP01. Next base: position 13,334 of record CAYWMP010000153.1, read on the forward strand.
TAGCGTTATCAAAAGTGCCGTGGCCCGTGACAAAAACGACTTCCCGAAGAGGATTCTCCTCCTTTAGCATGGCCGCGAGTTCAAGACCGCTTATCTCGGGCATATTAATGTCAATTAAGGCCAGCGTGAAATCATGTGCCCGAGAGGCTTCGATGGCATCTCTGGGATGGTTGCATACAATGGGCTCATAACCTTCCTTGATCAAGATTTCTCCAAGCATTTGGGAGATCTGGGTTTCATCGTCTACAACCATGACCCGTTCCCCAGTAGGCTTGATTTCGTCCATGAATGTCACCCCCAATCAAATGTAGAGGTCTTACGCGGACAAGAAATCCCGCGTTCCGTTTTCAGTCGAGTTAGTACAAAGCTCCCCAATTCGTCTAACTGTTGAGATTCATCTCGTCTTTTGACCGCGTATTGGTCTCTTCAATGGTTCTTTGGAGCATTTCAGGGGTAAAGGGTTTGTTTATATATCCGCAACTTTCGAATCGCCTCGTTTCTTTCTTGACTTTATCGCTGCCGTAACCGGTCATGAGAATCGCGTGAATATTCGGTCGTACTTTCTTGGCCAACTGAATCAGTTCCATACCGTTCATTCCGGGCATTCTTAGATCGGTGATCAGGAGCGTTAAAGGATCAGGATCCGATGCTGAAGATTCGATTTTTTCCAAAGCCCGTGGTCCGTCAGGCACCGTGATCACATAATGTCCATAGCTCGATAGCCCGATTCTCAATGAATTTAATAATCCTAGATCGTCATCAACGATTAAGATTTTCATGGTTATGGCTTCCTCCCATCAAAGTTGAATTGGGGAAATAAATAATGAAAACCAGCGCGCAAATTTCGTGTTTTATGTGAAGGTTAAAAGGTTTAAGGTTCAGGCCGCCATAGGCGGCTAAAGGTTCAGGGTTTACCCGCTAGTAGTAAGGCGGGTTAACCGATTAAAAACTAACCAAACATATTTGAAATTTCCTTCAACTTTGAATCAACGTTTATCATTG
>CAYWMP010000154.1:0-14279 GCA_964459445.1 uncultured Desulfobacteraceae bacterium
TGTGCGAGTTCGAGTCTCGCCTTCGGCACCAAACTTGGTTCTCTAAGGCCTCGGCAAGTAGTCGGGGCCTTTCTTTTGATACGCGATCAATTCCGGTTTTAATTTGGTATGGATAATAAAGCTGCAACGAAATGAGTAGGGTTGATCACATCATCGGTCCATGGGGGTTAACAGGTGGGTTCAGGTGATTGTGAACCAATTTCCATGTTTTCATCAAATCCCGGTCTCACAAAGCCCCTGGCTTGGGGAAACTGGGTTTCTACTCGGTTTTTTGTGTTATCCAAGAGAGCAATGAGATTCAATATTTCGTCTTTTTGCTCAGGAAAAGAAGACAATAGGATTTTCCAGGCAGACATCGAGCGATCTATGCCGATCAATGCCACCTTTGCAGAACCATCGGAATCCTTTGGGAATTCGTCGAATTCCCATGATTCTTCTCTGGAAGAGCTTTGGATAGCCCTTCTGAGTTTCACATGAATCTGGAATTGATACCATCGGATTACTTCGATTGCGTCGTTCATATTGATCGCTTCCGCAGTTGGATTTTCTCGGGAGGATAAGAGGCGGATTTGGTTGAGTTCATCTTCCTTCTCAAGGAATAGATGCTCGTTGGAATCGAACCATTTGTCGACCATTTTAGCATAGTTATGTGAGGTATGGGCGATCAGGTGTGCCAAAGCGTTTTCTCTGATTTCGGCTTCATCATTACCATGACTCTCGCTCTCAATTGAATCAAGATCAACTCCCGCCTCTTCGGCCATTTCCTTGATCAGGGCAATAGTGTCTTGAAGCATTTCAGAAAGCCCTTGCCAAAAGACTTCGTTGATCTCGTCATTTTTTTCCAGATCCCCAAACTGCTCTTCAGCCAGTGTGCAATTCAGGCAACGTGAAGTAAATTGGCAACGTTCACACCAACGGTCACAATAATTGTAAATTCCGGGAATGTGCTTTGGATTATTGGCGAGTTCTTCTAGTCTTTTTCTATCCATCTCGTATTTTTCATCAATTTTAGTAAAAAAGGATGCGTCTAGATCCCCTAGCTTAGCTCCCCGCACATCGGAGATTTTACGCTATCATTTTTCGGATCAACAAATACAAACCAATGATAAAATATAATGAGAGTTGACTCAAGAGTCAGGTATTTAGAACAAATTCGATCATATTTCTTAGGGAATGCCCTCCCTGGGACCCATCCCTCTGTTCGCTTGATAACCTCAAGTTCGTGATTAGTTTAGCGATGTAGGGTAATAGCAAAGAAAGTGCTTAGGGGTTAAATCCCCTCCTAGCCCTCAAGCCCTCCTGAGTTCACCTCCTTGCTCGGGGGGGTTATTTTTTGCCTTTTTTATGCACTCCTTTGATTTCTTTTTACTTGCCTCAATTCGATAAACGGGCTTTTTGACAAAATTAATGCCTATTTTTTCCTTTTAGGTCTTGATATTGTTGAAAAAATGTATAAGATTGCCCGGTATCCATATTTTAAGGGATCCAGCCTTATAATCGTCATTCACTAAACAAGGGGATGGTATGACACTTACAAAAGCAGATATCGTTGACAAAATAGCCGGGATGGAATTCACGAAAAAAAAGGCAGAACAGACCGTGGACACGCTTTTGGAGATCATGAAAAGAACCCTCGAACTGGGAGACGATGTCCTTATTTCGGGATTCGGGAAATTCTGTGTCAGGAACAAGGGAAGAAGACGAGGACGAAATCCGGCTACCGGGGATGATTTGATGTTAAGGGAAAGAAGGGTCGTGACCTTCAAACACTCATCCCTCTTGAAGGATAAGATCAATGGGGGGGAGGAGACCTCTGGATTTTAGGTTTTGGGTGATGGCATCAGAATACCGATGAGAGGCAAATTATGTCGTCAGCATCATAATGACCTCAAAGAGCCATAATCCATTATTGAGCTTTGAGTTGCTTGAAAAATTGGTTTTATGCAAATTAAAAAGCCCGCTTCACGCGGGCTTTTTTCTGTTTGATTTTTGAGGCCAGTTTGAAAATTCAAATGTTTGAAAAGGCCTCTTCAGTGATGAGTAACAGCATCCAGCTTCTCTTCATCCCTGAAATCACTAAGTTTAATAATAAAACTGGCTCCGTTCCCTTCTTCCGATTCAAAGCTTAAGTCGCCTCCGTGAAGCTTCAGGATCATTTTTGACATCTGGAGCCCAACACCGGAGCCGTCCGCTTTGGTGCTGAATTTTCTTTTGAGAATCTGTCCGCTGATTCCGGGATCTATGCCAATGCCATTATCAGTTACCCGGATAATGATGTGATGTTCAGGTGCATGCTGACAAGCGATGCGTATGATTCCCCCTTCCGGAGGAACCTTTTTGTGAATAGCATCAACAGCATTTTTCAACAAATTGACGAAAACCTGCGTGAGCATCCTTTTATCGCAAAGTACACTTTTGCCCCCTACGCCATTGGTTTCGATTTTGAGATCTATTCCCTGTAGTTCTGTCGTCATCTGCCCTAGCGCCTCATCAAAAAGCCCTGAAACAGATTCCGGTATTTTTTTATAAATGGCTTGATTATCGTAGGTTCTGGTGGCCTCCAGCACCCTGTTTATCGAATCGATGGCTCGGGTTATGGCCTTGGCGTAATTTAGAAGCTGTTTTTCCTCCTCTGATGATGCGCCGCTCAGTTGATCCGTAAGCCTTTCCATAAAGAAATCGGCCCCGGCGATGACCTGAAGAGGGTTGCTTATCTCGTTAATGATAATGTCGTTTATTCTGGAAATATCCTGGACCTTGTTTTCAAGGGCCTTCGACATGTCCTGCAAGAGCAGCTCATACTTCCTTCGCCAGATCCAATGAGCCACCTTTTCTTTTAGGACCTTGATGCTGTAAGGCTTGGTGATATAGTCCGTAGCACCCAGCTCAAAGCCTTTGAGTTGATCCTCTTCACTCATGAGAGCGGTGATGAAAATGAGCGGTATGTGCTGCCACCCCTCCTGTTCCATCACTTTTTTACAGAAATCGAAACCACTCATGCCGGGCATCATAATGTCGGAAAGGATCAAAGCGGCGTCCCCTCCTCTAGATTCGAGTTTTCCCAAAGCTTCGAATCCATCGCTCGCAAGCAAGAGATTGTAATCATCGCGCAGGGCGTCCACAATGACCTTCATCATACCCGGGTTATCCTCAACGATGAGTATTGAAGGACTGGCAGGATTTTGATCTTCATGGGCCATGAGGTCTTCAATAGGGGCCATCTTTGCAAGATCGTCCACACCCAGGCTCTGCATATATTCGAATCGTTTCCGGCGCCCTTGAGCACGCCGATCGATACCTCGCCTCCTGTCATTCCTTTTCCGGCGTTCAGATCCCCTATAGGGCTGATTGCTGACAGAGACAGATTGGTCGGCAAAAAGAGGCAATGTGAACCTGAAGGTTGTCCCTTCTCCCACCTTTGATTTAACGGTAATTTTTCCACCCTGGCCTTCCACGTTCTTCTTGACGATATAGAGCCCAAGGCCTATTCCGGCATGTCTCTTTGATAACACTTCATCGGCCTGATAGAGTCGATCGAATATCTTTTCAAGGTGTTCTTCGGGAATGCCCGCTCCCGAATCTTCAACTTCGGTAAAGACAAACTCACCATCCGAACTAACCCGAACCGTAATGTTTCCGCCTGACTGGGTAAATTTAAATGAATTCTGTATGAGATTCGTCAGGACTTCTTCGATATGAATCACATCGATATTCACAACGAGACGGTCGTTGGGAATGGTCACACTGAGATGGATGTTCTCATCTTCGGCCTTTGATCCAAAAAGATCGGCGACGTGTTGTACCACGCCGATGTAATCGTAATTTCGTCTGTCAAGATTTGCATCGGGGTCGTCAATCGTGGATACCAGCGTAATGCGGTCTACGTGAGATGCCAATTGAAATGCGGCCTGCTGGATGCGACGTATCTCGTCCTTAAAAGCTTGATCCGGGGAATCGGCATACTCCATGATGAGCTCGGCATTTCCAACAACAATAGAAAGCGGCGTCTTGAGTTCATGGGCAATATTGGCGATGAACTGGGTTTTGTATTTATCTCGCTCCTCAAGTTCTTTTGCTTGACGGGCAATGGTAAGGCGATTGACAATATCGTTTCGTCGCCTTTTATATTGGAAGTGATTGAAGGCTACTGCAACTGTGATGGTGCCCAGCTGGAATACGTTGTTATTGACAAAATGGCTCAGTTCCACATTCGGCATATCAATCAGCAGTATGGGCATGATATAAAAACTATAAACTACCATAGCCACGCTAAGGCTTTTTAAAAGACCCCAGGGGGGGAGCATCATTCCCAAATAAATCAAATTCATGCCGGCATAATAGGGCGTTTCATATCCGAGGATCCTTACCATTAAGGCAATGGTGGCCCCGCATATGATATAGACTCCCGCCATAATGGTATCCGGTCGTTTCTCAAAGAGCCTAAGAAAGCTAAGTAGGACGAGAAGAGCGAACAAGAGCGTGGAAACGGCTCGCATAAAAACAAAGAGCCAGAGCTGATCCGGGTTGACGAAAAAATCCAGGACAGTATAACTGGGGACTATGATGCCGGCCAATATGGCGCCTATCCTGGCGGATTGTAAGGTGATCCGGTTGATTTCCTCCCGATAGGCCACTTCAAACTCCTGAGGAACCGGATTCCTATCGAATCTTGTTGTCAATTTTCCGAAAATTTGGGTTAGTATGTCATTCATAATGCTAAAGTGAAGGCGTTAATATTCTCTGTTTTTTATTTTACGTTCACCCAAAAGATTTTGCCCCTAACCGGCAGTGACACAACCCTCCAAATGGGTTCTCTATCGTGCGGCATAGAGTAGCCATAGGATCCAGCGTTTCGGTAATAGTCTTACTCAATTCTGGTCTTGTGAGACCAATTAGTGAAGGTTTGGAAGGTCCGGGTAAGTTGTAATAAATCGGTAAGACGTTCCGGTTTATTCCCATCATGAGATTGCAGGAACTATCTTTGGAATCCGAACCATTCCCGATTGATTTATCGGCATTCCCTAGGTAATGGATTAGAAAAAAATGAATAATAAAGAATAGTTCCGTGGGCAGGCATTGATATAACCCCCACGGGAAATTCTCAATTCTCATTAACCTATTCTGGAACATGGTATCCCTAAAGGTGATTAAGATGCCCGGCCGTGTTCTGATTTATCAAAAAAAACGGACTCTTGAGGTTGATTAGGCGTGTTATCTGGTTATCTTTGCATGTAATGAGTTTGGGAACCAATCAATTGATTTTGTTAAAATCATGGTCATCGTTGACGAGTAGGAATGGGATTTATTTCTGAGTGAACCAAAGAAAAAATTCGGGAACCAGAAGATAAAGCCCTATAAACCATAAAAATGTAACGAATCCGGGCCATGGGACATTGTAAGGAATGGGGCGGGGTTTTTGTTCGATTCCCTATAAAAAGATAGAAGATAGGGTGAATAACCCTTTAGACCAGGAAACCTTCAATAAGTAAGGAGTGAATGATGAAGAAAAAAAGAACCTTGAGGCGAAGAACGGCACTGATCGGTTGGACTTTGGTCTGTCTTGTTGCGGGTTTCGGTCTCGCGGGTCTTTCGGGCCATGGGATATACAATGATGCCAGAGCAAGTGCGGGGATTTCGGACCCGCCAGGGTCCTTTTCCGAGTTGGCCAAGAAAGCCAGTCCTTCCGTCGTGAATATCAGCACGGTCAAAGTCATGAAGGGTGGAAGAGAGCGCCAGCCGTCGCCCTTCGGTGGCGGTCCAAACGATCCTTTTAAGGATTTCTATGATCGATTCTTCAAGGATCAGATGCCGAAGGGTCATAAACAACAGAGTCTGGGAACCGGATTCGTCATAGACAAAGAGGGGCACATTCTGACCAACAACCACGTGGTTGAAAAAACGGATGAGATCAAAGTGAGGTTTGGGGAAGGAAATGAATACGAAGCAAAAATTATAGGCCGCGATCCGAAAACCGATCTGGCTCTCATCAAAATCGATGCGGACATTCCTTTAGAGCCCCTACCCTTAGGGGATTCGGAAAGCCTCGAGGTGGGAGACTGGGTTATTGCCATAGGCAATCCCTTCGGATTGGCAAGTACCGTCACTGCAGGCATCGTTAGTGCCAAATACAGGCAATTAGGGGCAGGAGCCTACGATAATTTTATTCAAACCGATGCCTCCATCAATCCCGGAAACAGCGGCGGCCCGCTTTTGAATACTTCCGGAGAAGTCGTAGGGATTAATTCAGCCATTTATACCCGGAGCGGAGGCAGCATCGGCATCGGCTTTGCCATCCCCGTCAACATGGCGAAGGATTTGCTCCCCGGGCTCAAAGAAGGAAAAGTCGTCAGGGGATGGCTAGGGGTTTTGATCCAGGAGATTACGGCGGATCTGAAGGAGAAACTTAAGCTCAAGGGTCTAGAAGGCGCTCTTGTTGCAGATGTCACAAGGGGAGGGCCGGCGGATAAAGCCGATATCAAACGTGGCGATGTGATTGTTACTTTTGATGGAAGTGAGATCAAGGAAATGAAAGACCTACCCTATATTGTGGCCCAAACGCCCGTCGGAAAGACCGTGAAAGTGGAGGTCATCCGCAAAGGAGAAAAGGAAAGCCTTCAAGTGACCATCGGGAAACTCGATGAAGAGCAGGTGACTCCGGTTGTCACAGAAGTTGCACCCAATCTCGGGATGACATTGAAAGAGATTACCCCCGATATAGCCAGGAGTTTTCAACTATCAGAGACCAAAGGCGTTGTTGTGGTTCAGGTGGAAAACGATTCACCCGCAGCCGAAGCCCGCATTCGACCCGGAGATGTGATTCTCGAGATAGATCAGAATCCGATCGAGAGAATCAGTCAATTCAACGAACAGGTTAAGAATTACAAGGATGGGGATACTATTCTATTCCTGATCAAGCGACAGACGGGCACCATGTATTTGACGATGAAATTGACGGAATAACCTCTTTGCACAAGAGGGGAAGTCCTGTTTTCTAAAGCGGCGGGTATCGTCGGATGTGTATAGTCCGATATCCGCCGTTTTATTTGGATGCAACAACCTTGGCTTCATTCCTTTTGCCGGATCTTCGAAGTGTCGGAATCGTGAAAGGTTAGCCTTTTTCAAATTTTTTGGGCTCAGCAATCTCTTTACAGGGACGAAAGGGCTAATAGGCAATGCGATAGGACATTGCTGGTCAGGCGGGCGGGCCGATGTTTTTAGGAATGCTGAGATCATCTTCTGGCGTATTGTGGCAAAAATTAGCCGCCCGCCGCAGTATGGCAGTATACAAAGGTCGGCTCACTGAATCGAGTTCGTCCCTTTCAAGAGATCCCCGAGCCCCCGCTATATCAAAAACATTTTCATATTCTATAAACTGATACCCGGAATCCAATAATCCAGAAGAACTCGCCACAAAAAGCTGTTCCATATCTTTCCAACTCATTGCATTCGCCGAAAGACCTCTTATTTATAGTCCTTCAGTACTAGCCGATCCCTTAAAGCCGATAATACTTTAGTATAATTTGCCGGAATTTGCCGAATTTCGGTTCAAGTGAAAGCAAGGGCCTGCCGATGAATTATTTGTGGCCGGATGTGCCGGTCATCCTTTCTCCAAACTTTCCTCAATTGTTCTTTCCCCTAGTGCCCCTGAGTTGAACCATTCAACTCAGGGGCCCACTCCATCTGAAGACTTTTTGCTTGACAGAATCCCAAGGGGATGTCCTTATTGTTAGAATGCTCTGATATTATAGAGGAAATTACATGACCCCCATATCAATTTTAGCCAATTTACGATTCCAGGATATTCTTGACATCCTATTTCTCACCGTCGTTGCATACTACTTATACCTTTGGTTCCGTGGGACCAAAGCATTTAAAGCCCTCGTGGGACTTCTGGTCATGGGTATCGTCTTTACCGTGGCCCGGACCTGGGGGCTGTTTCTAACCACATGGGTTTTTCAAATCCTCTGGCAGGTCGCAGTCATCCTCCTGATCATTCTTTTTCAGTCGGAAATCAGGCAGGTTCTGGAACGCGTCAATCCACTCAAGGCCTTGGGGTTTCGGAAATTTGAAGATCCCGGGAAATGGATTTCGGGTTTTACGGAAGGCGTCTTTGACATGGCAAAACGACGGATCGGCGCACTCATTATCCTTGAACGTATGGATGGAGTTGAAGAATGGATTACCGGGGGACATACATTGAGTGGTGAGCCCGGACCGGAATTGCTGATGAGCATTTTTCAAAAGGAGTCCCCTTTACACGACGGCGCCATGCTGGTTCGAGGAGGAGAGGTAGCGCTGGTTGCCTGTTATCTGCCTCTCAGTTCCGCTGAAGGGCTTCCTAAGGATTGGGGTACAAGACACAGGGCGGCATTGGGTCTTGCGGAGAAGTGTGACGCGGGTATTGTGGTGGTCTCTGAAGAAAAGGGAGACGTGTCTTTTGCCCTCGAGGGGCAACCTACGCCTATTGAAAGCCCCAAGGATCTGTCCCAAAAAATTATGGGTGCTATAAAACCTCCAAGCCCCCCAAAGGTCTCATTCTGGAAAAAAACCCAATCGGTAATCACGAATCAATGGCCGGTCAAGGCGGGAAGCTTGGCCCTCGTCACGTTTAGTTGGCTTTTATTTGCGGGTCAGCAGGATTTTGAAAGGACCATCCATGTGCCCCTGAAGGCAATCAACATACCGAATCACATGGACATCGTGCAGCCTCTGAGTCCACAGCTCAGAATAACCGCAAGAGGGCTTCGTAAGGATGCCAGCACCCTGAATGAAGAAAATGTCAGCGTGGAAGTGGACGTCTCATTGGCGCAATTGGGTCAAAAACGATTTTCCATCACAAGGGATAATATCGTTCTTCCCAATGATCGCATTCACATAGTGCGAATCGAACCCTCACAGGTGGCTTTCGAGTTCAAGGAAAAATCCCAACCTCAAGAGAAAGACATCGGCAGCGAACTTCCGGGGTAATAAGTTCATAGTAACCCAAAGTCCTATAAAACCGCCTGGGACTATTGGATTGCCCAATAGAAAAGGCCTGGTGAAAAAATGATTCCACCAGGCCTTTTTATGTAAAAGAGTAGCAGGACCCGTTTCTACCCGCTACCACTCCTCATTTTCCAGGTCAACGCCATCCCGCTCAAATTGTGCGTCTCGCTCGGCGTGGCCCTTCTCTATCTCTTCCTCAGTCCAGGGCTCAATAATGATCGACTCGGCGACCAATTCCCACAGGTACATGGTCTCCTCGTAGTTGCCCATGTCAAATTCCTTGGGAAGCCCCTTCATAATCTGGTCGCGGCAGTTATGGCAAGGTGCAACAACCAACTCAGCACCCGTGGCCTTGATTTGATCTGCCTTGTGCTTGCCGTAAGCGAGGCGTTCCTCGGTATAGGGCATTGCCCAGGCGCCGCCCCCGGCGCCGCAGCAGAGATTGTTCAGCGGACTGGAAACCATATCCACAAAGTTTTCGCAGCACTGCTGAACGATCCATCTCGAAGTGTCGCCATGATGATCGCCAAAGGCCGTTTGTGATTTTCTCACGTAATTGCAGGGATCGTGGACAGTCGTGAGCTGGGTATGTTTGGATTTATCGATCTTTATTCGCCCCGTCTCAATGTACTCCTTGAGGAGATCAAAGACACTCACCACCCTGAACTCATCGTATACTTCCGGAAACCAATTTGTGAACCCGAACCGGGTTGCAAAATAGGCGTGGCCTCATTCGGGGTACAGGATAGTCTTGGCTTTCAACCTCCTTGCATTCTCGATCACGCGTTCGACTTGGATCTTCATGTTCTCATCGTCGCCGGAGAAAAGACCCCAATTGACGCCTTCCCAATTGGTGGAAGACACGGTCCAACTCTCTTTTGCAGCATAGAAGATCTTCCACCAAAACTTCATGTCATCCGGCTCGCCGAAGGGTTCCTTGGAGTTGATGGTGAGGATGATGTTTGCGTCTTCCTGATCAACAGGCGCATAAAACCCCGGGCAACCCTCATCCTCCATCTCTACGCCGAGATCCCCCAGCAGGAAGAGAAAATCGTCCCTTGGGATACCAAGGTTATTTCCCCTCTCGAGGTTCATTATAACGCCCTTGTGTATCGGGCCGGGAACCTTGTCCCGCTCCCTCGCTGTCCTGCAGGCCCGAAACGTTTTGAGAAGCTGTATTCCCATGGGGCACGCGTACTGACAGCGGCCGCAAAGGGTGCACACCCACGGCCACTTGGAATCAATTACCTCTTGTTCCAGACCCAAAGAGATTGCCCTGATGGCTTTTCTGGCATCCCAACCGGGAAGAAGTCCGGTTGCCGGGCAACCGCCGGCACAGGTGCCGCAGGTGAGACAGAGATCAGCCAATTCAGGAGTAAGTCCTATTTTTCTCTTGCTCCTGTCTATAACAACTGCCTCTTGCATTATCGTGTTTCTCCTTTCATTCCAAAAAAGCAATTGCAGGATGAGTATTCCTGCAATATGTTGAATTAATTATATAAATTTGATCATGTAAAAATATTCACAAAGCAAATGACATTATAAAGGTGCAATGTATCAGTGTCAAGAACTACAAGGTGGTATTTTGTCGTTTTTGCGTCTTTTTTTTGATTGGGACTTCACCCTGAGCAATCCGGGACTACGGTGGAAATACATCAGGGGACTCTCAATTCCCAAATTTAAAAAAATCGCTTCGATTTCATCAAATAACACAGATTTATCCGGCCAAGTGAAAGATTTATCTTGGCGGCGAAGTCCTTGCCACTGATCCAAAAGGGCTCTGTTTTTGCCCAAAACCGGAACCTTTGCATGCTCACAAAGAAACATCTCACAGACGATTGGTTTCAAACGCCAAAGACACCCACTCTTTTCGAGATAGACACACTTTAAGCTCTCCTGATCCTTTATGATCGTTTTTTCAAGGGTCTCGATCTCTTCAGAGGTTGAGAGAAGTAAGTTGATCACCACATCTGCAAAAAAGGTAGCAATTCCTTCTCGCCCGCAGCAGGCGCTGGTCCTGCCGGTAAAGCATTTTTCAGTACAGGTCTCAGAAAAAAACTCGCTTTGGAACCATGCCACATCCTCTCTAAATCTCAAATAGGGCTTTGTCATTTGCCTAAACTCCGTCAGTCGATCAAGGGAGATCTGATTGAGATAGCGACGGACCATTGATATGGCTTCCAACTGATCCCGATTGTATTCACTTAGGGGCATAATTATTCTATGCTAACTACATGTGAGTCCGGGCAAAGGCTATCCAAGACCGGTGTTGGATGGACAGAAGGCCGGATCCCTTCCAAGAGGTATACCTGGAAGTTTTCAATGGATTCAAGGGCTTAGTATCCATTTTCCTTGTCATTCTAGGGGTTTTCAGATTAAAATAATCATCATTAGTCGTGTGAGCCCAATACATGGGTTTATAACCCAGGGTCAAAAAGGGCCTAACAATGCTGTCTGACAACCTTAATTTTAAAGACTGCCACTAATGGGTCTATTCTTTTATGCCGATGAATCACATAAGGAAAGAAAAAATCACAATAATACAATTCCACAAAGATCGATACGCAATTTGTACGGCAATTGTTCCGCTTACCTAATCGAACAACATCCAAAATGGATCGGCCTCAACCGCAGGAGATAGAAGGATGATACAGAAAAAGCTACTCGGTGAAATCATGGCGGAAATGGGCTTTCTCTCTAGAGAACAGCTCGAAGAAGCCCTTGAGAGACAAAGAAGGGTCCTCATGGACAAAATGCTGCCTGAACGACTCGAGAGGGTCAGATTGGTTTCCGAGGCGAGACTCACGAAGGACATTACCCCAATGCTGGGGCAGATGCTCATGGATTTGGGATTTGTGACCCGGGAGCAAATTAACGAGGCATTGGGTCACCAGGACGAGGGCACCGAGTTATACACCTCTTTGCAAAGTGATAAGTTGGGAAAGGCCATAGAGATTGGCTTTATTATCAACTCAACGCTGAACCTGGCGGAAGTCCTAGCCCTTATCATGAGGCACGTTAATAGTATGACCAATTCGGTGGCCAGTACACTCATGCTCCTGGACAGCAATACCCAGGAATTGGTCTTTAGTGTCCCGACAGGGCCAAGGGCCGACAAACTGATGGACATTCGCTTGCCATGGGGCACGGGCATCGCAGGCTGGGTTGCAAAACACGAAAAGCCTGCGCTGGTACCCGATGTAAAAAAGGATGAGCGGTTCTATGCGGAGATCGATAAGTTGAGCGGCCTCGAGACAAAATCCATCCTTTGTATTCCTCTTGTGGCGAAATCAAAACTAATCGGGGTTTTGGAGGTTATTAACAAGGAGGATGATACGGCCTTTAATGAAGACGATGTCCTCTTGTTAAGCATTTTTGCTTACCAGGCCGCCATCGCCATCGAACACGCCAGACTTTATGAAGAATTGAAAGAGCGTCTTGAGGAAGAGAAACTAATACAAAGAAAGCTCGCAGAGTCTGAAAAGTTTCAGGCATTGGGTCAGATGGCCTCTGGCGTTGCACACGATTTCAATAATATACTCACGGCCATCATGGGTTATGCAGAGGTGGCAAAATATGATTTGCCGGGGGATGCACCGGCAAAGCAGAGCATGGATCAGATCATGCAGGCCAGCCATCGTGCCAAGGATCTGGTGAACCAGATTCTTGCCTTTAGCAGACAAAGCGAGCAGGAAAGGGTGCCTGTTGAAGGGCAGCATCTCGTAAGAGAAGTCCTGAATCTGCTGAGGGCCTCCTTGCCGACCACGATCGAGATCAGGCAGAACATAAAGACGCCCTCCGGGACCATATTGGCCGATCCCACACAGATCCACCAGATTATCATGAACCTTTGTACGAACGCCCATCATGCCATGTGGGAGAAGGGGGGGATTCTTGAGGTCAAAGTCTCGCCTGTGGAACTCGATAGCGATGACGTCGAGGATTACGAAGAACTGGAAGCCGGATCATTCCTTAATATCACCGTACGTGATACGGGACACGGCATGGATAAGGGTGTCATGGAAAAGATCTTCGATCCCTATTTTACAACCAAAGAGAAGGGCGTGGGCACAGGCATGGGACTCGCCGTGGTACACGGCATCGTCAAAAGCCATGGCGGCGGAATCAAAGTATCAAGTCAGGTGGGTAAAGGTACCACAGTGATTATCCTCCTTCCACGAATTCAAAGAAAAATCGAATATGAACCGGAAAGTTTCGAAAGCCTCCCAAAGGGGGATGAAAAACTGCTCTTTGTGGATGATGAAAAGGTGATCGTTGAGCTGGCAAAGAAGATGCTGGAGCGATTGGGCTATAAGGTGGACACGAATATAAGCCCGGTAAAAGCCCTGGAGGCCTTTCGCGCAGACCCTCAGGGATACGATCTCGTCGTTTCAGATATGACCATGCCGAAAATGACCGGAGATGTGCTGGCGGAACAAGTCATGGCGATTCGTCCGGACATCCCTGTCATCCTTTACACGGGATATAGCGAGCGGATCACCAAGGAAAAGGCAAAAGGGATCGGCATCAAGAGACTCGTCATGAAACCCATCGTCATGAGCGAGCTTTCCAAGGCCATACGAGAATTGCTTGATAAAGGGGACGATTAGGATTCCAAACAGCTCGGGCAAATCTTTCGAAATTGATCGAAACCGACTTGCTCACTTCCCAGATTCGGCCCGCTGATCAGATCCCACAACCCGCATAGTGTGGGTTTCCCGCAATTTCTTCCATAGTTCTTCAATAATAACTTCGAAGGCCCCATCAGCAGTAAGGTCCTTTCTTCCGCTTACTTGACGGCAGGATTCAATGAGATTTAGGTTGCCGGTGGCGAACCCGAGTTCGTCTCGAATATAGGCGCCCAGGGTTAGACGGATCAAATGAAGGTCTTTCCTTTTCAAATTGGCAAAATAGACCCTGTCCTTGAGGGGTAGATCCGCCAGGACTTTTTCAATGGCCTGATCAACCGTTTGCGGATGAGCAAAAAAAACCAAGGTCAGATCCTATTCACCGAGATGAGTTATGGGATAAATCGCACCTGCGCGGTCCTCCGAGACAAGCATCGCCCAGTCGATTTCCCTTTTCATCATGGTAGTCAAATGCCCTGTTATTGTCAAAATGTGGCTATGGGAATCAGGGAGTCAAATCCGAGTTATCTCCAGCGATCTTGAAGGCATTGATTCCTGTGAAATACTCGCTATACTGTAAGGATAGCTGTTGCCATCAAAGACTAAGTTTTTATTTAGCTCCTTACACCGCGATTCTTTGACTAAACGAGTCAAACAAATCTGACA
>CAYWMP010000155.1:0-14215 GCA_964459445.1 uncultured Desulfobacteraceae bacterium
TAAGAAACCGATCTCTTGCCACAAACACATCTGAAAAATAAAAACTCACAGCCCCCACCAATACCAGAATCCTGCCCCACAAATTCAGTTTGGAGACTCCAAATACCGAACAGGCGCCCACAACCATCACGGTAATGACGATGACATATATCAAGACAGGGACTCTCATGTCTCCCAGATTGGGGAGTAACCAGCGATAGATAACCCCGCTCAAAATAATCACGACCGCAGCACCCACCCATGTCATCATACCCACCTGAGCCACACTAATAAATCCAATCACATAGAAGACATGACCCAAAAGGAATGAAATCAACCCAAGGAGAAACATCTTTTCTTGCGGAAGGGCCAGAAACACATCCCCCCCAAGGCAAAATATCAACCCGATCAATATGAAAGTGTAATATTTGGGAACGGGATGAGGCTGGATGAGGGCCACAACAATGAAAAGACATGATAGGAGCGTCTTTGTCGGTAAGATGCCCTTCACGCTCTCTTTTTTTTCAAAGTAAAGGAGACCAACCAAGAGCATCGCGGCGATGATGATGATAGTGGCATTTTCCATTCGAGAGTACTCCCTCTATTCTTAACTATTGGCAGTTTTCTTTTCGCGAAAGGATTGGAAATCATCGAATTATAGGTGGACAGGGGGAAGGCGTCAATATAAGCTTGCGTGGCTAATCAGCGGCTTTCAGCACTTTTAAAATGGATTTTGGTCAAAGGGTTTGAATGAGAGAGGATCACACTTTTCAGGGAAGCGACGGTAGTTTCCATTATATCGACTGGGGCGGATCCGGACCCCTTACTCACTTTTCCCATGCCACAGGATTATGTGCGGGGCTATATACGCCTCTAGCTGAAAAGCTTTCCTCTCACCTCCACGTTGTCGGCATGGACGATCGAGGGCATGGGAAGACCGCTGCTCTAACCAATACGCGCAAACTCAAGAACTGGGACATCTTTGCCGAGGATCAGGAGCATTTCTTTCGATACTTAAGTGAACCTATGATAGCTATGGGCCATTCCAGGGGTGCTGTTGCAAGCATGATCCTGGCGATAAAACGACCTGCCCTTATCAGAGCCCTTATCCTCATAGATCCTACGATTCTGCCTCTGTCCTGGATGTGGTGGTGGTTTCTATTGAAAAAACTTGGATTGGCCAGGCTGGTTCCAATAGCCTATAAAGCAACTCGAAGAAAGGCTATCTGGCCTGATAAAAAAGCTATCTTGGATGCCTATCGAAGTAAAGGCATGTTTGCACACTGGAAAGAGGGTTTTCTCGAATCCTATATTGCCAATGGTACTGAAGAAACCGAAGATGGGAATATAAGACTGTCGTGTGATCCCATCTGGGAGTCTCGGTGTTTTGCTTCCTGTCCCCACGATATTTGGCGCTATATTCCTTTGCTCAGAACACCTTGCCTTTTCCTATATGGATTGAAATCCGATATCTGCTTAAAGCCGACGATTAGACGGTTTGAACGACTGGTACCTGGCGCCACTCTCCACGGGTTCGAAAATACAACCCATTTTGTGCCCATGGAACGGCCGGATGAATGCGTAGAGGCCATCCTGGAATTCCTCAAGGACCATGGCATCCTTTAACTTATTTGCGTGGGCAAAAAGCCCATGACCCAAAAGCCTTGACATCGATTTAACAGTTGACCGGATTATCGCTGTTTGCAAACTGGCGAAAGGCTCAAGGCGTAAGGTTAAAGGAAAACCGAAAATGTGGTGATGAGATTTTTTGCCTTTTGCCCTGCGCCTTATGCCTTCTGCCATTTTATTACGTCCCCTTTCGAACAGATCAATTACAACTTCGAAGACAACGCCTTGATGGTCGATCAGGGTTGACACCCTATCCCTCATTCCATACTATTCCAGTCATAACAGCCCAGCCACAAAGGCACGAAGGCACAAATAAGAAACATGAAGCTTGCCCGCCAGAAGTAAGGCGGGTAAAACCCTGAACCTATCACTTTTAGATCGGCTCACACCCTTCCCAACCTTCACATTAACCGGGAGATTAGACATGGATGAACTGGCCAGAGAGACCCTGATAAAAGAGCTCCAGATCGGTTCCGGAAAACCTCGCCCTGTGCGAGCGCCGATTGGAAAAGATCTGCACTGTAAAGGGTGGCAGCAGGAGGCTGCATTAAGGATGCTTTGCAACAATCTGGATCCCGACTGTGGCGAAAAACCTATGGAGCTAATTGTCTATGGCGGCATAGGTAGGGCCGCTCGCAATTGGTCTTGCTTTGACGCCTTGATCCGATCACTTATGGATTTGGAGAATGACGAAACACTGCTAGTGCAATCGGGAAAGCCGGTAGGCATCCTGAAGACCCTTACCCACGCACCACGTGTGCTTATTGCAAATTCGAACATTGTTCCCAACTGGGCAAACTGGGAATACTTTCATGTATTGGACAAAAAGGGTCTTATCATGTATGGCCAGATGACTGCCGGATCCTGGATCTATATCGGCACCCAAGGCATCCTTCAGGGGACTTACGAGACCTTTGCTGCATTGGGTGACAAACACTTTAAAAGCTCACTGTCTGGAAAAATTGTCGTAACCGGCGGATTGGGAGGCATGGGCGGTGCTCAGCCCCTTTCCGTGACCATGAATGAAGGGGTATGCATTTGTGTGGAGGTGGATAGGGACCGCATTCAAAGACGGCTCGACACCCAGTACCTGGATACCATGACCGAAGACCTTGACCGCGCCATTAAAATGGCACGGGATGCCGCAGACAAGAAAAAACCCCTATCCATAGGTCTGCTTGGCAATACGGCCGAAATTCTTCCGGAAATGATCAACAAAGGATTCATCCCGGACGTCGTCACAGATCAAACGAGCGCCCACGATGAACTGAACGGCTATGTGCCTGCTGGAATTCCCTATGATGAGGCATTAACGCTAAGGAAAGGCGATCCCAAAAAGTATGTGGATATGGCCCTCAATTCCATGGCCGTCCATTGCCGGGCTATTCTGGAGATGCAGACTAATGGAGCCGTTGCCTTTGATTATGGGAACAATCTCCGTGCTCAAGCGCAAAAGCGTGGTGTGGACAATGCCATGGACTACCCGGGCTTTGTACCGGCCTACGTGCGTGACCTCTTCTGTGATGGCGAAGGGCCATTCCGCTGGGCCGCCCTTTCGGGTGATCCGGATGACATCGCCATAACCGACCAGACCCTTATTGATGCTTTCCCTGAAAAGACACGAATGGTTCGATGGTTGAAAATGGCAGGAGAAAAGGTCTCCCACATGGGTCTGCCGGCCCGCATATGTTGGTTGGGCTATGGTGAAAGGGATAAGGCCGGGAAACTTTTTAACGATCTCGTAGCCTCAGGAAAAATATCCGCACCCATAGTTATAGGTCGTGACCACCTGGACTGCGGATCCGTAGCATCACCTTACAGGGAAACAGAGGCCATGAAGGATGGATCGGACGCGGTTGCTGATTGGGCTTTACTCAACTGTATGGTAAACGTGGCCTCCGGCGCCAGTTGGGTGTCTTTTCATGATGGTGGTGGCGTTGGGATCGGGTACGCCCTCCACGCCGGCCAGGTCACCCTTGCAGACGGCACCCCCGAGGGTGAGCTTCGGGTGACTACCGTACTGAGGAACGATCCGGGCACGGGGATCATACGCCATGCGGACGCAGGCTACGAACGAGCAATTGAAGTGGCAGGGGACCGCGGTGTAAAGCTTCCCATGATTAATATGCTGGCAAGGACATAGGTTTAAAGTTGAAAGGTTTTTACCCGCCAGAAGTAAGGCGGGCAAGGGCGGGGTTGTTTTAAAAGATGAACGTCGAACATTGAATCCATCCTCCGTAGCAAGCTACTGCGGAGGACGGACATCGAACATCCAACTTTGAATGAAAAGCAAACATCAATACAGGATATTAGGGCAGCTTTTCTTCCGCGGTGTAAGCTTTTCTCTTTTTCTTTTCCATTCGGCATTCGATGTTGAGCGTTCGATGTTGGACGTTCTTTTTTTTCATAAATCCTTTTTGCCCAGGAGATGTCCACCATGCCCAATCCTTTAATAGAATGTGTTCCGAACTTCAGCGAGGGACGCAACAATGATGTTATCGAGGCCATTGTCGAACCTTTTCGTAAAACCAAGGGTTGTATCCTCCTAGATTATCGGGCCGACAAAGACCACAACAGGCTTGTCGTAAGCCTCGCCGGCCAGCCGAAGCCGCTCCAGGAAGCCCTCCTGGAAGGTTCCAAGGTTGCTATTGCCGGTATAGATCTCGAAAAACATCAGGGCGGGCACCCCCGTGTCGGGGCCGTTGACGTCATACCCTTCATCCCTTTACAGCATATAGACATGAAAGGCTGTGTCGATTTGGCCCACGGCTTCGGCGAACGCTTCAATGCGGAAACCGGCGTACCGGTCTATTTCTACGAGGAGGCCGCGCTTCGACCTGAGAGGACCCGCCTCGAATTAATCAGAAAGGGCCAATATGAGGTCTTAAAAACCGAGGTCACCAAGCCGGAACGTCATCCCGATGTGGGAGAACCCAAGCTCCATCCCAGTGCCGGCGCGACGGTGATTGGGGCGAGAAAATTCCTGATTGCTTTCAACGTCAATTTGGGAACGGAAGACGTTGAGGTTGCCAAGCAAATTGCCAAGGCGGTCCGGTCTTCCAGTGGGGGGCTCTGTCATGTCAAGGGTATTGGACTGGCCCTTGAAGAGAGAGGCCTCACCCAGGTCAGTATGAATATCGTAGATTACGAGAAAAATGCACTTTACAGGGTTGTTGAGCTCATCCGTATGGAGGCCAAACGATGGGGCGTCCCGCTGGTTGAAACGGAGGTCTATGGTATGGTGCCGGCCGCAGCGCTACTCGACAGTGCTGCCTATTATCTGCAAATGGCGGACTTCGATCCAGGTCAGGTGGTTGAACTGGCCCTTTTGGATGTAATGGGGGAATAAAGAAAAGACAAATAGCGCTTTAGGCAAATGATTTAGGTTTCTTGACAATGAGACACCTGGATTTTTGGGAATTGGCTTTTCTTGGAGTAATGGAGTTATGGAGTACTGGAGCAATAGAAAAGCAGAGATAGGATTGCGTCTACTGGTTTCCAACACTCCAATACTCCAATACTCCAATCAAAATATACAGTATAATCCAAAAGCTAGAGTCTTTGCCCTCTGAGCTTGAATAATAGAGCTTGTGTTGAGGAGATGTCTCTCATGTCTTTAGTTGACCTTACACTTAATGAATTTGTCAAACAACTTGGTTCAGATTCCCCCGCCCCCGGAGGAGGCAGCGTGGCTGCACTGGCCGGGAGTTTGAGTGCGGCCCTTTGTGCCATGGTGGCCAGACTGACGGTTGGGAAGAAGAAATATCAGGATGCCTGGAAGGACATGGAGAAAGTGAGAGACGAGGCCGAAGAGCTTTCCCGCCGCCTCCTTGAATTGGTGGACAGGGACACTGAAGCCTACAATCAGGTTATGATGGCCTTTAGGCTTCCTAAGGATGACGATGAACAGAAATCGCTTCGGACCAAAGCCATCGAAGCAGCCAATAAACAGGCGGCAGCCGTACCCTTAGAGACATTACGCACCGTGGCCGAGCTGGGTGCCTTCGTGGATCAGGCCCTGGAAAAGGGAAATCCAAATTGCGTCACCGATGCGGGAGTTGCGGCCCAAATGATCCGAACCGGTGCAATGGGTGCCGCCTATAACGTTAAAATCAATTTCGCTGGTATTAAAGATCTAGAATTCACAGACCGGTTGGAAAAGGAGACCAATGACCTTCTTGACCGGGTTTTCACGTCAGTTGAGGCCTTAGAACAAAAAGTTGAACTGGCGCTGAACCGGAGCTGATGGACCATCGTTAAAGTTGTTCGTTATTTGATATTGGGTAATACTTCAACAGGGGCAGAATATTAGACAGGATTACGGGATCAACCGCGATTTTGGTGGAATCAAAGAATCGCCCAAAAGCTCCCTGCAAGGCGGGGCTTTTAGGTTATTCTCTTACACTCTGGAACGCTCATTATGAAAACTTTGAGCAATTTGGGGGCTCTGTGAGAGATAGGATGTCCTGTCATTCCCTGGCCCAGACCTGGATTATCAAAATGCTGTAATGAAAAGTCAGGCATTCATCAGAAATAAAAAAGATTGAAAATCCACTTACCGTTGCGCCAGGGCGGGCCTGTTAATCATGTCTAAAGACCATTTCTCACGTATAAGAATCAAGAGAAACTATTGATGAGAGACAATTCTTTTCCCGAAAAAGCCGATGCCCTGTGGATCAATGTCCATTTGGCCACTATGACCGGTGATGTGCCCTATGGGGCCATTCAGGACGGCGCCCTGGCCACTTCCGGGAGCAAGATCCTATGGGTGGGTGAAAGAAAAACCCTGCCCGATAATGCCGAATCAAGGGCAACGGAAATGCATGATGGTGATGGCGGATGGGTAACGCCGGGTCTCATTGACTGCCACACGCACCTTGTTTACGGGGGAAGCCGGGCTCACGAATTCGAACTTCGCCTTAAGGGTGTTACCTATGAGGAGATCGCTCAAAAGGGTGGCGGTATTCTTTCAACCGTCACAGCCACCCGAGCCGCGGATGAAGCCTCTTTGTTCAGGCAGAGCGTTCCCCGACTCCTTTCCCTCTTGGACCAGGGGGTGACCACCCTTGAGATAAAATCGGGATACGGATTGGACCTGGATACGGAATTGCGAATGCTCCGCGTGGCAAAATTGCTGGGAGCAAAATTCCCCGTAACGGTCATCCCAACATTTCTGGGCGCCCATACCTTGCCCCCCGAATTCGAAGGCAAACATGAGGATTACATTGATTTCATTTGCGACAAGGTTCTTCCCCAAGTAGCCGAAGATGGACTGGCTGAGGCAGTAGATGTTTTTTGCGAAAAAATTGCCTTTTCATTAGAACAAACCGAACGAGTGTTTACATCGGCCAATGCCCACGGCCTTGCGGTGAAGCTTCACGCTGAACAACTCTCAGACCAGGGCGGCGCCATACTCGCTTCAAAGTATGGTGCCCTATCTGTAGACCATCTTGAATATCTATCTGAGGATGGTGTAAAGGCACTGGCCGCCGCGGGCACTGTTTCCGTTTTGTTGCCCGGGGCTTTCTATTTTCTGCGTGAAACGAAACAGCCCCCTGTGGACCTACTGCGGCAACACGGGGTGCCGATAGCCGTATCCACGGACTGCAACCCCGGCACAAGCCCAACGACCTCGCTTTTGTTGATGCTTAATATGGCTTGCACCCTCTTCAGATTGACACCCGAAGAGGCGTTATTGGGGGTGACTCGGAATGCCGCCAAGGCCTTGGGCCTTCAGGAGCGCGTCGGCACACTGGAAAAGGGAAAGGACGCGGATTTTGCGGTGTGGAAAATCTCGGAACCTGCCGAACTCGCCTATAATCTGGGATTAAATCCTTGCCGCATGATTGTCAGACACGGTGATATCGTGAGGACGCGGGACCTTTAAGAGTCGAAGAGCCCGGAGCAGGGAGCATGGAGATGAGAAGGTCTTACCTTTACCTTCAAATGCGGACCTTCAACCCCCTGAACCTATGAACCCTTGCCCGCCATATTTCCGGTGGGTTGAACCTTTGAACCTATTAATACTGAAAGGAGGTAGGACGATGAAGAGATTAATGATTTTCGCTTTGGTGGTATTTTTTGCAGCGGTTGGTTTGAACACAACCGCCTTGGCCGCAGGCTTTAATATCAAGATCGGATTTCATGCGCCTTTGACAGGCTTTGCCGCATCGGACGGCAAGTCGGCCTCTGAAGGAGCAAAGCTTGCAGTCAACCAGATCAACGGCGCCGGCGGGATCAAAGGCAGGGGGATGCTTGAACTCGTCATTTATGACGATCAGGCCAAACCCGCCCAGGCCATCCCCATCGCCAACAAGCTTATCGGCCAGGACAAGGTGGTTGTCGGCATCTCGGGCAGCTACTCCGGCCCAACCCGGTCGGCAGCCGGTGTATTTCAGGAAGCCAAAATCCCTTACGTCTCCGCCTATGCTATCCATCCTGATATCACCCGGGCGGGCAATTATGTCTTCCGAACATCATTTCTAGGTATTATCCAGGGTCGTGCCGGTGCCAAACTGATAGGCGAAACCCTTGGTAAGAAACGCGTCACAATGATCACCCTTCAAAACGATTTTGGAAAATCATTGGCTGCAGGTTTCAGAGATTCTGCGAACAAATTCGGGGTTAGCATCATCAATGAATATCAGTACTCCATCAAGGATCGGCAATTCGGTTCCATCGTTGCCAAAGTCAAGGCCGATAAACCCGATGCCATTTATGCCTCGGGCTATTATTTTACTGCGGGTCCCCTTGTCAGCCAGTTGAAGGCTGCCGGCATTACCGTGCCGATTATTGGACAGGAAGGGTATGACTCCCAGAAATTCATTGAAATCGCAAAAGAGGCCGCCGAGGGCGTCATTATCACGACTTCCCTTGATCGCGATTCCGATGTTCCTGAAACCAAAAACTTTATTAGAGAATTTGAAAAACAAGCCGGATTCAAGGCCGACATGGTTGCCGCCTCAGCCCATACAGCCGTCATGGTGGTCGCGGATGCCCTGAAAAGAGCAGGCAGGTCCGCTCCTTCAGTCCTTCGGGATGCCATTGCGAAGACCCATCTTAAGGTCTCTACAGGCACCATCGAGTTCAACGAGCTGGGTGAGGTCATGAAGGCCGTGCAAAACCAGGTGGTCAAGGGCGGCAATTGGCATAGGCATTCGGTTATTGATGATCCCCAATTGCTTTCGCCACCCTCCAAATAGTTCCACAACATTTTCATTCTTGCTAACCGGGGAGAGCCAATGGCTCTCCCTTGGTACGGATGGGTGCTAAGGGAGACAATCTACCTCGGTCGAGTGGAATAGGAATATCGAATATCGAACAAGAAATTTCGAATTATGAAGTTTAATGATTCTATCATCTCGCAGTTTTGATGCTTGTCATAAAGGTTCAGGGTTTTAGTCCCCAATAAATAAGGTTACAAAGATTCATGGTTTCAGGAATCAATGGATAACCCTGAACGAGGAATCCACGAAGAGGATCTTTTTCTTAATGCCTCTATTATCTGGATTTTTTGACTGACAGGATCAATCAATCTACACTCAAGGTCGAATGTCATACTTCGATATTCATTATTCCTTGTTCGATATTCGATATTCCGGTTTCGGAAAGCTATTGCTAGAGCTAGCGCTTAAATCCCTAGCACACGACTAGCAGCGTCTCTGGGAGGTCCCTTTTTTGCTATATATCGAATTGTTCATTCAAGGGCTTATATACGGGAGTATGTATGCTATCATCGCCGTGGGGTTGACTCTTGTTTATGGCCTTTTGCGTATCCTCCACGTAGCCCATGCAGGCCTTTTCGCCCTTGGCGGATACCTGGGACTCCTATTGACAAACACCACCGGTAGCCTCATTCTTGCCATGCCCCTGGCCGCAGCGGCGGTCGGGGTTGTAGGAATGCTTATTTACAGACTTTGCTACCAACCCATATTAAATCGCCCTCCCTATGTTGCCCTGATTGCTTCCATCGGCCTATTCATCGCCATGGAGGAAATTTATCGCCTTATTTTTGGTCCCTATGGCCTCACCTATAATAATACCCCATTGCAGGATCAGATAACCTTTTTGGGCATTAATCTGCGGCACGCAGAGGTGAGCATGGTAGCGGTGAGTGTGGTGCTCCTCGGGGTTTTATCCTATCTCTCCCAAAAAACGAGAATTGGCATCGCCTGGCGCGCAACGGTCGACGACCCCCAGATTGCTTCATCCTTTGGGATTGATCCTATTAAGGTCCGGTATTTGAATTTCTTTATCGGTTCCGGCCTGGCCGCAATAGCCGGCATTTTCATTTCGATACTAAGCAATCTTGTTGAGCCGACCATGGGGGGCGTACCCAGCTACAAGGCATTGGCTATCATTGTCCTGGGGGGACTGGGAAATGTGACCGGGACATTGATTGCCTCATTGGTTCTCGGCGTGATTGAGGCCTTTGGCACCATTTATGTGGGCGACTTCCTCGATCGGGATGCGATCGCCTTTGCCTTTCTCATAGGGGTTTTGATGCTGCGCCCCAAGGGTTTGTTTTCGGGGAAATGAGTTATGGGAATTTATGAAATCAGCCTGGCCTCGGTAATCTGCATCAACATCATCCTGGCGTTGGGCTTGAACATGATTACCGGATTCTGCGGCCAAATCAGCCTCGGACATGCGGCGTTTTACGGTGTCGGAGCCTATTGTGCCGCCCTGCTGGCCAAGGCAGGTGCGCCCCTTCCCCTGACCCTTCTGGCGGGTCTGGTTTTGGCGGGCTTCGTGGGTATTCTGGTCGGGCTGACCAGTCTCCGCGTCAGAGAGGATTTTCTGGCTATCACGACCATGGGCGTTGGTTTTCTCTTCTTGGGCATTGTCCGACAGCAGGAGATTCTGGGGGGCGAACTGGGTGTTTCTTCTATCCCCTCCCATGGCCTTGGAAAATTGGGTTTCATGATTTTGGGTCTGGTTCTTGCTATTGCCGTAGCCGCCTTTAGTCTGTTTATTAAGCGCTCCTGGATGGGTTTTGCCTTTGATGCGGTAGCGGACGATGAAGACACGGCGCGATTGCTGAGTGTCGATGTCAGCACATACAAACTTGCTGCCTTTGCAATGGGTACAGCTATGGCAGGATTGGCAGGGGGGCTCTACACCTATTTTGCAAGATTCATAGTCCCTGATGATTTCGGATTTATCACGTCCATCACCGTGCTTTCCATGGTGGCTGTTGGCGGAATTGGCTCCGTATTCGGGGTTATCGTTTCTACGATACTTCTCACCCTCATGCCCGAATTCTTTCGCTTTATTAGCGATTATAAACTCTTGGTTTACGGCGCCCTTTTGTTTGCGGTGATGCGGTTCGCTCCGGATGGATTGGCGGGATTCGCCCGCGATCTTATGAAAATTTTAAAATCAAAGCATTAACAACTTGTCTCACCACGGAGACGCGGAGATTCCGCCAGAAAAAAGGCGGACGAGCGCAGAGAAAGAAGAATTGCTTTTTATGCCCGCCTTAGCGGGCCTCAATCCTGCCATACAGGATTGAGATCTGAGAGGATCATATTAGGGAAACTAGAAATGCCCTTTCTTTTTTCCCTAATGAAATCCTCTCAGTAATCAAAGCAATTCTCAAACGATATATTCCTTATTGACCCTTCGTGCCCTCTGTGCCTCTAGACCCGCAGGCAGCGGGGCGGGTGGTGAATTCTTAGACCTGGTAACGTTTATGAATACCCTTTTGAAAGCCAGCAGTGTGACAGTACGGTTCGGCGGCGTCCTTGCTCTGAACGATGTCTCTTTTGAAGTGAGAGAGGGTGAGTTCCTGAGCATGATAGGTCCGAACGGCGCCGGAAAAACGACCATGGTCAGGGCCATTACGGGTATTGTCACGCCCCAATCAGCAAGCATAAGCCTGCTCGGCCGGGACATTACGAACCTCCCTGCCTATAAAAGGGCACGCCTTGGGCTAGCAATGACCCATCAGATTGTTCGCCCCTTCCACTCCATGACGATACTCGATAACGTGGCTATCGCTGCGGGCCACCGGCGCATTGATCATGTTTTTTTGGCTATGGGATCCTTTGACCGATCCGGTGAGCGTCGACGCGCCCTTGCCCTATTGGAGTCGGTCGGCATTGAGGATGTCTCCAATAAAAGTGTTATCGGCCAGCCTCTCGGGGTCTTGAAACGCCTTGAAGTGGCCCGTGCCCTTGCACTGGAACCGAAGCTTCTCCTTTTGGACGAACCCCTCGCGGGTCTGAATCATATCGAGGCGGCTCGACTTGCCGATACTATTACCGGGATCAACCGTGAAGGCATGACCGTCGTCATGATCGAGCATAACCTGGGAGAGGTTTTGAGAGTTAGCCAACGACTCGTTGTCCTGGACAACGGGATAAAAATAGCCGAAGGAAAGCCCGATCAGGTCATAAGAGATCCGGCTGTGCGCTCGGCCTATATTGGAAAGGAAAAGAAGGATGCTGCGGCTTGAGGCTCTGAGTTGCGGGTACGGGCCAATGCGAGTGGTCCACGAACTTGATCTCGATGTAACTGCGGGTGAGATCACATCACTCCTGGGAGCAAACGGTGCGGGCAAGTCCTCCACCATCATGTGCATTGCCGGGCATGTCGATGTCCAGGATGGGCGGGTTGTTTATCAGGGTGATGACATTACATCCGATCCCCCAATGGCCCGCGTAAAAAAAGGGATTGCACTCATTCCCGAGGGCAGACGACTTTTCTCAGGCTTGAGCGTTGAAGAGAACCTTGTTGTGGGAGGGTATAGCCGTCCTAAGACTCAGATGTCACAGGGATTGGACAGGGTTTTAGGGCTGTTCCCGCGGTTGGGGGAGCGTCTTACGCAAAGG
Organism: uncultured Desulfobacteraceae bacterium; assembly: GCA_964459445.1. GTDB lineage: Bacteria > Desulfobacterota > DSM-4660 > Desulfatiglandales > HGW-15 > CAYWMP01. Next base: position 12,444 of record CAYWMP010000155.1, read on the forward strand.
GCCGGATCCCTATCCGGAGGTGAACAACAGATGCTGGCCATAGGCCGCGCCCTCATGTCAAGGCCCGAATTGCTCCTTGTGGATGAGCTCTCATTAGGATTGATGCCTAAGATAATCGATATCTGCTATGATGCCATTGCAGAGCTGAAAAGAGACGGGATGACCATTGTCCTTGTCGAGCAGAGCACCAGCAGGGCTCTCGAAGTGGCCGATCAGGTGTGTGTCCTGGAGTCCGGTAAAACGGTCTGGAAAGGCGACGCCCTTGAGGCCCGCAACAGTGCAGACATGATTGATGCGCTCCTGGGCCTGCGTGGGAAAGAAGAGGCGCCTTAAAAAACCGAATTCCCAAACCCACATCGTGGAGGATCAAATGAAAAGATGTAATCATTTGACGGGTTGTAGGTATTTTTCTTTTCTCCTGTTTGTCGCTTCTATTTTCTTTTTCCAAAATGCCCATGCCGTGCCACGTATCCTCAGCCCCTATGAGACCTACCAAAACCCTCACACCAAATCCGCTGCTGTATTCGTTGACAAAGGCGATTATGAAAAAGCCATAGAATCCCTCAAAAAGGCCTACGTCGATTACGAAAAAGAAAATAACGACAAAGGAATGCTGTTATGTCTTGAGAGAATGGGATGGCTCTACCGGGAAATTGGAGAATACAGTAACGCGCTCCAAGCCTTGAGAAAGGCCCATCCCGTGGGTGTTCGCCTGCACGGGGATGCCGCAGAAATAGATGCGAGTCTTGGATATGTTTATTTGTATTTAGGGGACTCTGAAAAGGTGGAAGAATTTTGCCAACGCACCCTTCAGACCCTGAAGGGTTTCATCTTTCCTACCCAATGGGGCGGTCCACCTTCAGAAGACGAAATAAATACTATGCAAAGAAAAAGCAAGGCCATTATTTATGCCAGAATTGTCCTCGGAATGATGCACTACTCCAATAGACAGTATGAACAGGCCCTGGATAATTTAAATAAAGCAAATAACGTCATCAAGAACATTGAAATGGTGAGTAATGATCAGCGTATGAGTAATTACTTTGAAGCGGATCTGGATGTGGTTGAAGGCATCGGATATATTCAAACCCTGAAGGGCGCCGTTTATGGGGAAATAGACAAACTCAAGAAAAGCAGAAAATTTTTTAAGGCCGGGGAAAAGGCCTTTAAGACATGCAAAAGGGAATATGGCGTCCTGTTGAATCAGGGCCTGCGGTACAAGGTTGAATTAACGGCTTCCGATGGGGGAGTTAAGAAAGTCAAACTTTCGAAATTTGACGGTTTTTTGGATCGGGTTGGAAAGTTTGGCGCCCAGGGAATCCTGTGGCAATCAGCCTTTGTCATGGGTCAAGCCCTCGTTAATGAAAAGCGAAATAAAGAAGCCAAGAGCTATCTGAGTCGTGCCATAGAAGCACTAGAACTCACCAGGGCTCAACTGGCAGATGATCGAACCAAAAAGATGTTTGCCTCCTCTGCGCAGGATGTCTACGGGGAAATGATCCAACTTTCCTATGACATGAAACAATTTGAGGTTGGCTTCGATTACCTTGAGCGCGCAAAGGCTCGTGCTTTTTTGGACATGCTGGAAGGTCGCCGTGTTAAAGCCAAAAAAGAAGTAGATCCTCTATTGGTCCAAAAGGAAAGAGACCTTTCCAAACAATTGGAGGTTTTTACCAGGCGCTTAAAGGCCGCGAAAAAAAAGGATAGAAAAGTAGCATATAACCCCCATTCCGGGAAAAATTTAAGAAAAATCCTGGAAAGTCACGTTCTAT
>CAYWMP010000156.1:0-9072 GCA_964459445.1 uncultured Desulfobacteraceae bacterium
ATCATCCGCCGTCACCCACCAGACTGAAGGGAGCCCAGAATAACGGATGCGCGTAGCTGAAAACCGTCCTCCCTTCGGCATCCTTGTAATCCAACCTGTCAATCAAATCCAGCATGGTGCGATTGAGGGCCTCGGAGCGGCTCAACATTTGATCGTCAGCCTGACGCTGAAATAGATCGGTGGTAAGCATTCTAGCAGAGGTGGTTTCTACCGGCCAGTTACTCACTAAAAGAGCACGGGTACCTGCATAAAAAAATGCCCGTCCCAAACCGGAGACCGCCTCGGCACCGGCCCCTTCGCCCGCCCCAGTATTGCAGGCCGAAAGCACTACCCAGTCCGCATTGAGTTTGAGGCCCAGGATCTCACCCATGGTCAACAGGCCATCATCCCTGCCCTCGGTCACCTGGGGGGCAGAGAGTGCCAGTGCCGGCTGACTCAATCCGTCCAATTCCCCGGGCAAAAGCCCGTGAGTGGCAAAGGCAAGCACCTTGACCCCGGAGAGATCAAGGGATTTTATCTGATCCTCACTGGCTGCTTTTCCGAGAAAGATGTCTTGCTCAAAATCAGCGTTGAGGGCGAGGGCTATGCCCCTTATTTCTTCAGCCGTGTCCGGCAGTGGTGTAAGGATTTCGATTCCTGCACTATCGGGTTTTCTCTGGTCGAGCCTCGTTTTATCGAGTCCCCTCCTTTTAACAGCAATACCCCGAGTCGTTCCTGCGGTGACTATCTCTTTCTTTTCCTTTCTCTGGGAAACCTGCGCAAGACTGAAATATGGATCACCAAAACCCGTAAAAGATTTGCGGTCCGGAGCACCTGCCGGGAGGTTTCTGAGCGTCCGGAGTGATGCAACAGAGGGCAGCGAAATCACTGTATGGGTGCGCGCCAGCCAGGGGACCTCTCTGTAGTTAGAGAACAGGGGCTCTTTTTCGGGCGCCAGGTCTACTGATTCTGTCGGCAGTACAGAAAAGGGCAAAAATCCCAGAGCACCGTCTGCTACCAGGATGAGATTTTTCGAATCTTTCCACCCTGCTTCCACCGGCTTAAGCAGTGCCTTATATAGATAGTATGCCGTGTTCAGATCAAAATCGCGGATACTCCCCAGGGTCGGACCCTGAGGATCCAACGCCATCCTGAGGATTTTTACCATGTGGGCAATACCATTCACATCCAGCCCCGTGGCTGCAAAGGCCGCAGAACCTTTGTGGGGGATTGCCCAGACATAGCTGTCCTCATCACTCACGTAAGTGGCTATGAGGGCTTCACCCGGTCTCAGGTTCAACCGGGCTTCTTCAATGCTCATAGGCTTCGGGTCAATAAAATCCGCATAATCCGGGAACCGTGTTTCGATCTCCTTCATCAGGGCCTCACGGGCACTCCTGAGCCGATCAATCCGCGCTCGCAGATCTTTAATAATTTCAAGATCATGTTTTTCGCTGGCGGAGAATAAAACGTTAGTTAGGAGCATGTTCAATGCCCCGATCTGTGCAAGGGCATCCTGCTCCTTCCGGGCCAGATCCGCTAAGGCGGGATCTCTGGTGGCAGCTCTGGCGCTGGAGGCGGCTAAGGCTTGCTTCACTGTTCGGCCCCTTGCCAGGTCGGCTAAAAGGAAGGCCTCTGCCCCCGCGTCGATACCTGCCTTGGTCTCCAGAGGTGTGCCGCGAATCTCTACGAGAAGTTTGATATAGGCATCCAGGATAAGGCCCAAACGAAACTCCCGCGCTGTTTTTGCCTCTTGCCCGCTCTCAGACCGGCTTTCGCGCTGAAGCAGTATGGGAACAGATTTGGCGAATTCCGCAAGGGCTGCTTCCCTGTCACCCATTTCAGCCAGCGTCATACCCAAAATGCCACGAATTTCTGCTGTGTCGTAATGGCTTTGGCCTAACAGCGCCCTTTTCTGCTCTAGTGAGGGCCTAATCAGAGACAGGGCTTCAGGACTTCGCTTCCCTTTGATCAAGGCGATCCAGAAGTTTACCTTACCGGTAATAAATTGCTTATAGGCGTCGGCGTCGGTTTTCATGGCTGTTCCGATGGCATCGTATTCAGCCAGGGCTTCCTTCCACCGTTTCTGGGCCAGGACGGCATCGGCCAGTATTGAGCGGGCTTCGGCATATAGGACAGAATCAGCGGCTGCCCCGGCCTCCTGGTAGATATCCATGTTGGCCCTGGCAAGGGCCTCCGCTTCTTCATAACGACCCTGCTCAAAGATCGTCATATTAAGCTCTCCAATCATCATTCCGGTGTGAGCAGAATAACGGCCGTGAGAGTGAAGCGCTCCCTGAACAGCCCTTCGCGCTTGGACTTCAGCTTCTACGAGTCGTCCCTGTTTCCTCAGGTTCTCGGCCAATCCCTGAACCAGCCAGTTGTATATGAGCCGGCTTCTTTTCTTGGCTATACCTGCAGCTATGGCTTGGTCCTTGTAGGGCTCCCACCTATCGACCGCGCTTCTGTGGCGGGATTCCCCTTCAGTCAGCCGTCCCATAGTATCGAAAATGGATGCTTGCCCCATATATATGTGCGAGTCCATGATCGCACGGTGTTTATCATTTCCAGCATTTGATAAAGTTCTATACTTCTTGGCCCGAGCAATGGCGTCGTCGGCTGCATCGAGATTTCCAGCCATTGCATAGGCCCAGGCGAGCACAGCAGAGGATCCCGAACGGAAAACAGGCGAATTCCCGACAGTAATAGCCCTCTCCATGTTCTCAATACCGCGAGAATAATTGCCGCTTCGAGCCTCAGCAGCTCCTAGTACCCACGTTGCTTGTCTTAGAAGAAAGCCGTCACTCGTCGATCCGCCCTTCTTTGTCGCAAGCTTGACCGCCATCCTGTAATCCTCTATCTCCTGTCGGGCGCGACCTACCTCTTGGGCGGCATTACCTCGCTTGTAATAAAAGTCCGCGAGCTTTGAAGGGTTCTCTGTTGCAGGTGGCTCGCTGTCCACCTGAGACAAGGCTTGTTGATAGGATTTCAAATCTTCCGGTTTCTCCTGGGCCAGAACCGCCGTAATGTCCTTTATGGTCCTGGGCGGTGGCGTAAAGGCCTGGCCGGCAAAGGTCGCCGTGATCTTTTTGGCTTCTTCCAGGGAAACCGCCGGGGGTTTGCCTTTCTCGGCAGGGGTCACGCAACCTGCAATAAGAATCAGGATAACTATCAAGGAAACAAAAATAGGGCACAAATTGGCAATCCGGCATTGGCTTTTAAACTTCATCATAAGGGAATCTCCTAAAATTAGTTCAAATGTGGAAAGGGGACCGTCAAATCTGTGAAACGATAGGGGGATATATAAGTCAAAAAGGAGAGGCTTTCAAATTAAATCGAAATCAATCCGTTTTCAGCGTTCATAAGGGTAAGCGGTAAACAGGCACGCCGGATTCTCATTCATGCAAATACATCAGGAGTATTCGGCGACGAAGAAGAAGCCATTTTTCCGGCTCCATTTAAGCGTTCCCGTTTCCCATAATATGGGATACAATTATTCCTAACCTTTTAATGGGGGTAGAAACACCATGAAAATCGGTATTGCACAAATGAATTCTCAGGACGACAAATCAGCCAACCTTAAGCAGGCTGAAGGTCTTATCGATCGACTCGCTGCCCAAGGAGCCCGGTTCATCATCCTGCCCGAATACTTTCATTTCCTGGGGCCGGAAGAGAAAATGCCGGAAAATGCCGAACCGATGGAGGGGCAAAGCCTGGAGCTCATTCATCGCAAGGCGATCGAACACAAGATGTATATCCACTCAGGAAGTTTTTTGGAAAGGGATGAAGACAACATCTACAATACGTGTGTCGTCTTTGATCCCAAAGGGGAAATCATCGCCAAATACAGGAAAATTTTTCTTTTCGATGTGGAGACCCCCGGGGGATTCGTTTACAAAGAGTCCGCCACGATCACATCAGGAAACGAGGTGGTCACTTTCGAGGTGGACGATATTATCTTCGGCATGAGTACCTGTTACGATTTGCGATTTCCCGAAATGTACCGCCGTCTGATGAAAACGGGAGTTCAAGTCATTCTTGTACCTGCGGCTTTCACGCTGCAGACAGGGCGCGATCACTGGGAACTGCTTTTACGGGCAAGGGCGGTCGAAAACCTCAGCTGGGTGATTTCAAGCGCCCAGTGGGGGCCTCACCCACCGAATTTCACTTGCTATGGCAGAAGCATGGTCATTAATCCCTGGGGCCTTGTTGTTGCTCAAGCACCCGATGGTGTTACTTGTCTTACCGCTGAAATGGATATGGAGATGGTGAAAGAAACAAGAATCGCTTTCCCGGCGCTGAATCATATTCGGGAAGATTTATTTTCCCTTTAAACTTTTCAAACAGGGTCTTGAATCACCCGCCCTCCGTAACCCACACTCCATAGCTTTGCAACGTAGCAGTGCCTTTGCACTTTAATCAATGCGCTAATCCTATTTGGCTCTTCATGGGGACATCCGGTGTTTGAATCACGCCGCATAGACGATATCACCGCCCACCACGGTCATGGTGAAGGGAATATCGGGCACCTCTTCGTGTATGACCTCCCTTGGATCGGCAGCCATATCGGTGAAGTCGGCCTACCTGAGGCCCGTCTTTCCCAAGTTTTGCTTTTTCAATCATGGTGATTCTCCTTGTCTTTTAATGCCTCATGAAATGAGATTCTCATAAAAGAGATTTTGCCAGATCTTCTCCAAGTTTTGTAGCTGCGCTTAATATTTCCTTATTCTCCTTTACTTTCCCTCTATCAAAAATTTCGAAGACAGGTAATTCCCCTATTATTTCATAGCCCAGGGCTTTGAGAGGACGACGCATAGCCTCAAGCGTAAATCCCATATCGTCTTTGTCTACTTGCTCACACACGGCCGCCACGACGGCTTTGCGTCCCTGATCCGCCAACTGACTCGACCACCCCCTTGGACGATTATCATCGAAGGTATAAAAGCAGTATAGACGGTCAATAAAGGCTTTCATCCATGCCGTAACATTATAGTTGTGAGTAGGAGATACGAGGATCAGGCCTTGAGATTCAATTATTCTTGGATAGAGAAGGGACATGCCGTCTTTCAGACCGGTGCAAATTTTGTCCTTTCTGCACCTCTCGCATCCGATGCAGCCTTGATATTGAAATTCTCGCAAATGTGCCCTTTCGCCTATAATACTCTTTTCACTCACGCCCTTGAGAATATGGTTTAAGAGAACATCCGAGTTTCCGTTTTTTCTGGGGCTGCCTCCGATCCCTAAAACCCTCGGCTCCGGTGATTGATCTTTAAAATTGATTTGACTCAGATTATCAAAAATATCCATGGATACATCATCCCCCTTTCAATGGAAATCGCCGGTCTTGGCAAAGGAATTCGTAGAGAGGGCTTTTTGCCTCATGCCGCATAGACAATATCACCGTCCACCACGGTCATGGTGAAGGGAATATCGGGCACCTCCTCGGGTTCGACTTCCCTCGGATCTGCAGCCATGACGGTGAAGTCGGCCCGTTTGCCGGGTTCAATAGTCCCGTTGTGGTGTTCATCAAAGGAAAGATAGGCGGATCCCTGGGCAAAGAGCCGGAGGGCTTCATCCATGGTCAGTGCTTCATCCGGACCCAGCAACTCCCCGGAGGGTGAGCGTCGCAACACCGCATCGCGCAAACTCATGCGCGGGTCCACTGCGCTCACCGGGCAGTCCGAACTGCCACCGATTTTCATTCCGGCATTTAACATACTTTTGAAGGGATAGAGCCGGTGGATCACCTCAGGACCGAAGGCCTCCAGCCAGCCGTCACCAAGCTCGCCAAAGAAGACCGGTTGGACCGAAGCCATGATGTTCATATCCACAGCGCGTTTAAGCAGGTGGGGATACATGCAGCCGGCGTGTTCGATGCGGTGGCGTAAGGGATTGTCGGATTGGGGTCCCAGGGCGGCTTCAAAGGCGTCCAGGGTATCGCTGATGCCTTCATCCCCTTGGGCATGGATAGCAACCTGATATCCCATATCGTTATACCCTTTGACTTTTTTGATCAATTCTTCACGACTCTGTATTTTCAGCCCTTTTTCATAGGGTGGGGTCAGGTAGGGCCGGCTCACCGCAGCCGTACGGTTGGACATACCGCCGTCAGCAAATATCTTGATCGGTCCGATGCGGAGGCGATCAGAGCCGAAACCGGTTTTGATGAATGCATTCATTAAGGGATCGGCCAGCAGGGCGTAGTTCATGGTGTAAATTCTAATCTTGAGACGATTCGCAGCCAGGGTTTCCTGGTACATTTGCAGGGTTAGGGGAACGGTTAAGGCGTCGGCTGCAAAGACCAGACCCACTTCGGCGTAATTGGCCGCGGCAGTGGCACATAGGTTGATGCGCGCCTCCGGCCCCATGTTGGCAATATCCCCAAAGAACAACTGATTGAATACACTGATCATGGCCTGATCATGAAGCACGCCGCTTGGTTCTCCAGAATCCGGATCTTTTTCAATGATGCCGCCCTGGGGCTGGGAGGTTTTGCGATTGAACCCTAATTTTTCGAGCCCTAGGCTGTTTAGGACGCAGGCGTGAAAAGAGGTATGATAAAGGATAACCGGGTGTTCCGCGCTGATCCTGTCCAGATCGTGTCGGGTGGGGTGCCGATTTTCGACTAAAAAATACTCGGCATAGCGAGATCCTTTTATCCAGGTGCCGGGTGGACGTTTTGAAGTCTCGGCATTCACCAGGTTTAAAATATCATCCAGGCTATTTACTTTTGAAGGTGACAGGTCGAGCCCATCCAAAAGATATCCATAAATAGTCAGGTGACTATGGGCTTCCATAAATCCGGGAAACATCACGTTTCCCTTGAGATCGACACCCTCTGTTTTGGGTCCCACATGGGAGCGCAACTCCTCATCCGAACCAATGGCAACGACCCGGCCGTTGCTCACGCCTACGGCCGAGCAAATGGTTCCTGTCGCATTAAGCGTATCAATTCTGCCGTTATAGAAAATTTTATCCATTGGCTATCCTCCATTGCCAGAGCGGCGAGAGCTATGCGGCTAAAGGGCCCACGAAGTCCGCAGTGGTCAGTTGTGAGAGAGGCCATAGGGTAAGACAAAATGAAAGATTGAACCATGGCCTTCTTTACTCTCCGCCCAAATCCAGCCACCATGCATTTCAACGAGCTTCTTCGTCAAAGACAAACCCAATCCGGTTCCCTGATAATTTCGGCTTACCGATTGATCTCCCTGCTCGAAGGACTGAAAAATGCGGCTGAGATCCTCCGGGCTTATGCCAATTCCGGTGTCCGCCACTGAAACTCTTATATATTGCTCACCTGGGTCTTGTTTGAAACCTGGTATCGGGAAATCGGATTCTTTAACCCGATCGGCCGTCAGGCGGATATTTCCCCCATCCGGCGTGAATTTCTCGGCATTGGATAACAAATTGTACATGATCTGCTTGATCATACGTTCATCTGCCAGGATTTGATCTGGAAGATCTTTTATCTCCACGGAAATATCGATGCCGTGCTTCGTTGCTTTTTCTTTGACCATGATGAGACTGTGTTCAAGAAGTGACTTGATTTGAACCTTGCCTGGGTTCATTTCAAGTTTTCCTGCCTCCACCTTTGAGAGATCAAGGATGTCGTTGACCAAAGAGAGCAGGTGTTTGCTGCTTTGAACCACCTCATCTAAATATTCCAACCGCTGTTCGCTTAGTTCCCCATGGCTTTTGTCTAATGTCAACTCCGTGAATCCGATGATATGGTTCAAGGGTGTTCTGAGTTCGTGGCTCATACTGGCCAAAAAGTCACTTTTTGCGGCATTAGCCGCTTCAGCTGCCTCTTTAGCCCCTTTCAATTCTTCTTCCAGCCTCTTGTGTTCGGTGAAATCGTGAAGTGTGATCAATCGGCCGATGAGGTTGCCCAGCTTGTCCTTGAGTGGGGAAATGCGCAGATCATAGTAGCGTGGGGCATCATCTTTGCCGAGAATAATCTCGGCCTGCGCCTCTATCACATCACTGAAGCGTTCAATCAAGTCTGGCTGATCAGCGAATACCCGGAGGGCCGATTGCCCAATGACCTCAGAATCGGGGCGCCGGATAATTCTCTGGGCAGTCGCGTTCAGGCCCACGACCCGGTTATGATTATCCAGCACAATAACGCCATCAGGTATATTTTCAATCACGGTTTCGTGTGCCACAGGCACGATATCCGAAATACGAAGCCAAAAAAGGCCCCAGCCAATGGCCAGACCCGTGAAGGAAAAGGCGATGGGGGTCATGTCGATGTGGGGCCAGGGACTGATTTTAAAAATATAGAGTCCGTTCGCCAGCCAGGGCGTAGCGATACCAATCAACATGATCAGGACCTGCTTACGGTAGAAGCGCGGGGAACGAATGAATGCCTGGATAAGCCAGATGGTACTTAAAAGAACCGCAAGGTAGGCATATACCGTATTAAACCAGAACCATGGACCGTAGTCGTAAATGCCTATTGGGATCGACCCGCTGGCGTCCAGCCGGATTCCTGTCCAGATGAGTTGGTGGGCCTCGTTGGTCCATGCAAGGGCCAGGGTAATCACCGGCACGATGGCCAGTAGAACCAGATTGCGGCGGGTCAACCATCGCTCACGACCGGTATATTGCAAGATAAAGGCTAACAGGACCGGCGGCACGGTGACGATGCCCAGGTATTGAATCTTGGCCAGTAAAATCTTGGTCGCCAGGTCAGGGCTGGCTTTATGAAGCGCGCTAAGCAACGCCCATTGGGCCGTGGCGAACATCAAAACCATCAGGGTTTTGGCCCCGAAAGCGGACCGGCGTCGCCATACCCAGAACCCCACGATTGTGGAGGTTATTCCAGCCAGAAGTTGAGGTAACCAATAGGGTGCAGAATCGGGCACGATTAACTTTCCTCCAACTCTCTTATATTTGCGGACGCCTCAAACCATCGCTCATTGATGGCGCTTTCTGTGTCCATAGAGGTGATATTCATTTCGGTAGATATTTTCTACTAAGGCACAGGATACGCAAAGGTCTCACTTTTACCCTATCTTTGCCCGTCATGGGGGAGGTTTTTTGGGTTTTGATAAAAGGCTGTTCACAGCCATTGACTGAGCCTGATTTCCG
>CAYWMP010000156.1:9172-14087 GCA_964459445.1 uncultured Desulfobacteraceae bacterium
TCACCCTTTTCCCTTTCATCCTTGACGGTTTGCGGATTCATTTCGATCACGCCATAGGGAATGCCTGACACTTTTGCTGCATGTGCGAGATTTCTTCCATTAAATCCGAAACCAACAATGATTAAATGGTCGCGCAATTTGGGTGATTTTCCCTCTTCCTTTGACGGCCTGCCGCCGTAGAGGCCTCGCTTCAGTCTCATGGGTATGGGCACCCTCAAAATCACGTCAGCCCATTTTGCAGAAAAGGAAATTAAAAAAGGCGTAATCCCCATGGTCATGACAGTGACATTGAGGAAGAGTTGATAAAATCTTTCATCAAGCAACCCAAGTTGAGATCCCTTGAGAAAAAGAATGAAGCTGAATTCACCCACCTGACAGAGCGCGAGACCCGTCAAAAGGCTGGTTCGCAGAGGGAAACCAAGGATGAGGACAACAATAATGATAAGAAGTATTTTTAGAATGATGATGGAAAACGTGCTGAAAGCTATTAGTCCGGGGTGATGAAGCACGAATTTCATATCCAAAAGCATTCCGATGGATACAAAAAAGAGGCTGGTGAATATGTCTCGGAAGGGTACGATGCGGCTGAGGGTCTCTTGGCTGAATTCGGTTCTCGATATGATAAGGCCGGCAAAAAAAGCCCCAAGTGCCAGAGAAAGGCCAAGACTCTGGGCAAGGAAGGCCACAGCAAAACAGATGACCAGAATACTCATTAGGAACAGCTCCCGACTGCGGGTCCTTGCGCTGAGATAGAGCATTTTTGGCACAATCCATTTTGATGCTGCAAAAATCAAAAGAAAAAAAACAAAAGTTTTGAGGACCAAAGGCGTAATCGGTCCATATACTTGATTCTTGATCCCAGACAGATAAGGGGTCAGGAGCATCATGGGAACCACAATCATATCTTGAAAGATGAGTATGGCCAGGCTGGTTTGTCCGTGGGGGCTTTCAACATCAGCCCTCTCTTGAAGGAGTCTCAGGACGATTGCAGTACTGCTCAGGGAGATAAGAAAACCTGTGAATAGAGAGGAACCAAAACTTAAACCCAAGAATTGGCGGGCGAGGACAAAAACGGCTGCAATGGTAAAAAAGACCTGTACGCTGCCCCCAAGAAGGACCGACCTCTTTATTCTCATCAAATTTTCAAATGAAAACTCAATTCCAATGGTAAACAGCAATAAAACAACCCCTATCTCTGCAAGGATCTCAACCTCTTTAACAGCTTCTATAAGGCCGAGGGCATGGGGTCCTATAAGAACGCCTGTCAGTAATAAACCGACCGTGGTGGCCATGTGGAGGCGATGAGATATTAAAAGGACGATGATAGCCAGTCCGAATATTAATAAAATGTCTTTTAGAAGCGGCGCTTCCATGATCTCAAATCCTACTCCGAGAAATCGATTTGCTTGGTTGGGTCGCCCTTGCCATTAAAAGACAAAGGGAATAAACATCTTGGTCCGCGTCATGTAGGTCTGGTAGGCCTCGCTAAAGCGGGTAGATCCCTTTCATTGTTCAGCGGGACTGCTTCCTGGCTATTGTTTACAGTCTACTGCAGACTTCTCCTCCTACCCTACGCCTTCACATAAATCCCTCTCTTCTCACTCTTGATCTTCCCTTCTTTCTTGAGCCGGTTGACAATGCCCCAGATTTTGCGGTCATCAAATCCGGTCTTTTTCTTAATCTGGGTTGTTGAAACACCCGAACGGCTTCTTTTGATCATGTTCAATACGGCACCCGTGGCCGTTTCCTTCCTGGGTGCCTTCTTTGCTTTAGCCTTTGGCGCGGCCTTTTTCTTAAGCGGTCTGCCCCTTTTTACGGCCTTCTTCTTAGCCGCAGGTTTTCTTTTTGCCGGCGCCTTTTTTTTCGGAGCCGCCGCACCCAGGGCTTCCTCAACCTGAGCCAACTGCCTTTCCAATTCCTGGACCTTCTCTGTCAACTCCACCAACCCCATCTCAATCACTTCCAGAATTTTTCTGAATCCAATCATTGTCTTACCTCCTTCCATTTTTTAAGGGTTTTCACTTATACCTTGCGCCTTCTGTCTTTCCAATATTTGGCTCTCAATTCTCGCTTTATTATTTTCCCATAATTGTTTTTGGGCAATTCATCCACAAAATCCACTGACTTCGGTTTCTTATAACTGGCAATATTATTCTTACAAAAGCCTATCAGATCCGCTTCGCTGACAGGCTGCCCTGGAACGAGTGAAACCACAGCTTTTATCGCCTCCCCCCATTTAGAGTCGGGTACACCGATGACCGCAATTTCCCGGACTGCGGGATGTCTGATCAGCACTTCCTCAATTTCTCTAGGGTAGATATTTTCACCGCCACTGATGATCATGTCCTTTGAGCGATCCATAATGAACAGATAGCCTCCTTCGTCCATATACCCCATGTCACCGGTATGAAGCCATCCGTTTCTAAGGGTTTCTGCGCTCGCTTCGGGATTCCGCCAGTATCCCTTCATGACCAGATCGGACCGGGTCACGATCTCCCCCGTCTCCCCTGCAGGAAGCTCTTGGTCATCCGAGTCGAAAATTTTGACTTCCACATCCGTCCGAGAGATCCCGGCTGAAGCTAGGCGAGCCATCTTCTCATCGGATCCGTCCATGATGTGGTCTCTCTGGGGGAGATAGGTAATTGTCATTGGCGATTCGGCCTGACCAAATAGCTGAACCAGACAGGGGCCCAGCTTTTTGACGGCCGCTGTCAAGTCCTCCACCAGCATAGGCCCACCCCCGTAATTCAGGGATCTCATGGAACTGTGATCGAACTTTTCCAGGTTGGGGCTGTCCAACATGAGCTTAACCATGGTGGGCGCAGCAAACATGTTTGTCACCCTGTGGGTTTCGATGGTTTCAAAAACCAGTTCGGGATCAAAGGATTGAGACTCCAGGATAATGTTGGCCGCCCCTTTACCGATATTGGGCAGTGAATATAATCCGCTCCCATGGGACAAAGGGGCCGCGTGGAGAATCACATCCTCGGGACCAAACCCGGGGCAGATATCGGCGTAGAAATTCATGGTCATGGCCAGCAAATTACGGTGCGTCAGCATGGCACCTTTGGGAAGTCCGGTTGTCCCGGATGTGTAAAACAACCATGCGAGATCATCCGGTTCCACATCCCTGTCAATAAACCGATCGGACGCACTCGACAGCAGTGTCTCATAATCCAATAGCTCACCCGACGCACCCGACAACGAGATAAGATGTTTTGCCCGGGGAATACGTTCCCGGATCTCCATCAGGGGTTGCTTGAACTCCGGAGATAGGATCACCGCCATCGCCTCGGCGTGGTCAATAATAAAAGCAAATTCTTTGGGATGAAGCCTCCAGTTGATCGGCACTGCTCCGCAGCCCAGCTTAAAACAGCCGAAAATGGACTCCAGGGTCTCGGGGTAGTTGTGCTGGAGTATGACAACGTTATCTCCATATCGGATCCCTAACCCCTGTAAAGCATTTGCCAACCGGTTTACCCTGGAATTGAATTGGGCATAGGTCAGCCGCTTCGGCCCATAGGCCAGAGCCAGGTTTTCCGGAAAGGCCCGCGAGGATTTTGTGAGCAATTGGGAGACGTTCATTTCAAAATCCTGTCCTCCATTCTCAGCCGGGTTCCTTGTTCAATCAAAGGTCCAGTAGCTGCATTGAGGCAAGGACAAAAAACACAAAACCCCGCCCTCCTTTTGAGTAACGGGGTTATTCCTGTTGCCTGGGGCCACGTCGATTCATGATTTGAGATCAAAACCAAGGGTGTTCCTTAGGATTCATTCGGACAAGAGATCATATCAGAAGTTATCATTCATAGATTTCCAGATCCGGGTATAATTTTCTGGCACATTCAGGACACAGACTGTGGCTGAAATCGGCCTCAGAGTGATCACGTACATATTTTTCAATTTGATTCCAATACCCTTTGTCATCCGTATTTTCTTACAGGAAGTACAAATGGGGAGTAAACCACTCAGCATCTTGACTTCAGAAAGGGCATTTTTCAAATTCAGTATAATTCCTTCTCGTTTTTCTTCTTCTTTCCTTAAACGATTGCGCGCAAAGGCGATGCCAAGCAGCCCCAAAAACCATATCAGAACATAGACAAATAATAGGCGTTGAATTTGTCTAACGTGAGATGCAAGAATAGGCTCCGCCTGAATCGAAACACTGATACCTCCTCTCAGATCGCCTTCCCTATAACCCTGTTCGGAATGGCACTTAAGGCAGGGGGTTTCCACCCAAAGAGGGGCCATGTATCTGAATAGCTTCAATCCATCTTTGGAATCCATCAGTTCAGAGTATTCACTTAATCCCGATGAAAAATGTTCTAAAACGTTGATCTCCCAAGAATCGGGTTTATTGGCGGGGCGGATGGGTTTAGAGCTTGTAATATGGAACCAAACAAGATTTCTTTCGGATGCAATTTCTCCTATCTGCCGGGTCATATAGGCCGGGTTGATCTTTGTGAGTTCAACCCCATTGACCGTTAGGACATCACGGTCCGGTACCTTGAGATAGGGATTGGGTTTGGTTTTTTTAGTTACAGGAACATAAACGCCGCCATGACTTGCATTCCAATACCTTGTTGTTACGATTTCCTCAAAAAAGGCTCGAGCTTGATGCGTTAATACATCAATGAGTTGCTCTTTTTCTTTGATCATATTCCAGACAAAAAGACCAACTAAAACGATCGTCCATATTATTCCCAACA
This sequence comes from uncultured Desulfobacteraceae bacterium, assembly GCA_964459445.1. Classification (GTDB taxonomy): domain Bacteria; phylum Desulfobacterota; class DSM-4660; order Desulfatiglandales; family HGW-15; genus CAYWMP01. The sequence continues at coordinate 13,879 of CAYWMP010000156.1, forward strand.
AAAATGAAATCGGAGAAATATATGAACGTTTTATTTCTGTTTTACTGTTCATTTCTGTTGACTGAAGATTCATGTGAATGGAAAGGAAGCACCCTTAACATATCAAGAATCCATTCATTTTAGTATACATCTTTTACTTGAGGGCTAATCTGCACGATTACTCACCCTCAGGAAATTTCAGGGAGATTGATAACTTCAACTAATCTGGA
>CAYWMP010000157.1:0-14054 GCA_964459445.1 uncultured Desulfobacteraceae bacterium
GACGACGAGACTCGAACTCGCGACCTCCGGCGTGACAGGCCGGCGTTCTAACCAATCTGAACTACGCCCCCGTGGGCGGAACAGGATTTGAACCTGCGACCCTCGGCTTGTAAGGCCGACGCTCTCCCACTGAGCTATCCGCCCAAGGAAAAGCTTATTATCTACAGGCCCAGGTTGTTGTCAAGCTAATTTGCCCCATGGCTCAGAGGAAACTCATGGGGCAAAATGTTAAATACTTTCCTAACTCTGCATTAATGTGCGGTGACTTCCGGCTTGGAAGGCGCGCCCTCTTCAGCCGCATCAAGATCGAGGCAGTAGGGCTCGGATTCCGCTTCAGGGGAGAAAAGCTCTTCCCCTTCCTTCAATATGAGCGCCTCTTTCAACACCTCATCCAAATGTCCGACCAGAACCAACTCCACTTTCTTAAGTATCCGTTTGGGTATTTCTTCGATGTCTTTTTTGTTATCAAGGGGAATCAGGACTTTTTTAACGTCTCCCCTGTGAGCTGCCAGGATCTTTTCCTTTAGCCCGCCGATGGGGAGCACGCGTCCCCTCAGGGTAATTTCACCGGTCATGGCCACATCCCGATTCACGGGCCTTCTTGTGAGGGTCGATACAATGGATGTCGCCAGGGCAATGCCGGCCGAAGGCCCGTCCTTGGGCGTGGCGCCTTCCGGCACATGAATATGAATATCGATCTTCTCATAGAAATTGTCCGGGAGTTGTAACTTCCTTGCCCTTGATCTCACGTAACTAAGGGCTGCCTGGGCTGATTCCTGCATGACCTCGCCAAGCTTGCCGGTCAGTACAAGGCTGCCCTTGCCCGGCATAATGGTCGCCTCGGTCTGTAGGAGTTCGCCTCCCACCTCGGTCCATGCGAGCCCTGTCGTCACACCGACCTGATCTTCCTCCTCGGTGCGGCCGTATCTGAATTTGGTCACACCCAGGTATTTGTGTATGGCGTTGGCCGTTACCCTGATCTTCGCGTCCCTACCCTGCCTGACGACTTCCTTGGCAACCTTGCGGCAGATGGAAGAAATTTCTCGTTCCAGATTTCGAACACCCGCTTCCCTAGTGTAGTGCCTGATCACCGACAGAATCGATTTGTCTGAAAAGCTTATATTTTCAGGCTTCAGACCGTTTAACTCAATCTGCTTCTTTATCAGGAACTGCTTTGCAATTTTCAGTTTTTCCAGTTCGGTATAGCCCGGAAGTCGGATGATCTCCATCCTGTCCTGCAAGGGCAGGGGAATGCTATAAAGGGTGTTTGCCGTGGTGATAAAGAGTATCTCTGAGAGATTGTAGTCAATATCCAGGTAGTGATCATTGAATGCAAAGTTCTGTTCCGGGTCCAGGACCTCGAGAAGCGCGGCGGAAGGATCACCGCGAAAATCCGTGCTCATCTTGTCCACTTCATCGAGACAGAATACGGGGTTGTTCGATTTTGCCTTCTTGAGGTACTGGATGATCTTGCCGGGGAGTGCGCCGATATAGGTCCTTCTATGGCCGCGAATCTCGGCCTCATCCCTCACCCCGCCCAGGGAGAGTCGAACAAAATTCCGTCCCGTGGCCCGGGCTACGGACCTTGCCAGGGATGTTTTTCCAACACCCGGGGGTCCGACCAGACAAAGGATAGGGCCCCTGATCTTTTTGGTCAGGGTTTGGACGGCCAGGTACTCCAGAATCCTGTCCTTCGGCTTCCTGAGACCATAGTGATCCTCTTCCAGAATCGTCTCCGCTTCATCTATGTTCATCTTGTCCTTTGTCTTGTCAAACCAGGGCAGGGCAAGAATCCAGTCGATATAGTTTCTGACAACGGTTGCTTCAGCGGACATGGGGGACATCATTTTCAGTTTCTTGAATTCTTGCCAGATCTTGGCGTGGGCCTCCTTGGACAGGCGTTTCCTTTTGATCTTTTTCTCAAGCTCATCCATTTCGGCCTTGGAATCATCCTTGGAACCCATCTCCTTCTGGATCGCCCGCATCTGCTCATTCAGATAATAGTCCTTTTGGGTCTTTTCCATCTGCTTCTTGACCCTTTTTTTCAGGCGAGTCTCCAGTCTGAGGATGTCGATCTCGTTTCGGAGTTTTTCGAAAAGCTTTTCCATCCGCTTGTTGAGGTCTTGAAGCTCCAATAATTCCTGTTTTTCACTGACCTTCAACGTGAGGTGGGCCGCAATGGTATCCGAAAGGCGTGATGGGTCTTCTATAGAGGAGACCGTTTGGACGAGGTCTTTGCCAATCTTTTCGTTGAGTTTTCCGTATTCCGAGAAACTCTCGTTTACAGCCCTTATAAGGGCCGTTGTTTCAATGGATGTCTGAAACTCATGGGGATATTTCCCGACCTCCACCATGAAGAAATCCGGATGGTCCAGGTAGGTCTCGATCCTTGCCCGCCTCTTTCCCTCGATGAGGGCCTTGACGGTTCCGTCCGGCAGCCGCAAAAGCTGTAGAACGGTGCCCAGGGTTCCTACGAGAAAGATATCCTTTTTAGTGGGGCTATCGATCTTGGCATCTTTCTGGGCAGACAGAAAGACCTCTTTCTCGTGGGACATGGCATATTCAAGGGCCTTAATCGAATTATCCCTCCCCACAAAAAGGGGAACAACCATACTGGGAAAGACAACCACATCTCGAAGGGGTATGAGAGGATACATGGTCCTTTCCTCCTTGGGAAATTCAGTTGGATTTTTTTTGTTTATATTAAACATGTTTTATGCGTACTCCGCCTTGTTTTCATAGAGTAACAGGGGGCTTTCTCCCCTTGCTATGACCTCTTCTCCAATCACACACTCGCGAACGCCGGGCATGCAGGGGATGTCATACATGATATCCAGCATGACCGATTCCAGTATGGCCCTGAGACCGCGCGCGCCCGATTTGCGCTCTATGGCATCCTTTGCCACTGAAAGGAGGGCCTCTTCCGTAAACCTGAGTTTGACTTCCTCGAGTTCGAAGAGCTTGTTATATTGCTTGACAAGGGCATTCTTCGGTTCGGTCAGAATCCTGACCAGGGCCTCAAGACTCAGATGGTTGAGCGTTGAAACGACGGGGATCCGGCCGATAAATTCAGGTATGAGTCCAAACTTTATCAGATCTTCTGGTTGGACTCGCGCCGTGACCAGGTCCACATCATTTTCCTTCCCTTCATGGATATCGGCCTCAAACCCCATAGACTTGCTGCCGATCCTGCTTCTGATGATCTTCTCCAGCCCGTTGAAGGTCCCGCCGCAAATAAAGAGGATGTCATTGGTATCCACTTTGACAAAGTCCTGCTGGGGGTGTTTCCGACCGCCCTTCGGGGGAATGCTTGCCAGGGTCCCTTCGATGATCTTTAACAGGGCCTGTTGCACCCCTTCCCCGGATACGTCCCGGGTTATGGAAGGACTGTCCGATTTGCGGGCTATTTTGTCGATCTCGTCGATATAGACGATGCCTTTGCTGGCAGATTCCACATCGTAATCCGCCATTTGAACGAGATTGAGGATGATGTTCTCTACATCCTCTCCTACGTACCCGGCCTCGGTGAGTGTGGTGGCATCGGCAATGGTAAAGGGGACATTCAAAATCTTGGCCAGTGTTTGGGCCAACAGGGTCTTGCCGGAGCCTGTGGGTCCGATGAGCAGGATGTTGCTCTTTTGGATCTCGACTCCTTCCATGTCGATCTGAGTGTTGATCCGTTTGTAATGGTTATGGACGGCCACGGAGAGTATCTTTTTGGGCCTCTCTTGCTCTATAACGTACTGATCGAGAATCTCTTTGATCTCAAAGGGCTTGGGGAGTTTGCCGTCGCCCTCGTCTTCATCTTCCTGGCCGTATTCCTCGGCGATGATCTCATTGCAAAGCTGGATGCATTCATCACAAATGTAAACAGAGGGCCCGGCAATGAGCTTCTTGACTTCATCCTGGCTTTTTCCACAAAAGGAGCACAGAAGATCGTCGTTGGAATCGTCTTTTCTTTGCATAGGACCTTACTCCTTTTCCTCTGATTCTATTTCCATGATGCGCTCTGTGATGATTTTGTCGATAAGACCGTATTCCAAGGCCTCCTCGCCATTCATAAAATAATCCCTTTCCGTATCCTGCGCAATCCTATCAACCGGCTGGCCGGTATGCTTTGATATGATACGGTGAATGAGTTCTTTTATCTTCAAAATCTCTTTGGCCTGAATGCCGATGTCCGTTGCCTGGCCCTGGACACCACCCAGGGGTTGATGAATCATGATCCTGGAGTGTGGCAGGGCATATCGTTTTCCCTTTGCACCGGCAGCCATCAACATTGCGGCCATACTGGAGGCCTGGCCCATGCAGATGGTGGTCACATCCGGTTTGATATATTGGATGGTATCATAAATGGCTAGCCCCGCGGTTACGGATCCGCCGGGTGAGTTGATATAGAGGTTGATGTCCTTGCCCGGATCCTCTGATTCCAGAAACAACATTTGGGCGATGATGATGTTTGCCATATCGTCATGGACGGTTTCACCGAGAAAAACGATGCGATCTTTCAGAAGCCGTGAGTAAATATCATAGGCCCGCTCTCCACGACTTGATTGCTCTACGACGATGGGTATCAACATTTTCTTAGCTCTCTTACTTTATAACCTAATTGATTCTACCGGAATCTACCGCTCTAAAAGTTTTTCCCGCGTAAAAAAGCGGGAAATTTTTAGTGTCTTTTTATGTGTTTTTCGGCGTCAAATCACTCTTTTTCTTGGGCTATTTTATCCGCCTCAAGCTCGTTAATAGTAGCACCATTCACTAAATAATTCAACGTCTTTTCCTCAAGCAGGGACTGTCTGTATGTGTCAATAAGGCGGTTGGCTTCATAGTACTGGCGCAGGACTTGAACTTCCTGCCCCGTCCTCTCCGACATCTCCCTGAAGCTCTCGGCCAATTCCGACTCACCGACAGAGAGATCATTCTGTTTTGCGACCTCTCCCAGTATCAGCATATCCTTGACTCTGCTCTCCGCTGCCGGTCTGAATTCCGTTTTTAAACGCTCTTCGTGAAACCCGGCTTTTTCCATGTCAGCCCCGGCCCTTACCAGATTCTGTTTGAGGTTTTCGATGCCGAAACGGATTTCCGATTCGACAAGGCTTTCAGGTAATTCGAAATCCACACCTTCCGCTATTTGCTTGATCAGTCGTTTCTTTACCTCGGCGTCTATCCGCTTTTCTTCTCGCTTGGTCATTTCCTCTTGGAGTTTTTCCCTCAATGCGGCGAGGTCTTCGAAATCGGCACCCAGGGTCTTTGCAAAATCATCATTGAGTTCCGGCAATTCCATGACCTTAATCTCTTGGACTCTCACCTTAAAGGCCACTTCCTTACCCGCAACCTTCACGTTCTGATGGTCATCCTCGAAGCGGACCGTTATGTCAATCTCATCATCTTTTTTCCGTCCAATGAGGGCCTTCTCAAAATCGGGATGGAAGTCATTGCTCCCGATTTTCAGTAAAAAGTTCTCGGATTTGACCCCCTCGAGGGGTTGATTCCCTTCAAATCCCTCATAGGCGAGGACGGCGTAATCATCCTTTTGCGTGCCTCTATCCTCTTCAAGGGCTTTCAACTGACCATTGGCCCACCGGATCTCTTCCAGCTGCTTTTCCACTTTCTCATCGGAAACGAAAAATATCTCTTTTTCCACTTGAAGGCCCATGTAATCCTTCAGATCAAATTCCGGTTTAACCTCCATGATGGCGGAGTACTTAAAGGTTTGTCCCTTTTTTATGATTTCATTTTCAACAACGGGCATCGTCAGCGGAAAGGTCTCGGTTTCCTCTACGGCCTTTGGCAGGGTTTCATTGACCAAATCCTTGGTCACTGAATCAACCACCTGTTGGCCGAAATGCCTTTCCATGATGTTTCTGGGGATCTTGCCGGGTCTGAAGCCCGGTACCTTCGCCCTTTTCCCCAGGGCATTATAGGCCTCATCTACCTTCTTATCGACCTCAATCGCCTCTATCTCAATCGTTAATTTCTTCTTAACGGGACTAATCGCCTCAACACTCGTCTTCATTGCCTCTCCCATGAATTATAGAATCGTTTGTACCCGGTATTATGCCAGAATCCTCCCCGCCGAAATGATGCCCCCTATTGAAGGCCGGTCAATGAAATCGCTCTAAATTAATAATCATTTCACCCTTTTCAAGTACCGCCCCTAAAATCCTTTAGTCACTAGATTAACCTCAAAGTCGCCGTTATTGGGACAGTTCAATGAAGAAGATGGGGAAGGGGGCTGAAAAAGAGGCATGATATCACAAAAATTGCAGAATTCATGCCATATTCAAAAGAATCCTATTGATCCCATCCTGTCCTTTGATTAACAACGCGTCTTCTGATTTGGCAGCGCTGGTTTGGAGCGGTAACAGTTGCAATTTAATGGTTGGATTCTGAAAATACAATTTTGACGGCTTTGTAAAAGGTCCATCTGCGGAGTTGCACTTCATCTTTCGTCATTGCGACGTACTTTAGGTACGCCTCATTCCAAAAGATTCGCGCGCCTTGCATTTGGAGCTTTTTCCTGTGCCGTTAATTTTACGAGATCATCAAATTTGGAATGAGAAGTATCTTATGGTTGGATTTTTTGACGGGTTTGACAAAAACATGTCATTCTTTTGTCCTTTTCTTGACCAGTTCTATGAAATCCTCCAAGTCCTTCTGAGAGCCGAAGGCGTCATTGTATAGCTGTTCACTCCAGTGGGTGAGGCCTTTTTTGAAGATTTCATGGATGATTTGATCGGTCGCTTCCGCCCCCCTTTCCTTTAATACCTGAAGGAGCAGCTGGTCCGGCACCCGAATGGGATATAGGGCCGTAGAAGCCTCATCATCCCCTTTAAGGAATTCCTGGATACTTTTCAGGATCCTCAGATTAACGTATTTGTCTTTGTATTCCTTTTCATCCATCATATTGCGAAGTTCTCTTTTTTTTCATCATAGCCATGGCATCCCAGCAAGTCAATTTCAAATGATTCTTTGCATATGTGGTGCCAACTATCCGGCACCCTCACTGAAATATCTATGACCTCCTTTTTCTGACACACGCTAAGCCCTTGACAACTTGACCTCCATCATTAATATAGAGCCTGCTTTAACGTCCGTGAGGGTGGCCCATCCATGCCGATCTATGAATACGAAGCCCTGGATCCCATAAAGGGATGTAAAAAATGCAGGGTGGCCTTTGAGATCTTGCAGTCGACCAAGGAAAAGCCCCTGACCCTGTGTTCCCACTGCGGCGGGGCCATTAGGAAAGTCATCTCATGGTGTCGCGCCGCGGTTGCTGAAACCTCCGAGGAGCACAACAATGTGATGAGGCAGGTTAAGGATTATGAGAATGAGGGCATGTGGAGTCATGCAGCTGAATTGGCGGACAAACATTCGGAAAAAACAAAAGACAAAGGCCTCAAGGGAAGGGCTTTGGACAATTACAAGAAGGCGGGCTATGATGCGGCCACGCTTGATAAACATTCAAAATCAAACAACGACTAAAGGAGGATTGGTTCAATGAAAGGGAAATGGAACGGCTTTTCTTTTTTCATGCTTTTTGTTGCCTTAATGGTGTTTGCCTGGGTAATACCGTCCGGGCTTTCTGTGGCTTATGGTGAAGATGAAGAAAGGAAAAAGAACCTTCCGCCTCGAGCCATATCCATTGCACCCGAATACACGGGCGTGATTGTGACGGAAGGAGATGATGTCAGCCTTGATATCAAAGTGAAAAACGGCGGTCAATCGGATGAGAATATCGAATTAACTATTCCCAAAATCCCTGAAGGCTGGAAAGCGAGAATAAAGACCTACAGCTATGATATCACAGGTGCCCATATCCCAAGCGACAGTACCAAAAGCTTGACCCTGAGGGCAGAGCCCTTCGATGGCGTGGGACCCGGAAAATATACCTTTTCTATTAGGGCCCAGAGCCAGGACGGAGAATTGACCTCATCCGCCCAGGTGACCATTTCGGTCAAGGCCGGAGAGAAGAAGAAGGAAACAAAGGACGTAAGGATCACGACGTCCTACCCCGTGCTTCGAGGACCAACGGATGCCAAGTTTGAGTTCTCCTTGGAAGTTGAAAACAAGACGGACAAGGACAGCATCTTCAACCTTATTTCAGAAGGCCCCAAAAACTGGGAGATCAATTTCAAGCCGGCCTATGAAGAGAAATTCATATCCAGTCTAAGGATTAAAAAGGGACAGAGCCAAAGCATGGGCGTGGAGGTGAAACCCTTTGTCCTGGCTGCTCCGGGCAAATATCCCATTATCGTAAAAGTGAGTTCGGAAGACGGTATGGCCGATGTAAACCTCATGGTCCTCCTGACCGGAACCAATAAGCTGGATGTGGGAACCCCCGATGGCCTGCTCTCCCTAAACGCGATGAGGGGCAAGGAAGCCAACCTTTCCTTTTACGTCAAGAACAGCGGGTCGGCCCCGCAGAGCAATATCAGGTTTCTCTCCTTCAAGCCTGAGAATTGGAAGGTAGAGTACAGACCGGAGTTGATCGAAACCATTGCACCGGGAGAATTGAAGCAGATTGAAGCGATCATCACGCCGGCGGAACAAGCGCTTGTGGGCGACTATTCCGTGGGTCTGAATGTGGATGCGGGTAAATTCTCCAAGGACATGGAATTACGCGTGACCGTCAGGGCATCCACGGCCTGGGGTTGGATCGGAATAGGAATTATCGTACTGGTCGTTCTCGGTCTTGTCGTTCTTTTTGTTCGTATGGGAAGGCGCTAGGATGGATAATCAAACGATTATCAACACAACGGGTCTTACCAAAAGATACAAACAGCAGACTGCCGTGGATAGCCTTTCCTTTCAGGTTGAAGAAGGTGAAGTCTTTGGATTCTTGGGTCCCAACGGGGCCGGAAAGACCACAACCCTACTGATGCTCCTTGGACTCAGCCAACCCACTAAAGGATCCGCCCGGGTATGCGGTCTGGACCCCACCAGAAAAGCCAAGGACGTAAAGCGCCTCGTCGGATACCTGCCCGAGAATGTGGGTTTTTATAACGACATGGACGCGATTCAGAGCCTTGAGTACATCGCCGAACTCAACGAAATAAATGGGGGCCGTGCACAAAACCAGATCCTGAGCGTGCTCGAGGAAGTGGGTCTTAAAGACGATGTCCGAAAAAAGGTCGGCGCCTATTCTCGGGGTATGAAACAACGGTTGGGCATAGCAGAAGTATTGATTAAGGATCCGAAGGTCCTCCTCCTCGATGAACCGACTCTCGGTCTTGATCCTGACGGCGCCCTCAGGCTCATTGAACTCATTAAATCCCTAAATCGCGATAGAAGGATCACGGTATTGCTCTCATCCCACAATCTCTACCAGGTACAAAAGATATCCCACCGCGTCGGCATCATGATTAGGGGTAACATGGTTGCTGAAGGCTCCATTGAGTCCCTGGCGAGAGAAAAGTTCGGTCTGGGAGAAGAGCAGTATACGCTCGAAGAAATCTATATGAAGTATTTTCAGGAGGTCTGATGATGCAAGGCCTTTTGGCTGTTTACAGAAAAGAACTGGCTGACCATTTTACCAGCTATCGGTTTGTCATCCTTTTTGCCCTGATTGGGATGGTCAGCTTCATCACAGCTTATATGGCTGGAATCAACCTGCGAGAAAACCTCGGTGGTGTGGCCAAACCGAAATTCGTATTTCTGATGCTCTTTAATAGCACCGGGGCGCTCTTCTCAATGGTGCAGTTCGTGGCCTTTTTTGGCCCCCTTATCGGATTGGTTCTGGGATTTGATGCCATCAACCGGGAAAGGGCCCACGGCACACTCATTAAACTGTTGTCTCAACCCATTTACAGGGATTCCGTTATCAATGGAAAGTTCCTGGCCGGTGTCACTACCATCAGCATCATGCTTCTTTCCATTGTGCTGGTGATCTCCGGGTTCGGTCTTGCCCTGCTTGGTGTTGTCCCCGGCCTGGAAGAGATTTGGCGACTCATCTTCTACATGATTCTGAGCATCATTTACATATCTTTCTGGCTTGGGATCTCGATTCTGTTTTCCATCTTTTTCAGAAGTATCGCTACCTCGGCCCTCGCTTCGGTGGCTTTATGGATATTCCTGTCATTTTTTGTGTCTCTCGGGGCTGATGTATTGGCCAACACATTAGTGCCGGTGGACAGGACCCAGAGCGGAAGCGAGGAAGTGTTTCTCAAAAATGCGCGTCTTAAAGAGAATATATCCCATTTTTCACCCATGTCGCTCTATTCCAAGGCATCGGCCACGATCGTGGATCCTATGCGAAATACAACAAGCGCTCTCGTGCTCATGGGTCCCTTGGAACAACTCTCCGCATCGCGTTTTCAGAACCCGCTGCCATTGGGACAGAGTCTGATTGTTGTCTATCCTCACCTGGTTGCTTTGGTGGCCATTATGCTCATCTGTTTTGCCATTTCCTATGTGGTTTTCATGACCCAGGAAATAAGAACTTAACCTCAACCACCTCTGGAGGTATATTCAAATGAAGATCGAAGAACTTGTCACAGGCAAGAATGACAACGCTGAAATTCAAATTGAAGGGGCCCCCATACCTGTTAAAGCCCTTAGAAATCTTATCAATGACGGATACATTCACATTAAGTCATACAGGGAAAACAAAACCTATTCCCTGTGGGGAAAGAACTGCTCGGCCTGCTTGACCGTGCAGGAGCTTCGCGGCAGAGGGAATGGGTAATATGATAAGATGCATCTGCAGCCAGTAAAAGTCATCGTCCGTCCTACCGAAATCACACCCTGCTTCCCCATGCGGCTGCTTATTCTTCTGCTATTGACTGCGATCCTATTGCCGACCGGTTGTTCTCCTGCTCTCCATCGCAAGGCCAAGGAACCCCAAGAAGCCCTGAAAAGGGTTCGATTCTTCCTTCCAAAGTTTAAGGATGATATGGATCTCGCCACCCTTGCGAATGCGATCCAACAGAATCTCGAGTATTTATACAAAATCGATCCGGAACGCATCTTTCAATACGGTCCCCACCAATACACCTCTAGGCAGGTGCGCCAAAGCCAAGAGGAACTCTTGGCCTTCCTATCACGGAATCCCACCGCACGGCAGTTGAACAGCATGATAAGGAAGAACTATCTGGTCTACAGGGCGACCGGACGTGTTGGGAAAAGAAGCGTCCTTTTCACGGGTTACTTCGAACCTGTCTATGAAGGAAGTCTTGTACCCGACGAGAGCCATAAATATCCATTGTACCGAATGCCCGAGGATCTCATCGAGATAGACCTGTCGCTCTTTAGCCAGAAATATGCGGGCGAAAAAATTGTCGCCCGGGTGGAAGACAACAGAGTTCTGCCCTATTACACCAGGTCCGATATTGAGGTCGGGAAGGCCCTAAAGGACAAGGGCTTGGAGATCGCATGGCTGAAGGATCCCGTTGAGGTGGACATCCTCCAGATCCAAGGCTCCGGGAGCTTGCGCCTGCTCGATGGCAGGAGAGTTCGGATAGGCTATGCCGGCAAGAACGGGCGCCCTTATCGCTCCATTGGAAGATACCTGATAGACAAAGGCTTCATTGAAAGGGAAAAGCTTTCCATGCAGGCAATTATGGAGTATCTTTCAGGGCATCCGGATCAGATAGATGAGGTCTTGAATCATGATCCATCCTATGTGTTCTTCAGGATCCTTGGAGATGATCCTATTGTCGGAAGGATCAACGTCCCCTTGACGCCCGGCAGATCCGTTGCCCTCGATTACCGTCTTTTCCCCGACGGGGCGCTTTGTTTTATCTCCACCCAAAAGCCAATTATCTCTGACAAGGGACAGATCGAATCCTGGAGGAATTTTTCCCGATTGGTGCTCAATCAAGACACCGGCGGGGCCATCAGAGGTGCGGGCAGGGCCGATTTATTTTGGGGAAGCGGGCCCTATGCAGGCATTGCGGCAGGCCACATGAAACATGAAGGGGAATTGTACGTACTTATCAAAAAACCTGGTGGCCGTTAAATAGAAAACTTTGAAAAGTCGGCCAGGCTCAGAAAGAGATGGCCCAGGCTTTGAAGCATCCCTACCCTGTTTTCCTTCAACTTCGGATCATCCTTTGTCAGAATCTCCACACCCTCGAATATATCATCCACAGGCTTTCTTAATTGGACCATGTGATTCAAGGCCTCAAAATACTCGTTCTTCTCCGCGAAGGCCTCAACTCCCTCCTTCACCTTTCCAAAGGCAGCCCAAAGATCCGACTCGCAGGATTCCCTAAACAGGCTCGGGTCGACAGAGTAGGTTTTTTCTTGTTTCTTCAATATGTTCTTTATTCGTTTGGACGTAAGGACAATGGATTCGAATTCATCGGACTCCGCCATGAATTTTTGCAACTGTTCAATTCGCGGACTGAGCTGGCTGATTTGGTTAAAATCCGCTGATATGACGGCTTCCACCAAATCGGTCTTATAGCCTGCCCTTAACATCAGGTTCCGATATCTTTCCCTGAAAAAGTCGATCAACCTATTGAGAACAGCTTTCTCATCGAATTTAACCGTTTCACGAAGAAGGCCCAAGGAAGTGGATACCAATTCCATGAGGCCGATAGCCCAACCCCGATCTTCCAAGATGCGGATTATAGCCAAGGCGTGTCTTCTCAGGGCAAAGGGATCTGCCGCCCCCGTCGGCTCCTGCCCGATGGAAAAGGACCCTGCAATGGTGTCCATACGATCCGCAATACCGACGATAGCGCCCGTCACCGTTTTCGGGAGCGCATCATCCGCCCGCGCAGGCAAATAGTGTTCATGGATCGCCAAACACACTTCCTCGGGATGGCCGTCAAGGCGGGCGTATTCTTTACCCATCACGCCCTGGAGGCTCGGGAATTCCATGACCATTTCGGTCACCAGGTCGCATTTGCACAGCCTTGCTGCAAGCTTTGCATCCGATCTTTTTTCCGGAGCGACCCATTCCGCAATTTGTTCCGCCAATCTCGCGAAACGCTCGACCTTGGAGTAGGAGGTACCCAGTTCAGCCTGGTAAATAACGTCCTTCAGATCCTCCAACCGGTCCTCAAGGGTGTGTTTTCTGTCTTCCTTGAAAAAGAAATCCGCATCCGCCAGCCTGGCGCGCAGGACCCGTTGATGACCCTTTTGAACAACGGCCTCATCATTTGGGACGGTGTTGTTGACAGCCACGAAATTGGGCATCAAATTCCCCTGTTGATCCCGGAGCGCGAAATACTTCTGGTGTTCTCGCATGGCCGTGATCAACACAGGATCCGGAAGATCGAGGAAGGCCTTGTCAAAGCCACCGCACAGGGCAATCGGGGCTTCCACCAGGTTTGCCACGGTCGTTACCAGTCCGGGGTCCTCCAAAGGGGTCCCGGATACGGTGTCGGCCGCGGCCTTCGCAGCCTCTGCCACCCTTTTCTCCCTCTCCTTTTGATCAATCACCACGGAGCTTTCACTCACCTTTTCCAGGTAATCTTCAAGGCCCTCTACTTCTATCTTGCCGGGGGCCATGAACCGGTGTCCCATGGTTGCGCGACCGCTTTTGATTCCCGCCACTTCGAAGGGTATCACTGCGCCGTCAAGAAGGGCCAAAATCCAATGGATCGGTCGCACAAAGGAAAACTTTCCGCTCCCCCATCGCATGGACTTGGGCCAAGGGATGTCAGCAATTAAGGTTGGCAGGATTTCGGTAAGGATCTCGGAGGTCGGTCTTCCGGGAATATTCCTTTTGATATAAAGATATTCGCCTTTTGGGGTCTCAAGGCTTTGCAGCTCATCCACGGAGACACCCTGTTTCTTCGCAAAACCAAGGGCCGCCTTTGTTGGATTCCCCTTTTCATCATAGGCAGCCTTTTTTGGAGGACCGGTCACTTCCTGAATCGTGTCAGCTTGCTTTTTTGCAATGGAACCGGCTATCAGGACGAGCCGCCTGGGTGTGCCATGGGCGATCAGGCTCCCTTCGGTCTCGATGCGATGATCCTTCATATAGGATTCGGCCAGTCGTGATAGTTCTTTCAAGGCATCGTTAAGATACCCCGAAGGAATCTCCTCGGTGCCCAACTCAAAGAGTAATTCAGCCACGTCTATCCTCCAGGTTGGTT
>CAYWMP010000158.1:0-13857 GCA_964459445.1 uncultured Desulfobacteraceae bacterium
TGTCACAGGGGCAGGGGCTTGACAAATTCATTTTTGTTTATGGTCTTGTCCCTGCGCGATACACGTCACCGGAAATCGCCTCCTATTTCACCTTTGGTCAACAGGCTCTTTCACTTTTTTCATTCATGTTTATCCACGGCGGCTTTTGGCATCTTCTGGGTAATATGTGGTCTCTATATATATTTGGCGATAACGTCGAGGACCGATTAGGTCCTTTTAGGTATCTTCTATTCTATCTTCTCTGCGGTTGGGCTTCGGGAATTTCACATCTTATCTTCAATCTCAATTCCACTATTCCGACGATCGGCGCAAGTGGCGCTATCGCAGGGGTCATGGGCGCCTATTTCATCCTATACCCGACCGCCAAAATCCTTACCCTGATTCCGATAATCATCATTCCCTATTTTCTGGAAATCCCTGCCTTTTTCTTTCTTGGCATCTGGTTTGTCCTGCAATTCCTGAGTGCTACGGGATCATCTGCTCAAGCATCAGGCGTTGCGTGGTGGGCCCACGTGGGTGGATTTATCCTCGGGATCGTGTTCTTGAAACTATTTTCTAAAGTTCCCGTGTCCAGCCTGGGCGATAGGCTGAACGCCATTAAACCCCAGAGAAAGACCCCCAGGCTCCAGGTGATCCGAGCGCTCAGTTCCTCGGATGACGCAAATCTCTATGGCAGCATCACGGTTACACCCAGAGAAGCCCATTTTGGAACGAAGAAAATGGTGAATGTGCAGCATGGATTCAATAATCGTGTATTAAGGGTCACGGTTCCCCCGGGCATGACCCATGGGAGTCGACTGCGCCTTGGCGGTATGGGAAAGTATTATGGGCCCGGGAAGAGAGGAAACCTGTTTTTGAAAGTCTTGATACATTCCTGGAAAGACTAGATCGAAGGTGACTGAGATTCGGACTAGGGATACTCTTGGCGATATTCGCCGCCCGATTTCAAAGGGCTCCGAATCACGGATTTAAACATTGACAGCCAGTTCAGAACAAAGATATATGCTGAAAGGAAAGGTGGTTAGGCATTTCGGGTTACGAGTTGAGATTAGGGGTTGATACATGGCAAAAAAAGGAAAAAAGGGGAGATACGCCGAGGCAGGAGTCGATATCGACGAGGGCAATCGATTAGTTGATCTTATCAAGCCTGTGGTCGCGAAGACCTTCAAATCCGGGGTCATTACAGATATAGGAGGATTCGCCGGTCTCTTCTCACTTCCTGCCCAGGACATGAGAAATCCCGTCCTGGTAACCTCTACCGATGGTGTAGGAACAAAACTGAAGATCGCCTTTATGATGGATAAGCATGATACCATCGGCATTGATCTTGTGGGCATGTGCATCAATGACATCATGGTCCAAGGGGCGACACCCCTTTTGATGCTCGATTACATTTCCATGAGCAAACTTGATGTGAAAAAGGCCGTGGATATCGTAAAAGGGATCGCTGCGGGCTGTAAAGAGGCCAATTGTTCGCTCATAGGGGGTGAAACCGCAGAAATGCCCGGATTGTATAATGAAGGCGAGTACGATCTGGCAGGATTTGTGGTAGGTCTGGCGGACAATGAACAGCTTCTCGACGGCTCGGAAATCGCCGTGGGCCATCAGTTGGTTGGGATTGCTTCAAGCGGGCTTCACAGTAACGGGTACTCACTTGTCCGTAAAATCTTCTTCGATGAGTTGAAATTGTCCGTGGGCGATTATGTTGAAGAGTTTGGCAGAACCCTGGGAGAAGAGGTTCTCGAACCCACAAGGATCTACAGCCGAACCATCACAAACATGAGAAGGGATTTCCATATCTACGGGATTTCCCATATCACGGGTGGCGGTCTCATTGACAATTTGCCGCGCATTTTGCCGCAGCAATGCAAAGCCGTCATAAAAAAATCCAGCTGGATGTCCCCCCCAATCTTCCAGTTTCTTCAAAAGGCGGGCAGGATAACGGAAAGGGAAATGCTGCGCACCTTCAACAACGGCCTTGGACTGGTCATCGTGGTAAATGAAGAGGACATGGATGAAATATTTCTGCGATTGAAAGCCATGAGTGAGACCGCCTATCATATAGGCACCGTGGAATCACGTACTGACAAAGAGGAACCTATCCAATTTGTAAATTAGCGGTAACAAGCTTTCGGTATAGTTCGCCGGAAGAAAAATACTAGACAGGATAACGGGATCAACAAGACGTTTTTAGGTGTGAATCTCGGAATCGTCAAAAAGAACCGCGTAAAGCCGGGTTCCGATATGGCTATTTCGGAACTGATGTGGGATGCTTGAATGACAATAATTAGGTTAACCTTTTATTGTCTTTCAAGTACCCCACATAACGCTTTTTGACGATCTATTCAAATAACCGACCAACCACGATAATAGCTTTGAGTTCTCTCTGTCATATAAATCATCCGGGCAATCATGTATATCCTGTCTGCTTATAACTGAACTTATTCCAATTTTTGATGTCGATGTGTTAAGGTTTGTGCCATATCATTTCGAAGTGCAAGTCATTATTTAGTCATTACACAACGGACAACCGACAATCCGCAACCGACAATGCATTTAAGGAGTAAACTATGTTCGGCCTTGGAACCACAGAACTCATCATCATTGGGGTCATTATCTTCATAATCTTTGGAGCAAAAAGGATTCCGGAGATCGGTAAAGGCCTCGGCGGCGCCATTAAAGAATTCCGAAATGTAAAAAAGGAATTAAATGATACCGTGAATATTTCAGAGGATGACGAAAAGCCCGAAGAACAGAAAAAGGATAATCCATCCGCACTGGAGAACAAATTGGCTGAAAAGGTTATTCAACAAGTTCCCGGTGTGAAACAGGCTATGGACGTAAAGAAGAAGGTGGATAAGGTCAAAAACTTCGTCGACAAAGTTTAACCCATTCCAATAGCTCGAAAGGTCTTCAACACCCCGCCCGCCTCAATGCTGGCGGACAAGCAACGAGCAACCAGCAACGAGTAACTTGTAACGAACATCGAGGCCTTCCAATGAATGAATCCCAACCCCCGGACAAAAAGCAGCCACCCTCAAAAGAGGTTCTCGAAATACTCAATAATTATAAGCGAATCGCGATCGTGGGTCTTTCTCCAAAGGAGGAGAGGGACAGCAACAAGGTCGCCAAATATCTGATTGATCATGGCTATGACATTACACCTGTAAATCCCGGGCAAAAAGAAATACTCGGGATAAAATGCTATAAGTCTCTGACGGATATTCCTCACCCAATAGACGTGGTCGACCTCTTCCTGAATCCGACCCGTGTCCCTCCTGTAGTCGATGAGGCTTTAGAGATAGGTCCAAAAGTCATCTGGATGCAACTGGGCGTTGTTCACGAAGAAGCCGCTGAAAAGGCGCGAAAGGCAGGAATCCAAGTCATTATGGACAAATGCTTGAAGGAGGAACACGAAAAAGCCGGACTATAGTGTGTTTCAAACAGCTCCTGTCCTAAATCCAAAAAATTCTTCGACTAGGCTCTTTTCAGCCCCTGAGTTTTGGCAGAAGGAATCTCACTTGAGGCCTCTCCGGCTGCTTATCCGATTTGGGCTCTTTATCAAAACTCAAAAATACCTCCCCCTTGTATTCAAGTATTGTGAAATCTCTGCTTGAACCTGCCAAATTTGCCCACAATTCAAGAAACTTACACTCGACATACGTAGTCTACTTCCGTATTTTCTAAGCAATTTTCAAGCATTGACTTCTTACCGAAAACCTGCACTATTTCATCTTCAAGACCCACTAAAAACAATCCATTTTCAATCAAATCAAAAAGCGTTAATCCAGCAGGGGAACTCCTTATGTGACGAGATGTATATTGATGAAATCAAGCAGGGGCAATGCTATGGCTGTCGAGAAATTTAATGAACGGAGGAAAAATCAGAGGTTTCAGGTAAAAGAGCGCGTCTTTGCGTTCCCGGAACAACATGTTTGTGAATTGGGACAAATCCTAGATATCAGCAGGGGCGGGCTTTCATTTCGGTACATTGATGATAGAGAGCCGTCCACCGCCGGCTCATTTACTCTTGATCTTTTTATGCACGGAAATGATTTCTGCATAAAAAAGCTGAGGGTGAGAACCGCTTCGGATATTTCGCTGGAAGAGGATTATAATTCCCTTATCACACCGATTCAACTAAGGCGAAGAGGCGTTCAATTTCTCGATTTATCTGAGGAGCAGCTTTCAGAGCTGAACCAATTTTTAAAGAATTGCACCTTATCTGAACCGGATAAAACCGTTTCCAATTAATTAAGACCTTTTCAAAGAACGTTCTAAGCTTCAATTTGTTTAGAGTACCCGGAAGCGATCCCAGGCATAAAAAAGGCAGGATCATGGTTTTTGGTCCTGCCTCATTTTTCGAATTTCCGGATTGGAAACTAGCTGTATTTTTCGTATTCCTCTTTGGCCATCTCCGCAAGCCTGAATTTCTGGACCTTTCCCGATCGGGTCATGGGGAATTCGGTGATAAACTTGAAGTATTGGGGCGCGGATCTGACATCAAAGTTCCGGGCGCTAAAATCCGCCAATTCATCAAGGGTCAACTCAGCCCCCTCTTTGAGTCTCACCCATGCAGCCACCTCCTGTCCCTTTTCTTCATGGGGAAAACCGAACACCTGGACCTCGGATACCTCCGGAATACCATAGAAGACCTCTTCCAGTTCAGAAGGATAGATCTCAATCCCTTCTCGGACAACCACATCTTTTAGGCGGCCGGTTATTTTCAAGTATCCGCTTTCATCCATCTCTCCTAGATCACCGGAGTGGAACCAATCCTCTTTATCTATTGCAGTGGATGTAGCAGCCGGCATTTTGTAGTATTCCTTCATCAAGAGACCCTTGATGCAAAGCTCCCCGGCGGAATTGGCCGGCAACTCCTCTCCTGTGGAAGGATCGATCAGCTTCACGTCATTGCATTCCAATGGTTTCCCAATGGTGGAGACCCTGAGTTCCAAGGGATCATCGGGATTTGTCATGGTAATCCATGAGGATGCTTCAGTGATTCCATAGGCCACGGTGATATCGGTCACCCCAACCTCTTTCACCAACCTTTTCATGAGTTCCATTGGGCAGGGAGAGCCGCCCAGGGTTCCTTTCTTCACTGTGGCCCATTTTCTCTTGCTGAAATCGGGGTGATCCAACAGGCCGATGATCATGCTTGGAGACCCATACACTGCCGAGCATGCTTCCTTTTGCAGGGCCTTGAGAATCTTGGGAGGATCGTAGGCAAGGCAAGGCATGACTATCGCCGCGCCGCTGAGAAGTCCGGTCAGGTAGATACATGTGTTTCCGAACATATGGAACATGGGGAAAAAGAGACATAGTCTGTCTTGATGGGTTAGCCCCTGTCGCCGACCTGCACAAAGGGATTTATTGATGAGTCCCAGGTGATCGAGGACGACCCCTTTGGGTTTGCCGGTCGTTCCTGAGGTATACATGATCGCCACAGCATCCTTGGGATCAACGGCGTCTTCCCGCTCTTTGAGTCGGTCAAAATCGACCCTATCCCCCATCGCGGCAACTTCAGTCCAGGGAATCGTTTCAGGAAAAGACTGGGTGGCGCTTACAATGATGTTCTGTAAAAGGGGCAGATCATCCTTCACATCGAAAATCATGTCCACATACTCTTTGTCTTCAAGACCCCTGGCCATAATGAGGGTTTTTGATTCGGATTGATTCAGGATATAATGAAGATCTTCCCTGGTGGCGCCTGGATCAACCGGAACCAGAACCGCCCCGATCTTCGCCAAGGCCATCATGGAGATAGGCCACTCCGGGATATTGGGCGCCCACAGGGCCACCCTATCACCCCTATGGACCCCGACTTCCATAAGACCTTTGGCCGCCCTGTTGACTTCCCAAATAAACAGCGAATAATTGTATCGAATCCCTATTTCGGTATGAACAAGGGCGTCGTTATTGGGGTGCCGTGTTCCAATTTCTTCGAGAACCTGACCCAGAGTCTTATTAATAATCTCCATAGCCTTTTCTCTCCAAAAGGAAATTTTCCTTTTGTAGTTTATCACCGAGTCACATCCTATAGTTACCCATATTATGCGAAACTTTCTCACTTGGCAAGGAACCCTTTGAACCCCTTGGGGTTGGCAAAATCTTTGAAAGAGGTTAAAGATATGCCCGGAGGAATATTGGGAACATGAGCCTTGTCCATATCATTGATCTTTCCATCTCCTTTTTGGGGAAAGATCTCTTTCAAAAATTGGGATTGCAGGTGGAAGCAGGCCAAAAAATAGGCCTGATTGGGCCCAATGGGTCCGGGAAAACCACATTGCTGAGATTGATCACCGGTGAAATCAAGCCAGACAAAGGCGAGGTCAGAAAAATCAAGGGGCTCCGCCCTGGGTATCTGCCGCAGGATTTGCAGGAATCCCTAGCAGGCACTCTGCTCCAGACCGTCTTAGATTCCGTTCCCGGTCGGGTTCGCCTCAGGGAGCGTATCCAAAAAATCGAGGCGTCCTTGAAACAGACGCAAGGAGAACAAGAAAAGGCCAAACTCGTAGAGGAACTGGCCGAATTGCACCTGAAGGCATCAGACCTTGACGCACGCTTTCCTTCCCATAGGGCGGAAAGGATCCTGTCAGGCTTGGGATTTAAGCAGGAGGAATTCCACGAACCCGTCTCTACCTTGAGCGGTGGGTGGCGGATGAGGTCCGCTTTGGGCAGCCTGCTCTATCAGAGCCCGGATTTGCTGCTTTTGGATGAGCCCACAAATCATTTGGATGTGCCTTCCGTCCGCTGGCTGGAGGGATT
Source organism: uncultured Desulfobacteraceae bacterium (assembly GCA_964459445.1). Classification (GTDB taxonomy): domain Bacteria; phylum Desulfobacterota; class DSM-4660; order Desulfatiglandales; family HGW-15; genus CAYWMP01. The sequence goes on from CAYWMP010000158.1 coordinate 6,772, forward strand.
CCTGAAGGGTTACAAGGGAGCGCTCATACTCATCTGCCATGACCGGGATTTCCTGAATCGTCAAATAGATCGTGTGATCAGTTTCGAACCGGAGGGCATTAGATTCTATAGCGGAGATTATGATTTTTATCTTAAGGCGCGGGAAGAGGAACAAAAGACCTTAGAGGCAAATGCCCGAAAACAAGAACAAAAAGTAAAGGAAGCGAAGAGATTCATAGAGCGTTTCCGGGCAAAGGCATCAAAGGCCCGTCAGGCCCAGAGCAAGATAAAACTCGTCAAAAAAATGGAGCTGATCGAAACTCACAAAAAAAAGCAGGCCATCCGCTTTTCTTTCCCGCCGGTTCCTCGAAGCGGTGGAGACGTTGTCACCATTCGGGGCGTCTCCAAAGGCTTTGATGGAAAAATACTATACGAGGCCCTGGATCTGAGGGTGACACGGGGCGAGCGCGTGGCGATCATCGGTCCCAATGGATCGGGGAAAACAACGCTGTTGAGAATGGTGGCGGGCGAGATGAAGCCGGACCGAGGTGGAATCACCGCGGGGCATGAAGTCGACATGAGTTATTACGCCCAACATCACTCTGAAATGCTCGACCCCCAAAAAAGTATCATCGAAGAAGTGTACCAAGTCGTCCCCCATGAAAGCATAAGTTTTGTGAGGGGCGTGTGCGGCGCCTTTCTTTTTTCCGGAAGCGATGTGGATAAGTCCATAGGCATACTGTCCGGGGGAGAGAAGGCCAGGGTCTCATTGGCAAAAATTCTGGTCAAGCCCGGAAATCTGCTCGTGATGGATGAACCAACGAACCATCTCGACATCGTCTCTTCGGAGATCCTGATTGACGCCCTTCAGGATTTCAACGGCACCCTCCTGTTTGTTTCCCATAACCAATCCTTTGCAAATAGGCTGGCAACAAAGATATGGGATATCCGAGAGGGAGAGATTATTGAATATCCCGGTACGCTCTATGATTATTATGAGTATTTGTCAAGAATGGAAAAGGCCGAAGAGATGGCGGCTTTGGATCTGATGGGAACCGAGGAAAAGGAAGCGCAATCGCTTGGCCAGGATGACTTGCAAAATAAGAAGGAGAGGCGGAGAGAACGGGCTGAGAAACGAAAAATGATCAGCGCCGCACTAATGCCCATCCGGGAAAGGCTGGCTGAGTTGGAGCAGAGAATTGACGACCTCGAGATAAAGGAAAAAGAACTGGGAGGGCTTCTTGCCGACCCTGAGATCTTCAAGGACGAAAGCCGAAGCGTTCCTCTGATGAATGAATATGGTGAGGTCAAGAAGAGACTTGAGGAACTACTGGCGCGTTGGGAATACAAACACAATGAATTGGAATCCGCCAAAAAATCTTTTGGTATTCAGGAAGAATTGTAATCCTACTCCAGAGGGGCTAGTTCTGATATTAGCCTGGAGAGGAATTTGTTTATTTGATATTAAACGCTTTTCGGAGTGATGGGGTAATGGAGACAGCCCATTTTAATGACCAAACATTCCTTCAAGCCATTATTCCACTATTCTCCCGCCAATACGCGGGATGAGCGAAGCGAACTAACTGGGAGTGTAAATGGACATCAAAAAAGAGCATAAAACACTGCTTAAAGGCCTGGGACTAACGGAGGTCGACTTCGAGCACTTTGACGGGAAAGAGGTTACCTACGAATTTGATGAAGAAAAAGGAGTCAGACTCTACGATCCCGATTACATGACATCCTACAATGAATATATAGACGTTGATGGCTGGAGCGCATGGAGTTCCGAAGGCGACACGTTCATGAGTGATGTCCTCGAAAAGGTATGGGCCGAAACAGAGAGAAAAGCCAAGGCCGGACAAAGGGCCTCAAACGAGCAGATCAAAGATAGCATGATGAAGAAATTTGGGGCTGGTGACTCCACTGAAGACGAAAAGTGATCTGATTGTTTATTACATCAAAAATAGATGATAGCGACCGTCTGGCACCTGCGGCCTGGGCGGACACAAACCTCAAAGGGGATGGCCGGCAGATTGCATCTTATTTACTAATACCTATTCCACAACCAGATTGGCTGCTTTTTTTGTCGTTTTCTCTAACCTGGAAACCAATGTCTTGAACAATCCTTTCAATTGAGGTGAAAGAGCCTCAAATTCATCCAACAGCTTTTGCTTATCCAACAATCCTACCCTGACAGGGCCGTCAGCAACGATCGCTGCGGTGCGCCGGCCTCTCGTTTCTTCCCAGGGCCCTACTCCCTCCTTTTGGAAAAGCGCCATTTCTCCAAAAATATCGCCCTCATTTAGGGTATCAATGGTGACCGCTCCCTTTGGTGTTTTCTTTTTTACCTTTACACGGCCGTGCAGAACCACGTAACTCCAATCACCCTTTGCACCTTCTTCAAGTATGACCGCTTTGTCAGGATACTCCTCTTCATTGACTATGTATGCAAACGTTTGACTATTTACAGTCACGACAATCCCGTCCTTTCCAAAAAGCCTCAGGGTTTTAGATCATCGACCGTTACCAGGAAGACCACTTGGGTGCTTCGGTACTGACTCCTAAGGCATCAGAAAAAATCCCAGACTCCTGGCGGATTCTCCTTTAATATCTGTAAACTCCAATCCAAGGTGCAGTTGGTCGGGTTTTTCGCGCTTCTTTTCAATCCATCTCACTTTTGCGGCGAAATTCAGTTCTTTTCCACTTGGCAGTTGAGTGCCGATGTTAAATTCATCATTTTTTTCGTGGCTAAAATTGAGTGCATTTTTTGCGTTCACATCCATCCCCACCCCTCCAAGACTAAGATCCGTAATGTGACATATGGAACCAGCCTTGTTCGACCATCGTATTGGATGATAATTGCATGTCATGTCCACATTTTTGCGATAGGATTTCCTTTTTGATGCATCTGCATCCTTTTGTGAGGAAATCTCCTTTTCTTTTTTCTTCTTTTCAGTCAACTGTGTGACAACTTTGTTCATCCGATTAAGGCGAACCAAGGTCTGGTTCGTGATGTATTTAAGCATATTTGGCATCAATTTGTATTCGTTTGTCAATCTCGCGGGGTGCCATGCTTCCAGCTCGACATCGTCGACAGCCCTGACGGACGCGGAGCGGGCTTCCAGGAGTTTGTTCAAAAAAGTCATCTCTCCAAATATTTCTCCGGGTCCTAGAGTCGCCAAGACGATTTCTTTGCCTTCCGATTCTTTCATAACCCTTGCGTGGCCTTTCAAGAGCCGGTAGATAGAGATGCCATAGTCTCCCTCTTTCATTATTAGCTCGCCCTTGTCATAATGGAGATGAACTATGGGGGGAACAGTCTCTTGTGTATCGGGCATGTTTACTGACCTTCCTTTTATAAGAATGAGACGATTTTTTGATACTACAACCAATTTAATTATAACCTGGTATTTTGCAATTTTAACAAGGATGAGGTTCCGAGGAAATGGAAAAAACGCTGGAAAAGCTTTTGGTTTTTGCTATACAGTCTTCTTGACGAATTTTGGGTCCAAATGCTATGGCCGAGATATCTGAGAAAATAAAGGCCCCGGTTTGGATCTGCCTACCCTAATAGAAAGGCCTTTGGAGCCACGTGAAACTTCAAAAATATATAGACGTCCTCAGAAATCATCCCGATTTTGGATCATCCTTTGTGTATCACCGACATGTTCCGGACGTTGAGGCCTCCTATGGTCGCCGCCTGGATTTATCCTCTTCCATCCAGGATATCCTTTACCGCCTCGGCATCGACAAGCTCTACAAACACCAAGTGGAGGCGCTTGAGCATATCAGGCAGGGGCGACACGTCATCGTGGCCACGCCCACCGCCAGCGGAAAGAGTCTCATCTATAATTTGTCTGTACTGGAAGGGCTTTTGAAGAATGACAAAAGTAAGGCCCTTTACCTTTTCCCTTTAAAGGCCTTGGAACAGGACCAGTTGAAGGGCCTCTCGCCCCTCATTCGGGGGATCAAAGAGAAGAAAGTCTCGGCCAGCATATACGACGGAGACACCACCGCCTATCGACGAAAACAAATCAGGACCAATGTCCCTGATATCGTCTTTTCAAATCCTGATATGTTTCACAGCGGCATCCTTGCCTATCATCAAAATTGGGAAGATCTTTTTAAAAACCTCTCATTCGTGGTACTGGACGAAGTCCACACCTATCGGGGTATCTTCGGTTCTCATATGAATCAAATCATCAGGAGGATGAAGAGGATTTGCAGGTTTTATGGATCGGATCCCCAGTTTATTCTCCTTTCAGCCACGGTGAACAATCCAAAACAATTCGGGAGCAGCCTGATAGACGAAGACATAGCCGTGGTCGATTCAAGCGGATCGCCCAAAAGGGGGCAGCATTTCCTGTTTTTGAATCCCGATACCGGCGCCAATTTCAGCGCCGCCAGGCTATTCGTTCATTGTCTTCAGGCAGGTTTCAGAACAATCACCTTTACACAATCCAGGAAGGTCACGGAGTTGATTCATGTCTGGACCTCCCAGTTGGCCCCCAAGCTTCGCGACAGGATAAGTTCCTATCGGGCAGGTTTCATGCCAAAGGAGAGGCGGCAAATCGAAAAAGGTTTGGCCGGCGGCGACCTTCTCGGGGTGGTGTCTACAAGCGCTCTGGAAATGGGAATAGACATCGGATTCCTCGACATATGCCTTCTGGTCGGGTACCCGGGAACGATCATCAATACGTGGCAGAGAGGCGGACGCGTGGGTCGCGCCGGCAATGAATCCTTGGTGATTCTTCTTGCCAAACCGGATGCTCTGGACCAGTACTTTATGCGACATCCGGAGGATTTTTTCGGGAGATCCTATGAGGCCGCCATCCTAGACCCCCATAACCCCTACGTGGTTAGGGTCCATCTACCCTGCGCAGCCTCTGAAAAACCGATTACCCTTGGGGACGGACAAATATGGACGGAAAACCTGCCTCAGCATCTCGAAGAATTGGAGATCGAAGGAACGTTGACAAGAAGTGCGGAGGGCGATCCAACCTGGTTTGCTACCAATAGCCACCCACACAAACATGTGAATATCCGGTCCATCGGCAACAGCTTCACCATATTTGAAAGGGAGACAGGCCAGGCCATCGGTACAGTTGACGGTTTCAAGGCCTTCAAGGAATGTCATACCGGGGCGGTCTATCTTCATCGTGCCAAACACTTTCTCGTCGATCACCTCAATCTTGAGAAAAAAGACATCATTGCCCACAAAACAGACCTTCGATATTTCACGCGGGCCCGAAGCGAAAAAGAGACGGAGATCCTGCATATCCACAGGACCAAACCAAAAGGACAGTTCCTGGTTAGGGAAGGCACACTCAAGGTCACGGAAAAAATCACGGGTTACGAAAAAAGGGCCCTGCCGGGTCAGGAACTTATCGGCGTCTATCCCTTGGAATTACCGGAACAGACCTTTGAGACCCAGGGCTTCTGGATCGAGTTGGAACCGGCCATTAACAAATGGGTTGAGGAAAAGGGCCTCCATTATATGGGAGGCATTCATGCTGTTGAACATGCCGTCATCGGGCTGTTCCCCCTCTTCGCCCTTTGTGACAGAAACGATATAGGAGGCATTTCCTACACCTACCACCCTCAGGTGGAAAAAAGCGCCGTTTTCGTATACGACGGCCACCCCGGCGGCGTCGGCCTCGCCCAACGCGGATTCGAAATGATTCTTGAATTGCTCGAAAAAACGCTTGATACCCTTTCGGATTGCGACTGTGAAGACGGATGCCCCTCGTGCATTCATTCGCCAAAATGCGGCTCAGGAAACAAACCCCTGGACAAGGCTGCAGCCGTCATGGTTTTGGAGTTTCTGCTCGGCCGTATCTCCCTGTCCGAGCTTTACGATGTAGACCAGGAACAAGAATTGCCGGAGATTCAGCCTAAGAGGAAAAAAATGGAAACCGTACAAAAAGGCCCGCGAGTGGTCTACTTTGATCTGGAAACACAAAAATCCGCCCAGGAGGTCGGAGGCTGGCAAAACACACACCTAATGCAAGTCTCCGTGGCCGTGGCCTACGACAGTATGGAACAACAATTCCTTGTATTTGATGAAAAAGAAATCGATGCCCTATTATCGCACTTCAAAAAGGCGGATTTGGTAGTCGGATTTAATATCAAAAGATTCGATTACCGCGTCCTTAAAGCCTATACCAATCAGGATTTTGCGAAAATTCAAACATTTGATATACTTGAGGATATCCACACCAGATTGGGTTTCCGCATCAGCCTGGACCATCTCGCGGGGCAAACCCTGAATCAAGCCAAGCTTGCAGACGGCCTCCAGGCCCTGGCGTGGTTTAAACAAGGGGAGATAGAAAAACTCACTGAATATTGCAAGCAGGACGTGGCAGTAACCAGGGATCTGTTTTTGTACGGCCTTGAGAATGGATATCTCATCTACAGGGAAAAGAAGCACAAGCAAAGGGTTCGCCTTCGCGTAGACTGGAACCTGGAGGTTCTGATTGGATGAGACATTGGCATGTTTCCGGTGCTCGCTCAGCATCTGATTTTTTCGGATATTCGCTCCAATTGAGCCGTGTCCTTTTGCAAAACCAAAAATCATTTGCACAAAGAGATGCCCTTTGTCTAGAATGCTGTCAATTCAAACTTTGAATAATTTTTGGGTAGAACGTTGAAGATCCTCGTCGTAGACGACAATGCCACTGATTTGAAGTTACTGCAAATTGTTTTAGAGTCGCGCGGGTACGATGTGGACATCGCGACCAGTGGTCAGGAATGCCTCCGAAAATTCAGGGCAAATCCTGACGATTTTAGTCTTATATTCATGGATGTAAGGATGCCTGGCATAGACGGCATAGAAGTCACAGAACGTCTGAGACGATTATCCGATGTACCCATATATGCCGTGACTTCTCATTCAGAACCAGCCGTTAAAAGAGCATGCCAAGCGGCTGGGATGAATGGACACATTCCTAAGCCCTTTGGTCTGGATGCCATTGTTAGTATTGTTGAAAAATCCATTGGAAAACCAGGACAAGGACCCTAGCTTCTCTCCGTGGTCTTTATCATGAAATCCTTTAAATGCAAAATGTGTGGAGACTGCTGCTACGGAGAAGGCGGTATCTTTCTTTC
>CAYWMP010000159.1:0-13761 GCA_964459445.1 uncultured Desulfobacteraceae bacterium
CCTGTCAGATTTGTTTGACTCGTTTAGTCAAAGAATCGCGGTGTAAGGAGCTAATTAATCTCTACGGAAAACTTATAACGCACTTAAATAAACAGGAGGTATTAACATGGCTTATCCAAGAACACTTTCACACATTGGAATTTCCGTCACCGATCTCGAAGCAGCGCTGAAGTTTTATACGGAGGTCTTCGGCTGGTATGTGATTATGCCACCGACGGAGATCCATCAGGACGACAGCGCAATCGGCGTTATGTGCGACGATGTCTTCGGCGAAGGGTGGGGTTCCTTTAAGATCGCCCATATGTCCACAGGGGATCGGGTCGGCGTGGAGCTTTTTGAATTCAAGGATGCACAACCGCCGGAAAAGCACTTTGAATATTGGAAAACAAGCATTTTTCATGTCTGCGTTCAGGATCCGGACGTGGAGGGAATGGCCAAAAGGATCGTCGAGTATGGCGGGAAACAGCGCATGCCGGTTCGCTATTACTACCCGGATGACAAGCCTTACCGCATGGTCTACTGCGAAGATCCCTTTGGGAATATTATCGAGATTTACAGCCACAGCTATGAATTGACCTATTCGCCGGGTGCTTACGTATAGGATGGCATCTGGGCACCGTTCGATTTTTTGGCACGGGCTAATCTATTGCCACACTGAGAATGAGACCTTTGAAAAATGTTCAATTTTGTTCGAGTTCAGGTCGAAGATCCCGCACTTTGAGCGGGGGAAGGCGAAAGTGTTAACCACAGGAATACATAGAGTATTTAAAGGATTAACCCGCCTTACTTCTGGCTGGTTAAAACTTGAGCCTGACGCAGCTTGTCCCGTCGTAGCTCTTGCCGCGCCATAGCTTCTTGTCCGCCACAGCCTTGGCGGCGGTGGATTGCGACGGCGGGTTAGCGAAGATGGAAGATTGGGCAAAAGGGGGCGTTTCGCTAAGGTCTCAGAATAGAGGTGGGCAAAACAAGAAAGTACACTCAAATGCTTCAGAACAGGTGATGATGATGAGTGGAATAAAGAAAGTGGTTATCACGGACTACGACTTCGGAAACGTCGATGTCGAAAGGGCTATTATCGAGGGCGCTGGTTTTAATCTTGTTGCAGCTCAGTGCAAGAGCGAGGACGAACTTATTGAGGTAGCCCGATATGCCGATGCGGTAATCACGCAATATGCCCGCGTGGGAGAAAAGACCATCGATGCCTTCAACAACTGCTGGCTGATCGCTCGTTATGGGATCGGGGTTGACATCGTTGATGTGGAGGCAGCCACCCGCCGCAATATCCTGGTGACCAATATCCCGGACTATTGCGTAGATGAGGTGGCGGACCATGCAATGGCGATGCTCCTTTGCTGCATCCGCAAACTCCGGGAATATAACAGGGCCACGAGGTCGGGCGTGTGGCAGTGGCAGGCCGCACAGCCGATCCATCGCATAAAGGGAAGTACGATGGGCCTCTTGGCCTTCGGCAAAATTGCGCGAACCATAGCGGAGCGGGCAAAGCCCTTTGGGATGCGATTGACGGCCTATGATCCCTATGTTTCGGAAGAGGATTATCTCCCCTACGGCGTCACAGCCGTCACCCTCGACAAACTCATAGAAAAATCGGATTACCTGATGATGCAGGTTCCTTTGACGGAAAAGACAAGGGGGATGATAGGCGAAGCAGAGCTGAGAAGGATGAAGCCTACGGCCATTATTATCAACACAAGCCGAGGCCCCCTTGTGGACAACAAGGCGCTTTACACAGCCTTGAAGGAAGGATGGATAGGGGCGGCAGCCATAGATGATACAGAGGAGGAGCCGGCAAAGAAAAGGGATTGGAAACCGGATAACCTGCTATTTCAATTGGACAACATCATCATCACCCCGCATTCAGCCTATTACTCCGAGGAATCCATAGGAGAGGCGAGAGTCCGAGCCTCGGAGGAGGTTGTCCGGGTTCTAAGCGGAAAACGCCCTTTATCGCCCGTTAATCGCGTTATTCTGGCCGATGGAAGTCATTCAAGGTAATAGAAACTCACACACACGTTAGGGATAAAGAAGGGAGGAATTAAGAGAAATGGCCCATGTGATCAACGATTTTGAGCGCCCGGAAGCCGCTTTGGTAGATGAGTACCGAGAGGTAGTGAAATGCTACAGTGCATCCTGTGTTTTTGCTGATGTCCAAAGGCGGCGCAATGTAATGGATAGTGCCATCAAGCCCATTTCAAACGGTACCATTGTGGGGCCTGCTTTGACCGTGAAACTCTCACCCGGTGACCTTGTGGATTGCCTGGATGCCCTGAAGGCCGCACAGGCAGGGGACATTGTCGTCGTCGATGCCGGGGGAGAGACTGAGACCTCCATATGGGGAGGCCTCATGGGAGGGCTCTGCCTGATGAAAGGGGTTAATGGAGCCATCATCGACGGCGCAGGCCGGGATATCGATGAGCTTCGAGATCTGGGGTTCTTTCTTTTCTCGCGATCGATCACATCCCGTGGAACCCATACCATGTATTCCAAAAGGATGGATGAACTGGAGATCAATGTTCCGATTCAATGCGGTGGCGTGGTGGTCAATCCCGGGGACATGATTGTTGCCGATGAAAATGGGATCACCGTCGTCGCAAACAAAGAACTTGAGTCTGTTTTGGCTTTGGCAAAGGAGCAAGCGGAGCGTGAAGAAGAAACCCGGAAGCGGATCTCTGCGGGCAAGACCGTTGATGAGCTGCTCGAGGAGTTTGGACGTCTCTAATAGTCAGAAGTAATATTACTTTACCAGAGCAAAAAAACGGGGCAGCAAAGCACCTATGGCAATGCATCTCATCGGTTTGGACTGGGGCATCAGTTCTCTAAGAGGATATCTGATGGATGGAGACGGCCGGATCCTGGATACCGTCTCAAACAGATTGGGTATTCTTCATAGGGAAGATCGCGCATTTGAAGAGGCCTTTGAAGAATCCGTCGGGCACTGGATGGACGACTACCCCGAAGCGCCCATGATTACCTGCGGCATGATCGGAAGCCGACAAGGGTGGTTTGAAGTGCCCTACCTTCCATGCCCGGTGGGCTTTGCCGAATTTGCCAATCACCTGAGTCCGCTAGAGACGACGAGGGGAAGAAAACTCTGGTTCGTCCCTGGAATCATGTATCGGGCGGAGGACAATACCCCGGACGTCATCAGGGGAGAAGAGACACAGATTTTGGGTGGCATCCAATCCGAGAGGGAAAGATGCCTGTTCGTCCTACCCGGCACCCACAGTAAATGGGCGGTCGTGATGGAAGGCCGAATCACAGCGTTTTCAACCTACATGACCGGTGAACTGTTCGCTGTGCTCTGCGACCACAGTATCTTGGGACGTCTTATGGAAGATGGACCGGATGACGAAGCAGCCTTTCTTAAGGGGGTGGCATGTGCGGTGGTGGCCGCAAAACAGGGCAGAGGCGTGATGGATAAATTGTTCAGCGCTCGCAGCCTGGGGCTTTTCAACGAGGTGGCAGCGACAAATTTGAGGTCCTATCTCTCAGGTATTCTGATAGGTGGAGAGGTGGCAGAAGCCACGGTAAAAAGCAAGGAGGGTATGGGGCTCAGACTCATCGGTGATTCTCGGCTTTCGATGCTCTATAGCAAGGCCCTTGATCAGTTCGGTTGGTCTTCGGAAATACTGACCGAAAACCTGGCGGCCCATGCCCTATTCTCCATTGCTAAAAGCGCCCGGCTGTTATGAATAACGCCTTCGATAACAATTTGAAAAGGTGTGGAGTACTGGAGTATTGGAGTGTTGGAGTGCTGGTCTTGAGCAAGGAGAAATCAAGGCCACAAATTCTGGACGTCGATTGTTTACTCTTTAATTATCGAAAATTTAGACAAGAAAGGAAGCCTCTGTAGATTCTATGAAGAATGCAATGGAACAAATCACAAGGCCGAAATCACTCACAGAGATTGCCCATGAGAATATTCGCAGGGCTATCACCAAAGGCCATCTCAGACTCGGACAACCCATATCCGAAAGCGGATTGGCCTCTTCCCTTGGCACCAGCAAGACGCCGGTTCGCGAGGCCCTGGCCCAATTAAAGATCGAGGGGCTTGTGAATATCTTTCCTCAAAAGGGGACCTTTGTCTTCACCATGAGTGAAAAAGAGGTACTGGATATTTGCGAGCTACGGTACACACTCGAGAGTACGGCACTAAAGTTAGCCATGGAAAGGAACAAGCAACAATTCCTCAGTGATCTCAGAAGTGTGGTTGGGAGAATGAAAAAGGCCCATAATAAAGGTGAAGATGACCAATACCTCGATCTCGATACTGAATACCACAACCTGTTTTTTAGACATTGCGGAAACCAATACTTGGAAGATGCCTTCAAGCTCATCGGGGCCCGTGTTGAGGCCGTCAGGACCCATTTGGCCGCTTTGCCTCAACACATGGAGAAATCCTGCGATGAACACATAAAAATGACAAAAAGTCTGAACCAAGGAGAATTCGAAGATACGCTTAAAATTCTCAATGAACACATCACACGAACCAAGGAATCTGCTGCCGTGCATATTCCGAACTACAAATTCTGAGGGGCCTTATAGGATAACGTGAAGCGGACTCTCCATTGCAGTCATTTCCTTTAGGTCATTCGCCTATTAATTTTGTCAATTTGTCACTCAAAACCTAAGGCACTCAGGTTAGGAAAGGAGGTGGAAGGGTAAATACCGTATTTTGGGCCGAATGTAAGACGCAATGCATTCCTTTGAAAGAACAAATGGTGGACAAAAGGAAAAGGAGGGGGACATGAAATCGAAAAAGTTAGTATCAATCGTACTTGTTATCACTGCCCTGTTCATCCTTGTCTTTGGGATGGGCACTGCAGTATCTGCGGATGAAGAATACATCTATGTGTCCTGTATGGGTAATCTGGAGTTCTTCAATGCCCATAAGTATGGCTGGAAATGGGCAGGAAAAGCAATGGGCGTCAAGACTTCCTATGTGGGTCCCGCCGAATATGATCTCAATGCGATGACTGCAGCCTTCGATCAGGCCATTGCAAAGAAACCAAAGGGGATTGTTGTTTTTGCGGTGGAACCGGCTCTCACACCAACAATAAATAAAGCTGTTGAGGCAGGGATACCCGTTGTAACAATCCTAGGAGACTTGCCGGACTCCAAACGGTTGACCTTCGTCGGCTCCCATCAATACACATTGGGATACCTCGGTGGAAAGAGGCTCGCGGACGCCTTGGGCGGCAAAGGCCAAGTGGCTGTCTTGAGCATCCCCGGTGTTAAGATGTTTGATGACCGGGAGGAGGGATTCAGGGCGGCCTTCAAAGAATTTTCCGGTATCAAGGTCGTTCAGGTGGGTGACACCAAGGCGGATACGGTAACCGCCATAAATACGGCCAAGAGTATTATGCTCCGTCATCCGGAGCTTCGCGGTTTTGCATGCACCGATTCCACAGGCGGCATCGGTTCGGCAACGGCGGTAGAGGAAACGGGAAGGATCGGTGAAGTCAAGATCGTCTCCATGGATCGAAACTCAGATGTCCTGGAGAAAATCAAAAAAGGCGTGATCACGGGCACCGTGGTCCAGAATGATGCGGGAATGCCTTTCTGGGCCCTGATGGTCCTCTACAATTACAATCACAACCAGCCGCCCCTTACCACAGACAACTGGAAAGCCCAAACAAAGGCCGAACCAGATACCATCTTTACCTCTGTAAACTACGCAGACAAATCAAACCTTGACTTTTTTCTCAAAGCAAACACGCTATATCAACCTTAGTGCCGTGTACCAACGCCCAACCCACCCCCGCACCTGATGCGGGGGTGTTTTGCAAAGGTCTCAAATTGATATCATGATGGAAGAGATCCTTAGGGTTGAAGACATCTCCAAAAGCTTTCCAGGGGTCATTGCTGTCGATCGCGTCAGCCTGAGCTTAAAAAGTGGCGAGATCCTTGCCTTGGTGGGTGAGAATGGGGCCGGCAAAAGCACTCTGACGAACATGCTTGGAGGCGTGCTGATGCCAGACAGCGGTGAGATATTCTTGGAGGACAAATCCGTCATTTTCCACTCAACCTATAATGCCATTCGGAAAGGAATCAGCACGGTCTTTCAAGAGCTCTCTTTAGTAGGAACCCTATCCGTCGCGGAAAATATCTTTGCAAACCGACAACCGATTGGTCTTTTGAACAAAATAAAATGGCGTGACCTCTATAGTGAAACCGAGGCCCTGCTCGAGAGGTTCGACCTTCACCTCGACCCCCTGCTTCAGGTCAAAAGACTCTCCATGGGACAGCGACAGATCCTGGAAATACTCAAGGCCATTTCAAATAATCCAAAAGTCCTTATCCTGGACGAACCCACATCCTCCCTCACTGAAGGAGAAACAGATTATTTGTTCCGGAACATAGAGAAACTCCAAAAGATCGGGATGTCCTTTATCTACATTACCCACAAACTCTCTGAGGTATTTGAAATCGCTAACCGCGTCGTGGTGATGCGGGACGGGAAATATGTTGGCAGCAAGGATGTCGGCGACGTAACGGAGGGCGACATTGTCTCCATGATGGTTGGGCGTGAAATCGAGAATGTTTATGGTCAGACTGCCGGCGAAACAGAACCGAGCGAATACTTTCGTGTTGAAGATTTCTCCAGAAAGGGCGCTTTCCAGGATGTCAGTTTTGGGCTCAGACGTGGTGAGATACTCGGCTTTGCGGGTCTTATCGGGGCAGGACGGACGGATCTTGCCCAATCCATTTTTGGTGCGGCACCCAAAGACTCGGGCAGAGTCCTATTGCATGACCAAGAGATCAAGATTCATGATCCCAAAGATGCCATTAAGAACAGAATCGCATACCTGACCGAGGATCGAAAAGGACTGGGCCTGTTCTTAAGTATGCCCATAAGGGATAACGTGATTGCACCTTCCCTCAAGCATTTTACATCCGGGGTTGGCATCATAAACAAAGCTATCATCGAGAAAACGGTAAAACAAAAGATCGAACAGTTTACGATCTCAACGCCCTCTATACTAAAAAAAGTCCTCAATCTATCGGGAGGTAATCAGCAGAAGTGTCTGGTCGCCATGTGGATGGGAATAGGGCCGGAGGTCATCATTTTTGACGAGCCGACCAGGGGTGTGGACGTCGGGGCCAGGGTTGAGATCTATCAGAAACTGAGGGAATTTGCCTTGGCAGGCACCGGTATTGTTATGATCTCTTCCGATCTGCCTGAGCTTATCGGCATGTGCGACCGTATTCTCGTGATGCATCAGGGCAGGATCAAAGGGGAGCTTTTGCCGAACGAGTTTTCCGAGGAACGGATTCTGTCCTTTGCAGCCGGAATTAGTGAGCAGGCCGCGTAGTCTCAGGGCCAAAGTGGATCCCCACGGGTAAATCCATGGTACCTTTGAAATACCCGTCTTCGCCTGCGGCTCCTACGCGGTTATCCGCCTCAGTTTTGGGGTGACATCGCGCCGTAGAACAAAAGCGTTTTACATATACCAAGTGTAAGCCCTCCGGAGGCGGGAAAGCCTGTGGTCTTCTGCGAAGGCGGATAAAGCCTAACATCAATAATCCGGAATTTGCCAAACATGAAAGGGTGGAGGTATACGAGCGAAACCTATGAGTGATGCAATGGAAATCAGCGTTTTTTGGGGAAAGATAAAGTCCCTGACGGCCTATCGGGAGTCTGTACTTATCATTGTTCTTCTTGTGTTTGGTTTGATTATGAGTTTCGCTTCGCCCGTTTTCCTGTCTTGGCGCAATATAGAGGCCATCCTTTTGGCGCTGTCGGTAGAGGCGACGATTTCAGTGGGCATGGTCATACTGCTCATATCGGGTGGTCTTGATTTGTCTGTTGGTTCCACACTGGCATTCACAGGCGTCGTGACGGGCCTTTCCCTGAATGCGGGTGTACCAGCTCCCCTGGCCATTCTTCTGGGTCTTATTGCTGCACTGGGCGTCGGCATGGCTAATGGACTTCTTGTGGCCAAGATGAACATCAATCCATTTATTACCACCCTGGGAATGATGATAAGTGTCCGAGGCCTCCTCCTCGTCATTGCCAGAGGACGCGCTGTCTTGAATTTAAGCCCCGATTTCACAGTCATTGGTCAAGGTCGCCTTTTTAACGTTCAGTACCCCATCTATATCATGCTTGCGCTGGTCGTCCTGGGCGATTACTTAATGCGAAACTCAAGGTTCATGAGACAGAGCTACTATATTGGAGGCAACGAGAAGGCCGCCTATTTGTCGGGGATCAGCGTGGATTATGTAAAGATCTTCAATTACTGTCTGGTAGCGGTCCTGGCTGGTATTGCGGGATTGTTGATTACAGCCCGGTTTGGATCTTCCTCCGTGACCGTGGGGGGCGGTATGGAGCTTCGCGTTATCACTGCTGCGATCATAGGCGGGGCCAGCCTCAGCGGCGGAGAAGGCTCCGTATTGGGCGCTTTCCTGGGAGCGCTTTTCATGGGTGTCCTGGCCAATTCGTTAAATCTCCTCGGCGTGGATGTCTACTGGCAGAGACTTGTGACCGGTCTTATTCTCATCATTGCGGTTGTTTTCGATGTGATCAATGAACGGCGCAAGGCACGCAAGACCTGAACACTCTTTCCTATCTCCAGACTGCTGGAGCTTTTCTTTTGTTCCGGACCTCCCGGGCTGGTCTTTTCTGCGACTTATCTGCGTCCCGCCGCAATGCGGCGGGACTCCCCATTCTCCTCGCTATGCTTGGAGCTGGGGTTTCCCCCACTGATAAGTCACGAAAAACAGTGCCCTCCCGCTAGTCACACCAGAAAAACTCCAGCAGTCCAGAGATCTCGCCCGAAAATTGATCAAACAGTTTAACAATCCGGCGTGGTTGAAATGGCCACGCCGGGAGTTTATGAATTGTGGTTATAGCCAGGTTGAGTTATGATTTCAAAGATCATTCCATCAATCACCGGAGGTTAAACATGTCAAAGCTTTTTGAAGCAACAGAGATCAACGGCATGAAACTGTCGAACCGATTCGTGCGGTCTGCTACCTGGGAGGGAATGGCCGCGGAGGGCGGGGCCGTCACACCGAAGCTTATGGACACTATCGCTGCCTTGGCAAAGGGTGGAGTTGGTCTCATTATGACGAGTCACGCCTATGTGCGACCAGAAGGGCAGGCCGGGCCCTGGCAACTGGGGATCTACAAGGACGAGTTGATTGAAGGGCTCCGGGAAATGTGGCTAGCGGTGCACGAGCATAGCGGTCGAATTGTCCTTCAATTATCCCATGCAGGTTTTCTGGCAGCTCAAAAATTGAGCGGCATGATACCAAAGGCGCCGTCCTGCGTAGAGGCATTCACAAAATCCCCCTGTCAAGAAATGACGGTTGAAGACATAAAGGACGTCGTTGAGTCCTATGGAAAAGCGGCTGCAAGGGCAAAGGAGGCTGGGTTTGACGGCGTTGAGATCCATTCAGCCCACGGTTATCTTTTAAATCAATTTCTATCGCCGGCCCTTAACAAACGTTCTGATGATTATGGCGGACCTGTCGAGAACCGTGCAAAAGCTGTTTTAGAAGTTCTGGAACGTGTAAGAACAACCGTAGGCAAGGATTTCCCCGTATTAATCAAATTGAATTCCGAGGATTTCATTGAAGGTGGAATCAGTCTTGAGGATTCCGTGAAGGTAGGTGTTATGCTTCAGGAAGCGGGGATCGATGCCATAGAGTTGAGCGGTGGGTGTCTTTTCTCGGGCAGGGATAGTCCGGTGAGAATGGGGATCAAATCAGAGGATAGGGAGGCATACTTCCGCGATGCGGCCAAGGCCTTCAAGGAGGTGGTTAGCATTCCATTGATCCTGGTGGGTGGCATGCGATCTCTCCAGGTTGCTGAAAAAATGGTTGATGAAGGATATGCAGACTATATCTCGATGAGTCGCCCGTTTATAAGGGAACCAGACTTGATCAACCGTTGGGCGTCGGGCGATTTGAGCAAGGCAAAATGTGTTTCAGATAATCAGTGTTTTAGGCCCGGTATAGCCGGAGAGGGTATCTATTGCGTGGTTGAGAAGAAATTAAAAGAAAAGGATTTTTAGAATTTTTAGCGCGTTATCCATTTGGCAAAGATAGGATCGGCCAATTCGTATTTTCCATCCCGGTTCAACCGAAGCGCGCCTTTTCTCATAAGCTTTTTTAAAGCCGTATTGAAAGATGTGTGGCCCATATCATATTCAGCCAAATTTATTGAAGGAACACGCTTCAATGGGCCGTGTTCGGCCAGGAGAGACAAAACCTGTTGCTGGCGCAGCGAATAAGCTTCCCATTCGGGGATAAAAATCAAAGAACAGGCTTCGATCATTAGCTCCATGCCTTGATTGAGTATGGGGCTATCCAATCGTAAGATTTTTGAATTCGGGTTCGTCCTTTTGAAGATATCGTAGAGATGGCTGCATAGCCGCTGGGTGTAATCCGGATGACCTTGGACCAATTCAGGAACCATGTCCGCTTTTTCTATTGCCACACCGACAGATCTAAATCTTTCCCCTATGAATTTTTGAAGAGCTTTGTGGTCTATCGGTCCCAGATCGATAATTTTCGCTGCTTGAAAGAATGGTCGTTTTCGCCCCGTGAACATATCAGACAACAGGCTAGGCTGACTTCCAAGGAAAGCAAAGCTCAAGTTCTTGGTGGATTGTACAACCGTTCGAAACTCAGCTTCCATGGAGACAGCACCTTCGCGATCAAGCCCAAGGATCTCTTGAAATTCATCCATGACAAGGAGACCTTTTTTGCGTTTTTTTCTCAAGAACTCGTCAAGCCCAAGCACAGCCTCAGTAAGAGTCGCTCGAATTTCAACCGGTAATCCAATGTCAGGTTTTACCGACAACCCACTTCCATTCGGCAACGTTTCGATTGAAATCCTTGTTCTCTTGAAAATGCTTGCTGTTGTAGCAAGAAATCGCTTGAGATTGGTTTCCTGATGCAAGATCATTTCAGCGCACACACGGGCCGTTTCTCCAATGATTTTAGCGATAGATTTTAAGGCGTAGAAATCGACTTTGCCGCATACCATACCGTCGGATTCGAGATATGCCGCAACCTCAGAAAGCAGAGATGATTTACCCATTCTGCGGGGTGAAATCACCACGACTGATTGGCCTCCTCGTAGGTTCTCGATAAGGAGGCGCTTTTCATCTTCCCGATTACAGAAGAGCTTGCCGGTAACGATTTTTCCGAACAGAAAGGGATTGGACACGTGGTAAATTCCTTAAAAAAAATACGTTAAAGACGTATATTATTATACACAAACAAAATATTTTCTCAACGTATATTTGATGGATTCATAAAAAACCTTCTAAATGTGCTATATCACTGTGTAACGCCCTAAAGCAATCCGTTGCTTGATATAAACTCAATTATGCTTACTTTGACAAAAGACCGTTTTGGCGGTATCCATTCTCTAATGATGAGCGTTTGTTGTTAGAAAACGCTGGGAGGTCACCATGATGGGTTTAGAAGACATCAAGCAAAACCATGAACTGATAAACGACATTGATTGGTACATGACACCCGAGGAGGCGGTAACCCTATACCTTGAATGGGGGAACAACTGGAATCGCGGTAAAATGGTCAAATCCAAAAACGACGTCTCCTTTTATTTCGTTGTGAACACTTGGGAAGAAACCCCCAAGATCTATCTTATCCGAAGGAATTCGGAAGAGGCTGTTGAGTTGGCCACGATTGATATGCCGGATGAAATACGCGATCATTTCTTGGAATCCGTGGCCCATAATAAAGGTGTCTATACCATTGACGAGGAAGTCAGGGCATGGCTTCTGGAGGAATTGCAGGTCAATGGCGATGAAGGACAAATGGAAACGCTGAAAACCCCCGGCAAAGTCAGCCATCGCCAGGTGCGTGCCTGAGGATAGATGAGAGCCCTGATCAATGGGGGTCGAATGATGAAAAAATTTTTGGTGTTTATTTTAGCAGGCCTATTGCTTCTATTTGGTTGTGCCCACTACAATAACCTTTCCGAGGAAGAGAAGGAAGAACTCAGGAAGGGGAGGGCCGAATACTACGGAATGCAAACGCCTTAAAGACAGGGTTGGTGAAGCTCGATATGGATTCCGTGGCCGAACTTGTGCGCCTGGCTGAGAAGGCAGGAGTCGATCCGGATCGAGTTCCAAGCTTTTAGAACGATAATATAATAATTATGGAACTAATGAGGCCAGTTTCTCTTGGAGAAATCGGAATCTGTGAGTTACGTAATACTCCCGAATATCGTCTTCAACGATTGAGCCGAGCTTCACTTTGAAGTCTCTTTCTTTTAGACTAGTAAGCTTTTTCTGAAAGGCAATAGATTGTCCTTCGTCCATGAGAGGAATCTCAACTCCCCTCCGAAGCATGAACTCGATATCGAAGCAGTCCCTGATCTCTCCGCGGTCAAGAAACGCTTCAATTTTATTCTTCATGGTCTGCTCCAAGGTAAGGGTCTTGAGAATGACCTGCCTTGTGCTGAATCTGGAAAAGGCGATTGTTTGTTGATAATCGCAATCTTTCCATTCCTTTCGTATTTCAATCTTCAGTCGCTTTTGATATTGGACAGACCTTAATTCGAACAAGATCGTGTAATGCTTCATCCACGCATCAGTAATCTCAAAGTCTTTCTCAAAAGTCTTTAGGCCTGTTTTAAAAAAAACATTCTGCGATATCGTTTTAACAAACCAAAAATCAAGATCAACCGAATACCTGTTCAACTCGTGGCAAAGCCTCAGCATGCTCCCCCCACCAAAAACCAGAGGTTCAAGCATCTTTTCGCTGTTCATCTTTTCGAGGACTTCAATTTCGAATATTTCATGTTGTCTTAAGATATCCATACTTTTTTAGCAGATTCCGTGTTTTCAAAGGGTATCTTACGCTCAAGCGTTTGACTTCATCCCTGTCAAGTTTAGTTGCATCTAAAGCAGATTTATCTATGGAATATCGGCCGTAAGACATCAGATAAAATGCATCCAGGAGGGCTTTCTCAGGGGTCGCAATAAAGAATCCTTTTTCTTTTTTGAATCCAAAATACAGATCCGCAGCGATTCTGGTATATCGAAAAACGGAGCCATTCAAATTAATTTCTTTCGTTCTTTTGACAGCTACAGATTCGAAAAAACTCCTCAGTATCTGGGTCGTTATCTCATAGTATTCCAGGGCGGTCATGAGCGATATATAAGAGGGTACCTGCCCCAGATTGGCGAGCAAGAATTTTTCCTCTATTCCTGTCGCATTCCACACATCCCTTCTCACATACACGTTCTTCTTCATCCTCAACAGCAGACCCTGCTTGACGTAACGACTGGCTGTCACTTTGGCCGAGGGGAGGGTTATGCCGAAAACCCTGGCTATCTCCTCGTAACCGAAATACAACTTTTTGATTCTGTTTAGTTCTTGCAGTTTCATCGAAAACACTAAGTTAACAGATTTGTTAACTATATATACTTGAATAGACCTCTTTTGTCAACAATAAAGGAGCGCGGGAATAAATTTCATGATATCAAGATGAGCTTTTAAAACTTCAGCACACTTCATAAAATTTAAAAATTTTTATATAATTTTAGTTCACTTCAGTCACTTCAGTCACCTCAGTCAATTCGGTCACTTTAGTCACCTTTATCGCTTTAGTTCACTTCCATATAGGACCACGGTTCAACCGCGTCCGCTATTCAAACAGGGGGATTTTGAGCTGATGACGTTAAGTGGTAGTTGAGAATGGTGAAGGGACAAAAAAATAGATAAAGGGTCTTGACTCGTCAGGACCCACCTTTG
>CAYWMP010000160.1:0-8899 GCA_964459445.1 uncultured Desulfobacteraceae bacterium
GGTACTCCAGGTAAATACCTGAGTACACTCAAACTGTGCGACATCGTGTCGCACCCTAACTATGCTAATCAGCCACTATGCTTTTTACATCGGCTGCACGCCCTTTTTGCGCGACAGATTACCGTAGTGTATTTTGTTCCACTATCCTTTCGTCTTCCTCCAGACCCAAATCGCCGTTGTGAATAGGGCGACAGCCAGATATACGGTGCGTACTTCAGGATATAAAATAGGCTCAACCACTTGCGATTGGATGAGAACATCATAGGTGCCACCAACTCCCAGGAAGAACGGGAAAATCAATAAGGCACTATTTCCCAATCGATATATGGTTGCGTACATCAATCCAACAAAAAACAGCTTACCGTATTCGGGCTGGAATCCTGCATGATGAAAAGCGTAAAACAATGCGGCCAGGATAATCGAAGGTATGATGCCAAAAGCCCGATCGAGTAGAGTTCTCAGGAATGCATAAAAGAAGACCAATTCAAAACATAAGGCCAATATGACGAAAGCCGCCGACCACAGCCTTGGCCTATCAAGGCGGAAATCCGCCGGGGGAGGAATATCCGAGAGAAACATAAAAAACAAAAGTGTGCCAAGAACAAGGTTTATTAGAAGAAAGATAGGCCATTTCTTAAGGGTAAATCCAAACTCGCCCCAGTCTTTCCCGGAACGATGAATGAACACCAAAGGGAAAAGAAAGCCCACAAGGTATATTTGGCCCATATCGCGAATGGCAATGTTAGCCCAGGGCCAGTTCTTGAAAGGTATCATCGCAAAGGACAAACCAAGAACAACCACTCCAGCAGCCAATGCCACCAGCGTCACCTGGGAAGGCTCCCAACGAAATAGCTTTGAGATGGCCGTTATCTTCATAGGTGCTCTTACTAATCAATTTTCGATGCGAATTGGATAACAAATTGCCGCGCAACGGCCAATTTCAGCGGAGACCAGCCCCTGTTGCGGGGTGATTGTCCTATGGAATGACTTAGAGACCTTTGCAGAATGATCAATTTTTCCCAAGGTCAAGGTCGGCGATGATTTCAGCCATCCCGCTGAAGAAGCCCCGCGGGACAGGCATCCATACATGAAATATTTGAGTCTCGCACTTTCGTAAAAGTGCGGGACGAGTCTGAAGCAGCTTGTCCCGTCATAGCTTCAGCGACGGCGGGTCAGCGGAGACGGAAGATTGGAGAAAAGGGGGTGTTCTGCAGAGGTCTCACTTTTTCGGCGGCATTGCTCATTTCAATGCCTCTGCGACCGCCTCCCGGGCATGGATAGCCGTCGTGTCAAAAAGAGGTACCTGGGTGTGTTCCTGCTGGACGAGCATAACGATTTCTGTACAGCCCTCGATAACTCCCTCCGCCCCAGTCTCATTAAGCTGCTCAATTATCCGCAGGTATTCCGTTCTTGAGCTCTCACGAACATCGCCAAGGCAGAGTTCCTCATATATGACTCGATGTACAACTTTTCTGTCCTCTTCGGAGGGAATCAGCACGTTCAGTCCTCGCTGCTCCAGGCGACCTTTGTAGAACTCCTGCTCCATAGTGAACTTCGTGCCGAGCAATCCAACATTACTCATTCCCGCTTGCCTGATTCGATTTGCAGTAGCGTCCGCGATATGCAGTAGCGGGATATTGATCCCCGCTTCTACTTCTGCTGCGACCTTATGCATTGTATTTGTACATATGAGCAAAAGATCTGCTCCGGCCGCTTCCACTTGACGCGCTTTTTTCGCAAGAATTGCACCTGCTGTCGCCCAATCATCCTGGTGCTGAAGTTCTTCTATTTTCTGGAAATCCACACTCACCATTGCGATCGGTGCTGAATGCAGCCCACCAAGCACTCGCTTCGTCTCTTCGTTAATCCAGCGATAATAGAGCTCGGTGCTCTCCCAACTCATGCCGCCTAGTAAGCCAATGGTCTTCATAATCGCCATTCACTCCCAGTCCCGCCGAATACCTGAGCAAAAGGGATAATGTGTTTCGCGCGCAACCGCAGACCTCCCGAGTGCAATGCCGGCGACTGCTAAGCCAGCGATCTGCACTGTACCAAACAGCAGTAACGCTCCACTTGAGTGAGGTTTTAGGCATTTCACTCGTTCCTAATCACGACCTGAAACGATTGCGATGCTACCCACAGATGCTTCCTTGCGGTGCCGGGCAAGCTGCTGGTACTCCGGTGATTCGTACCAACGCAGGAGTTCCTGTTCATTGGGGAACCTGATCAGAACCGTGCGTCCAGCGGGCCAATCCCCTTCGAGAACCCTCGGATTATCATCCACGGAGACAACCTCTCCTCGGAATTTCTCGAACACTTCATCAAAACCCGCGAGATACTGTTCGTAGCGCGTTGGATCATGGATGTTGATCAGTGCAATAAAGTAGCTGCTCAACGGCTCAACTCCTGCTAACCTACTTTTGAGAAACTGTACGTTTTTTTACCCTTTTTCAAAAGTTTGAACAAGCTCCTCCTCATTACTTTCCTGAGTATATCTTGCTCGTTCATGTGGTGATCACTGAACGACAAAGTGGTACCGGGTTTCAGCACCCTGTGTAATTCTTGCAGCACATCATCTGGCTGGGAAAAACCATGAAAAGTGTCGTACAATAGGACCACGTCGATGCTGTTATCCGGTAGTCCGGTGTTGCAGTCAGACTCGATTGTTTTCAGGTTTTTAATTGCTTTCTGTGCGGCTATCTTCCGGACTTCTTTGATGGCGAATGGATGTATGTCTAGGGCGTAGATTTCACCTGAGGCTCCAACCAATTGCGCAAGTGGCGTTATGTAGCTGCCGGGGCCGCAACCGTAATCGAGGACACAGAATCCGGGTTCTATTTCGGCTTCTTTCAAAAGATCCATCCGCGGCCTGAGGAAATCACGTAGCCTGAACGCGAGGGACATGAGCTTGAAACCAATATTCGACTTGGGCTCATCCACGGTATTCACTCCTTTTAATACTTACAATATTTTTGCGTCGCCTCACGCGCAGCTTAACCGGCCGGTGTGAGCCACAGCAAAACACAGATCAGATGCACTGACAGGTTCGCCTGTTATCTCCACCTTAGATAGCCTTTTAGATCCCTATAATAATTCTCATGCGGCCCTATCATTATCAGTTCCAGGTTCTCCCCAAAAAATCGATAGGCTAAAAGATATTGATTTGTTTGGACTTTGAACTTATGGACAAAAACGCCGCGAAGGTCCCCTTTCTTTTCAGATCCAATCGAAGGATTCTCAGCAATTCTACGAATTTCTTCATCGAGCTTCTTCTTTTCACGCTTAGTGAACTTTTTGACTTTGCGCTGAAATGACCGAGATTGAATGACTTTCATGGGCAATTACCCGAATCGGTATTCTGACGATTCACCCTCGTCTAGTTCTACAAGGCCAATCAAAATCTCCTTTATCAAGGTATAGGTTAGATCAGGGTTTTCTTCAGCGCATTTGCCAATTCGCGCCCAATGCTCAATCTGCCCTGTAACGGATCTCTTTTCGATCTTGCTGAATATTTTGGCCTCTCTTACCAAGTCTTCGGAGACCCTAACTGCGGTGGTCATATTTCTAATCCTCCTTAAGAATGGGGATGTATTCAATGTAAAACATAACGTTGCATTTTGCAATGATATATTTAATTTTGCAACTTGCTTATTCGAGCAAACGATAGCCCGCAGCAGCCGCCCTGGAGCACATCGGCAAGTTGCTTAGGCTGCATGCCCCTATTCAATGTTCCTCGCCATGAAGACAGTATCGACGCTGTCTTTGGACCCGTACTCACGCAAGGCCTCCTCGTCTGAAAGGGCGCTTCTCCTAAAGCCCGCCTTCTCATAACAGCGTATTGCTCTCGGATTGCTGGCCGACGGCTTGATGCAGAATCCATCCACTTCGAATTGGCTCTGAAGGTAATCACAGAGAAGGCTCAGGGCTTCAGATCCATAGCCGTGTCCGCAGTACTGCTCGCTGAACATCCAGATGTCTAGTTCAGTTCTGCTCTGGCCTCTATCAATATCATTGTAATTGACTTGCCCTACGGCCTGACCATCCACCTCAATCACAAAGCAGCGTCCACCTTCCGAATAGGAATCATCAAAATAGTGCTGCTTGTAGTCATCGCAAAACGCTTCGTAACTCAGAAGAGGTGTGTGATTCTGCGACGGGTGCCCGAGCAGGATATCTGTCACGTCCGACCGGGCCAAGGCGAGATAGATCCGCTGCTTATCCTCCAGAGTGGCTGGACGCAAACGTACACGCTGGCCATCGATATGGTCCGGATGTTTCATTCTTTCATTAAAACGATTCGGCTAAAAGGATGCGCATGGAGCGCAGTGAAATGGCCTATCCTTCTTCAATCGATTTTTCGGTACCCTAATCTCGGGTGAATGCGCCATTTTTGATAAAAGCTGTTACCTGCTGAAGAACCTTTTCATCGTTCATGATAAACGGGTGTGTCTTGTGCATAATCAAAAAATCTTTCATACCATGAAGTTTTGCGTTTTCGATCGAAACCTTTCCATCGTCATTTCCTGGAATCATGAGCGACAAAATAGGATTCATTGATTTATCACCGGTAATAATTCCAACTTCATAGTTGGGTGGTCCTATACTTTTTGGGAGACTTCCAGCCTCGGTCCCTAACTGCTCTCCAGCCGGTCCAAGTATCCATTTGATTATCAGTGTCCCTTTAAATTTGTCGACAACCTCACTTCCTTTATTCGGCGGACTCAGCATCACAACACGCCCAGGCTTTGGCACTTTATGATGTTCCAGGTAGTATCGGACTAAAATGCCCCCCATAGAGTGGGTGACAAAATGGATTCTGCTTGCATCAAGTGCCGAGCATTGCGCAATGGCCTGCGGTATTGCATCAACAGAGAGTTCTTGGATGGTTTTTTCGCGTGATGGGTAACCAATATTTACTACGCAAAGCCCATCATTTTCGAGGTGTCGTTCGAGTTTAGACAAAGATCTCTCACTACGCGCCAGGCCATGTAGCAGCACAACGCACTCGGGAGCATCGCTTGCTGCTTCTGCGTGGCAAAAGGCCAAGAGCAGGAGTAGTGGCAGATATAAAACTTTGTGTGGACTTTTTTTCATGTATTTAAATGCTGAACGAAAAGCTCACCCGACGCCGTTTTGAGGATTCAATACATGGATAGATCATTAAATCCTTTCAAAACAGTCATGAAGAAAGTACCGCAAAAAAAAGGCGGTCGGGTGAAGCGGCATGTTAAGCGAAAATCGGTTAATTTATTTTCGTGACAAGACCTTTGAATGGTTTCCCTTTCCTGACAATCACAAAGCCTTCCTTCCCCGAAAGCGCTGCCCAAGTCTCAGGCGGACTTCGAAAGAACCATAACTTATCGTCAGATATCATCATCTTTTTTAGCTCTTCCCAATCGTCACGAATTGCAGATCCTGGATATGTTCTGAAATAGGTGTCTGCTCTGCTTAAGGAGACCTTCTCTACAAGCCAGACTTCGGGAATATCGGATAGAAGCCACTGAGATTTAATCCCCTGCTTAGTGGCATTGATTCCGCACCCGAAAATTAGCAGAGAAGATATCAGGAAAATATTTATGATTTTGATCATACTTCTTAAAGCTTAACATTATTATTATGACGCTGGGTGTCTTTCGATACCTGGAGCCCATTGCCCTACACTTCCGCGTGAATCCCGCCAATTGCCGAATTCCCGCCAATTTACCATATCTTGTTGATAAATCAATGAAAACCGTTGCCCATCCGGTTGTGTCAAAAACCCAAAATTCTGCTTTTGGTGCAAATTATCACAGTTATCAAGTCTTCTACATAACTGCATGGCCTGGTTATCAACCCAGACTATAAGAGGTTCGCTGGAGAAAGCTTTTTTCCTTGACAGGGAAACACATAGTTGAATATTATTTGTACATCACTTGTATACAAGATGCACAACAACAAAAAATCTATTCACCTCCCTTCCTATGGAAATCTATAAGCCTTTGAAAATAGTACCGGATTCCCTGACAGAACGGATTCATAAAGAACTGCGGATGGACATCCTCACGGGAAAAATCCCCAGCGGAACCCGGTTGGTGGAATCCACACTCGCCGAAGAATTGGGGGTAAGTCGAACGCCGGTCAGGGAAGCCTTGCGCCGACTTGTACAAGAGGATCTCCTCTATGCCATTCCCAGAGCCGGGTATGTGGTTCAGGAACTCTCCGAACACGATATCCTGGACCTCTTTGAAACAAGAACCTCTATTGAGCTTGTGGCAGGAAGGGCGGCCGTGAAGAACATTTCCGATGAAGAGCTGACTCTTCTGGAGGAAAACCTACGCAAAACCAAAGAGGCAATCGATGCCGGAACGACCGAGAGTATGATCGATCTGGATATCGAGTTCCATAATATCATTTACAGGGCGACCCGGAGCAAACACCTCTACCGAATCTGCCTGACGCTGAGCGACCATACTTTGAAATTCCGAAAGGCCGCAATCCATGTCCCCGAAATCGCAAAACGCGCCTGGGAGGGCCACCTCGTCATCTATAAGGCCCTTCAATCAAGGGACCCAATAAGGGTTGAGGAGACCATCACGTCTCACCTCAAGGTCGTTAAAAAGGATGTCCTAGGATATCTTGCGAAACTGAGGGAAGAAGCATTCTTGTTCGGATGATTTAATTTCGCAGGAGTTTTCATGTACGAGATCCGGTTTCACGGAAGAGGAGGACAGGGCGCCGTCCTGGCCTCCAAGATCCTCGCCAAGGCACTGGTTGAAGAAGGAAGGCACGTGAAGGCGATACCGGCCTTTGGCTTCGAACGGCGTGGTGCTCCGGTAGAGGCCTTTTTGAGATTTGACGATAGGGCAATCCGCCAGGTGACCAATATCTACAACCCCAACTGCGTGATATGCCTCGATCCCACACTTCCTCGATCGGTACCTATTTTTACGAACTTAAGAGAATCAAGCATCTGGGTCCAGGCAACAAAGAAATCCTTTGATGAGCTCAGTGTGCCGGAGACAGTCACAAAGGTCGGACTTTGTGATGCCTTCAGGATTGCCCTGGAGATTTTCGGACGAACTATCACCAACTCCATCATGTTAGGGGCATTTAGCAAAACATCATCCCTCGTTTCCCTCAACTCTCTTAATGGGGCTATGGCATCCATTGCCTTTCGTGATGCGGATCTGGAAAAAAACATCCAGGCCCTGCAAAGGGGATTTGAAGAAACCAGGGTCTTTGATGCTGATGGAAAGGAAAAGAAATGAAGCGGCAGGCCAAAAAACACTTTGATCAATCCACGATTCCGAATGATCTCTGTCCCATCGCCACAGAGTGCCTGGATTTAAAAACAGGCGATTGGCGGGCGGAGCGTCCGGTCGTTGATCGAGAAAAATGCGTTAAATGTTCGACTTGCTGGCTCTATTGTCCGACACAATGCGTCGAGGAGAAGGCCGCGTGGTTTGAGGCGAACCTTGAGATTTGCAAGGGCTGCGGCATCTGTGCGCAAGAATGTCCTCACCATGCCATCAACATGGAGGAAGAGGTAGAGGAATAGCATGGGCAAAGTTATTGTATGTGACGGAAACGAAGCGGCAGCGTGGGGTGTGGCCTTGGCTCGTCCGGACATGGTCGCCGTCTACCCGATTACGCCGCAATCGTCTTTGGTTGAGTATATATCCCAGTTCGTTGCCGACGGGATCATCAAAGCCGATCTGATGGATGTTGAAGGGGAACACAGCGTCCTGTCGGTGCTCCAGGGGGCCTGTTTGGCCGGAGCCAGGACTTTCACCGCCAGTTGCGGCCAGGGTTTGGCCTTCATGTTCGAGCCCTATTTCCGAACTCCCCCCTTGCATTTACCCATTGTCATGTCCATTGTGACCCGTGACGGCATTACGCCTCAGTGCGTTTGGGGCGGACAGCAGGATGCCATGACCGTACGGGAGGCCGGCTGGGTGCACATGTATTGCGAGACGGTCCAGGAGATCATGGACACCGTGATCATGGCTTACAAAATCGCCGAGCACCGAGAAGTTATGCTACCCGTCAATGTCAACCACGATGGCAATTATCTCTCCTATGGGGTGGAAAGGGTCGAAATGCCCGATCAGGACGAAGTAGACGCCTTTCTGGGTGAAAAAGACATCAACTGGCATGTGGCACTGGACCCGGAGCGTCCCATGGGTGTTGATCCGCTCACCGGCGGACCAGGCGGTCTCGGCCCCGAACTCTTTGTCCGCTACCGCAAGGGATTGTGTAAAAGCATGCAAAATGCCCTTCGGGTCATCACTGAGGTTCACCAGGAGTGGAGCGAACGGTTCGGACGCTCCTATGCCCCCCTTGTAGAAGAATATCGTTTGGATGACGCGGACTATGCCGTTGTGACCATCGGCAGCATGAGCGGGGCCGGTAAGGATGCTGTAGATCTGGCCCGTGAGTCAGGGGAAAAGGTGGGTTTGATTAAGGTCAAGACCTTCAGACCCTTCCCCTTTGAGGCCTTCAAAAAATCCCTTTCAAAGGTGAAAGCCCTGGGTGTCGTGGATCGGTCCGTGAGTTTCGGATGGAACGCAGGGCCCGTTTACCAGGAACTTCTCTCGGTTTTGTATTCTCTTGACGAAAGGATTCCGGCCATAAGCTTCATCGGCGGCCTTGCTGGCGCGGACATTACTATTGATCATTTCACCCGCGTCATTGAGACAACGGCAAAGGCAATCAAAAGAGAATTGCCATTGGAACAGCCTGTGTGGCTTAATGAAAACGACTGAAGCCAAAGTTTTTTGTAATACTCCACTGGAAAAAATTTGACAGGATAACAGGATCTACAAGTTATTTTAGGTAAGGATCTGAGAGTAATTTGAATCTGAGAATCATCCAGTCAATCATGTTAATCCTGTCTAACTAATGAGGCCTATGATGTCCC
>CAYWMP010000160.1:8999-13442 GCA_964459445.1 uncultured Desulfobacteraceae bacterium
AATCATCCAGTCAATCATGTTAATCCTGTCTAACTAATGAGGCCTATGATGTCCCCCTGGAAATATCTCATAGTCGGCAGCAGCCATGCCGGGTTATCAGCCCTAGAGGCTATTCGGAGATGGGATGAAGAGGGATCTATTGCAATCCTTTCCGAACAAAACACCCTCCCCTACTCCCCCACGGTCCTGCCCTACATCATGTCAAAGCAGATAGAGCGCAATAAGGTATTCCTCAGAAATGAGGAGGCCTTTGATCTTCACAAGGCGACCTTCATGCGAGGCGCAAAGGTTGTAGCTGTTGACGAGGCTTCGCGATCTGTCAGCCTGGATTCAGGCAAAACATTGGAATTTGAAAAGCTGCTGCTCGCAACGGGCGCAACGCCGACCCTCCCCCCAATCAAAGGCATCGAAGATACGCCGCACCATATACTTCGCACTTTGGATCATGCCACAGGTTTGCGAGATGAGATGAAAGCGGGCAATTCAGCTATTGTGTTGGGGGCAGGGCTCATCGGGCTGCATGCAGCAGAAAATTTGTCTCAAGCAGGCATAAAGGTCACAGTGATCGAAACCATGCCCCAAGTGCTACCCTCAAATTTTGATTTGAAGGCTTCGGGACTGATTCAACAAGCCTTTAAGGATGAGGGCATTACGGTCCTCACTGGAAGTACGGTGAAGGAACTAAACAAATCTAACGGAACCTGCACTGTTTCTCTGGAGTCCGGAGACTCCCTTTCAGCAAATCTTATTCTGGTATCTACTGGTGTACGACCGCGCATTGAATATCTGGAAGGATCCCAAATAGTATTGGACCAGGGAATCCTCGTCGATGACACCATGCGGACCAATGTTGACGGTATCTGGGCGGCTGGAGATGTGGCCCAGGCCAGGGATTTTTTTGATGATGAGAAACAAATCAATGCCACTTTGCCAAATGCCGTTGAGCAAGGCCGCATTGCGGGGATGGATATGGCCGAGGATCCGGCCCTCAAGCCCTATCCGGGTGGGATTGCGATGAACAGCTTCAGGTTCTTTGGACAAAGGGCCTTTTCAGTTGGGTTGAGTGCGATTGGAGAACCTGCAGAGGATTTCGAAATAGAAGAAGGTTTTTCCCCTGAGAACAGACAGTATCAAAAGTTCGTATTCAAGAATAAAAATCTCGTTGGCGTAACAGGCATAAACTGCGACCTTGATCCGGGCGTCATGTTTCAGTTGATCAAAAAAAAGATCGACCTCGAAGATGTGATGGAGCAGTTCACGGCCGCCCCAACGAATATAGGCCGCATCCTGATGACAAAGCTATGGAGATAATTCTCGAAGTCTTAACAACCTTAAGTTCATCCAAAAAGCGATGTATTTCAGGCTGATGAGAAATGTCCAGAGGCTAGTTGAGCTTTGCGAAATCCCGCTGTCGGGAGCGCGAAGAAATTCTAAAGAACAATTCGTGTATGCAAAGCGGCAAAAGGTACAAGGTTTAAGGCTCAAGGAAAAACAAATATAAATGATTCAAAACCTCTTACCTTGTGCCCTGCGCCTTGAGCCCTACGCCCTTCGCTTACGTCGCAGTGACGATCCGCCTTCGCCAAGGCTTCGGAGCGACAAGAAGATGAAGCGCAACGTCGCCCTTCGGCTTTACTCAGGACCGTGAGCATTTCGAACGGCAGATGGGCGTTTTTCATCAGCCTGAATGGAGGAATTGAATTGGGAACAAGCTACAGCACCATTGCCTTTTATCCGGAAAAGTGTAACGGCTGCAATGACTGCGTCAAGGCCTGTTCTCAAATTAAAACCGAAACCGAAGATCCAAGGCACTCTCGTATAACCGTGGCCAAGGACCCTGATGACGATTTCTACGGCCTGAGCCTTTGCCGCCAGTGCGGGGACCCTCGATGCATCCAAAATTGCCCCTCAGGCGCCCTTAGTAAAAATACCGAGACCGGGTTTGTCCTTTGGGACGAGACCAAGTGTGTGAACTGCCAGCTTTGCACACTGGCCTGCCCCTACGCCGGAATTACCTACAACAGCCTTACTGATCAGGTGATGAAGTGTGATTTATGTGATGGTGATCCTGCTTGTGTTAAGGCCTGTGAACCCCGAGCACTGGAACTCAAGATTGGATCAGCCATCTACAATGTCTGGGGTGATTTAGAAGATCTTTTCGTGCCAGGCATTTCCGCTTGCCTGGGTTGTAACTCTGAGCTGCTCATGAGACATACCCTTCGACGGGTTGGTCCAAACACGGTTGTAGCCACACCGCCGGGGTGCATCCCCGGTGTGGGCTCGGTGGGCGTCAATGGCATTACCGCCACCAAAACCCCGGTCTTCCATCCCCTTTTAACAAACACGGCAGCCATGCTCGCCGGCGCCAAACGATACTACAACCGTATTGGGCGAGATGTGACCATGCTGGCCCTGGCAGGGGATGGGGGCGCGGCGGATGTGGGATTTCAATCCCTTTCCGGTGCGGCAGAGCGTGGAGAGCAAATGATCTTCATTTGCGTGGACAACGAGGGATACATGAATACGGGGGTCCAGAGATCCAGCACAACCCCCTTTGGGGCATGGACATCCACTACGCCTGTCGGTGCGGTCTTGCGTGGCAAAAGCCGCGATGCGAAGCCCATGCCCCTGCTGATGGTCATGCATAACTGTGAATACGTTGCGACCGCCAATCTGGCCTTTATGCAGGATTACTATGCCAAACTGGATAAAGCCATTGAAGCCGCCAAAAAGGGGATGGCCTATATCCATGTCTTCTCTCCCTGCCCCACGGGTTGGCGCTTTTCTCCGAGTCAGCTTATTGAAGTTTCACGAAAAGGCGTGCAGACAAACATGGTCCCTCTATGGGAGTACGAGAGTAGCCTTGGGCGAATCGACTTTACTCATCCCGTGGATAATCCTTTGCCCGTGGAGGCCTATCTGTCTCTGATAGGCAAATACCGGCACCTCGATGGGGAGCAATTCGCCTACATCCAAAAAAAGACCGATCAACGTATCGAAGTGCTCAAAAGGTTTACGCGTGGGAATGATTCAGATATAGAATCAGATGCCGCTTAAAACGGCTATGCAAATGATGCTTCAAAAATGAGCGGAGGAGATATGACTGTGACATCAAAAGACATACATGAGAAACTGGCAGATCATTTATCCAAGCTGGGGATGGGATTTCCGGTCAGAAATGATTTGGTAGAGATACTAAAGGAGATGTTTGATGTTTCCGAGGCTGAAGTCGCGTTGGCCATTCCAAACAAGGTCATCCCGCTTGAACCCTTCAGTATTGATGAGATCCAGAAAAACAGCAATCTTCCGAAGCAGGAGCTTTTAGAGATGCTGGAGCGTCTTGTGCAAAAGGGGTTGCTCTTCGCCGGAAAAACCAAAGAGGGGGAAAAGGGTTATGCCCTGCTTCAGGTGGGATTCGGTTTTCCTCAAACCTTTTTCTGGAAAGGAGAAAACACATCCCACGCTCGCAAGATGGCTTCATTGATCGCTAAATATTTCAACCGACAAGTGACGAAGGAAGCCTACTCCTCGGAAACCAAACCCTATCGTTACATTCCTATAGGTAAGAGCATTCATGGCACCAAGCAGTCCGTCTACCCCTACCATGCCATGGAAACCGTGATTGATCAGGCTGAGGTGATTGCCGTTGCCCATTGCCCCTGCCGCGTCAGCTATTCCCTGTGGGGAAGGGGTTGCGACCACCCGAAGGAAGTTTGCATGAAATTCAATGATATGGCCCGTTTTGTTATAGACAGGGAGCTTGCAAGGAAAATCACAAAGGAGGAAGCCCGGGGTATCATCAAAATAAGTGAGGAAGCCGGACTTGTCCATTTTGTCGATAATGCGGAAGGGGATATTCAACATAACTGTAATTGCTGTGGTTGTTCCTGCTGGAACGTTGGAGCCATCAGAAGAAGAAAAACACCAAGAGATGTCCTCATGGCCACCTATTTTATCAGGGAAACCGATCTGGATGCCTGTATCGGATGCGGTCAATGTGTCGAGATATGTCCCGTCGATGCTGTGGAATTGATCGATGATGTGGCCGTGGTCGACAAAGAATGGTGCATCGGATGTGGCGTTTGTGCCGGCGAATGTCCCAGCAATGCCATTGAGATAAAACTACGGCCGGATAGGACCGGCGAACTTCCCGCTGCCACCTTTAAGAAACTCCACGAAATAATATTGGAGGAAAGGAATATAACCTAGCGAAGTTTTGCCCCAGATCGACGATTAAAGAAGTAATAAACCTGCTTGCTGATGCAAACCGATGCTGGTTGCTCGATGCTCGATACTTGTTGTAGCGAAGCGAAAATTCCTTTTTAGAGTTTGATAGAAAGGCTTTAAGTAACACCTATTTTAGGTTTCTGGTTTCAGAAAAGCGGCGACTGACACCTCGTATCTGACTAAGCAACGCTGGAGTCAGTTTTTTGATCAAACTGG
>CAYWMP010000161.1:0-13433 GCA_964459445.1 uncultured Desulfobacteraceae bacterium
GTCAATTTGACCTACGGGGGTGGTCAAAGAAATCACGCGGCCGTTGGTGTCATAACCGAAGTCGAGCCGGCGGCCAAAGTTGTCTTCAACATAGGCCAATCTTGAGCCATCGTAACCGAGGACCTGGGTATTGCCGTTCCGGTCGGAAATCTGAAGCAGATTGCCGTTACCGTTGAAAGAAAACTCTCTTCCGTCCGGCTCAATCAACCGGTAACCACCTTCTACAGTCTCGATTTTTCTTGCTTTGTCTGTCTCTGAAACGTAATTCCCTTGGCCGTCATCAATGAAGTGAATTTGATTTCCATCCGCCTGGTGTAGGATTGCCTTGCCGGAGGCTAAAGACACATGATCAAAAAATGCGCCTGACCACCCGTATCCAAGTCTGCCGTCTTCTTCCTTTTGGCTGTTGTAATATCTTGTGAATCCAAAAGGGAGGCCTGGGCCTGAGATTGCGAGATCCTGCTGGCTTTTAAACTTGTTGCCGGTTGAAAAGTTGATGGGGCCTTTGGTGAGTGGCCTTATTTTACAGGATCCGCCGCTGGAACCCGTGTTTTTGGCATCTAGGAGTTTAGCGGGTTGAAAGGTTCCTGTCGCATCCGGCGATCTGGCTGAATTCGCTGCATATGCATAGACCGTAATCATATGTTCATCCAGATTCCAACCATCGGCATTAAGGAGGGACCCTGTAATCTCTGAATAGTTCCAATTTATGCTGGTTTCTTCGTAATACTTCATGCCCTCGTAATAACCATCAATATCGATCCCTACCCAACCCTCTTGTCCATTAACATGTTCTTTAAAGGTCGCGGTTCCTGATATATCAAAGGCTCCTTCAACCTGGCCGGGACTATTTACGCTAACAACTGGCGTATTGTCGATGGTAAAGGTCGTCGAGACAACCGGTGACCGCGCCCCATTAATTGCACCGGCATAGACAGCAACTGTATGATCGCCTTGACTCCACTGCCCGGCATCAAGCATGTTTCCTACAATTTCTGAATAACTCCAACTAGCAGTTGTTCCTTCATAATATTTTTGACCCTCGTAATAACCATCAATATCGATCCCTACCCAACCCTCATGTCCATTAACGTGCTCTTTGAAGCTGGCTGACCCTGTGATATCAAACTCGCCCTCAACCTGGCCGGGACTATTTACGCTAACAACTGGCGTATTGTCGATGGTAAAGGTCGTCGAGACAACCGGTGACCGCGCCCCATTAATTGCACCGGCATAGACAGCAACTGTATGATCGCCTTGACTCCACTGCCCGGCATCAAGCATGTTTCCTACAATTTCTGAATAACTCCAACTAGCAGTTGTTCCTTCATAATATTTTTGACCCTCGTAATAACCATCAATATCGATCCCTACCCAACCCTCATGTCCATTAACGTGCTCTTTGAAGCTGGCTGACCCTGTTATGTCAAACGCCCCCTCAACCTTGCCCGGACTGTTTACGTTAACAACCGGCGTGTTATCGATGGCAATGGTCTGGGTGGCAGTATGTGAAACATCTTGCGAATCGCTTGCAACGGCACTAAATGTATGATCTCCCTGGGACATAGCGCCGCCATCCAGGGTGGTTGACCAGTTAGCCGACCCATTTCCTGATGAACTCCCCATATAGCTTCCGTTATGGTCGACACTTAAGGTTCCGGAATCGACATACCAGCAGTCCGGAGGATCCTGAGAATCGCAATGTTTATAATTGGTAAATGAAGCGGAGGCTGTGAGTGGGATAGCCCCTTCATTGCCTGACACGGATATTGAGGCACTTGTGGCCCATGCTAAACCGGAGGAGAGCCATCCATACAACAGGAAAAAAAACAAAATAGCGAAGATCCTCTTTAGAATAGCTTTCATATCGAACCTCATACTTTGAAGGGTTGGGGGGTGGGAAGGAATCATACGCTTGTTATGGAGTTGGTTGAAAAATGAATGAGAAACAAGGATTCAATTCTACTGAGGTTCAATCATTTCCTCATAGCTTTCATCTGTAACGTGCCGGTTTTCTTGGGGCGGCTGGATCTAGTGGTTTTGATTTATTTGTATGAAACGAAAAGGATTCTGCAACCGTATGCCTTAATCGGATTAAAAAACTGAAAAAGTCAATGCTGAAAAATTATGTAGAAAATACGGAGAAAAAATAGATATTTTACTCTTAATTCCATAATTAACTCTGTAATTATAGATAGTTGCCAGTTCATCCTATATTCTTCTGGGCATTAGGCAAAAGCAGAAAAATAAGGCTCACTTGATTCGGCCGTGGAACCATGCTCATACCTTGCCCAGTATCTCTCGAACCTTTCGTGAAAGCTCTTCAATACCGAAGGGCTTCTGGAGGAATCCCTCACAGCCCCGGTTCAGCAGTTGGGCAGCCTGGTCTTCGACGCTGAATCCGCTTGAAATGAGGACCTTCACAACGGGATTTATTTTTTTCAATTGCTCAAAGGTTTCAACGCCGCTCATCTCCGGCATGATCAAATCCAGGATAATAAGGCGGATGGTATTCTTTTGCTTTTTGTAGATCCTGACGGCCTCCTCTCCTCGATTTGTTGTGAAAACATGATATCCCAGTGTCTCAAGCATTTTCTGCTCGACCTCAAGAACCGCCTCATCATCATCCACCAGAAGGATGGTCTTGCGTCCGGTCAAATGGCCCTCCAGATCTTTTTGTCCGCGGCCGGTGCTCATTCGGGTATCATGATCCATTCCTCCTCCATTCTTCTCCCGTTGAAGCAACTCTGACCATCTCATGATCACCTCTTTAGGATCCGTGGATTTGATTTTTTTAGACGGCGGTCCGGGAACGCTTAGCAACCGGGCGGTCAATTCCATGCCCCTTTTAACCTGATTCTCAATACTGAGTAGTTTGTTGAGGCGGCGGTCAGTAGTGTCCATGTCCAGCAGCAGCAATGATACGTTTCCTTGAATCCCCATGAGGAGGTTATTGAAGCTGTGAGCGACTCCACCGGCTAGAGTGGAGAGGATTTCACGCATTTCCTGATATTCCCTTTCCGCCTCTTCTAAGTTAGATCGAAGTTGATCTAATTCCTGAATGAGCTGTATTTCTCTATTTCCCGGGCTATTCATGAAATATCGTTTTTGCCTTCCCCTTCTTGGATGGCTTAAAAATAAGGATTGATTTTTTTCGGACCGATGTCTACGATGGAAAATGCTATATTGGATTATTGGTTTTGTCAATGAAATATTTAATAATTATGAAATTATTAATATCTAATTCAGGGAGTGAAAAGGAAGCCCTTCCGATTTACTGCTATAAGCTATAGAAATTTAACATTAATTTATAAAGGAGGGAATTGGTGCGGTGCCAATAAAATAATTACATGGATATAGGCGATAGGATAAAATTCATAAGAGGCGATCTTACACAGAAAGAATTCGGTCAAAAGATTAAGGCTGACCAGAGTACAGTTCAAGTGTGGGAAACAAGGAATAACCTCCCGAAAGGTGACATTCTCCAGCGAATCCATCAGCAGTTTGGAGTCAACGTCAATTGGCTTTTAACCGGGGAAGGCGATCCTTACATCGGAAATAGGGCGCAGGACCGGGTGGAGGTCGCGGATGGAAAGGGTCTATGGGGCGATACAAGATCGATGGAGATCGAAGGCAAATCCTTTATGGTGACGACCTATGAGCCGGAGAACCCTATCCAGCAGGGTAAGGAAGGCGTCAAAACCGGGTTTTCGGATAGCGACAAGGGCGGGGAGATTATATCCGAAGATGAATTGGCCTTGGTCAGGGCATTGCGACGCGCAGGTGAGGAGTACAAAAAACGAGTCTATATGGCCGTAGTTGTCCGGGCACAAAACGCCACGGATGAAAATATCTTGAAATATGAGGAGAGAAAACGATTTAGGGGGGATTTAGAGATCCTTACAACCAAAGCGATCGAGTAGGCACGCTGTCCTGGAGAGAAACCGTGGGGCCTAATCCATGCAAAAAAAATCCCCCTTGAGACATCGCGGGGGACTCAAGGGGGGGTTAAGGTTAAAAGACCCTGAGCAAAGGGGATGAATGAACTCAGGTGTCTAACAAGAAGGTAAAGCTGAATACAAGACTACCACATTGTGGCAAGTTTTGTCAAGTGTTTTTTTGCTATTAAATACCTAGGAATTTTAGGTATTTCTTCGGTTGCCAACAGAAATGGAAACGATGGAATACAACCTATCGTGAAATATTGCCGGCTGCCTAGGAATTCCGGGAGTAAATGGGATCTTCGGATACAGTTGCAGAAACAGCAGTTTTTTGATCTGAAAGCCTGTTTCTCCGGTCGACTTTGGATCTCCTGTCTTTGACGTTTCTCCTCTCGACACCGCCCTTTAAAAAATACCCAATTTTGTATGCCTTTCGACGGTCGTTCATTGAACGCCGATCAACAGGAGATCTTATTCTATCGGCCATAGCCCGACTCCTTGCTTACCAAAGCATTCACGAGGCCTAACTAAAGCGGTGTTGTTTTCAAAGGTTTATCCATACATCAAACAACCTAATCATAGGCCGGAAAAAGCACAAGGTTCAAGGCTAAAGGAAGTGTGAGCGTGAGGCTTCTCATGTCCAGGGAGTCGCTCTGGTCAAAGTAATCGTGTACTTGTCGTTTAATCCTGGAAAATCGCTTGGTCTCTTCTCTCCAAAATAAGTACGCCATTTAAAAACATTGATGTCATCGAAATCAGCTATCAGCCTTGCTCTAAAGGGCTTCCCTTCTCGTGAATACACCAAATCAAGCCAAATGGGATCTTTAGAATAGTCAATAGTATATTCGAATTTTGAAAATTGAGAGCCGAACCATACGCCGCCTGTGCCGCCCCTCAAAAAAGCCACGGTTGCTACAGTCCGGCCCAGATCCAGATCTTTCCAGAGGCCGATATGGGGTTTGAAGGAATCTTCCGGTTTCTCTCCGCATCCCAGGAAGAAAAGTGAGGCCACTAGAAGCATTAAGATATGAATGTGGATTTTCATACTATGTCCACTTGTCACCTAGTCAACCCTTTTTCCAAGGGCCAAGATGGTCGTCTGTGTATTCAATATATTATTAATTATAACGCATCAAACAAAGACCGCAATCTATAAAGGAACGGGAAAAACATGACCTTCAAATAAAAGAGGGGTCGGCCTACAAAAGCCAACCCCTCCATAATGTGGCGCGCCCAGGGTGATTCGAACACCCGACCTACGGATTCGTAGTCCGTCACTCTATCCAGCTGAGCTATGGGCGCAAAAAAATCATTCCTGAATTTGTGAGAGATTATAGAGGCAAAGAGGGGAATATTCCAGCATTTTTTGCCGAGTCGATGAATCAACAAACAGCGAATATTTGCCTCGGACGATAATGGGATGGGGAGTTGAATGCAGCAGGGCGGTCGCCTTTGGGGAGTTTATGTTGAGCGATGTTCAAGATGAGAAGGGCGAGGATGCATATGGATAGAGACGATGTTTTCAGGCGGTTATCAGCGCGGAGAATCATGAATGCGTGATCGATGTTTGATATTTGAGTTAGGTTATGAAACAATCCTGAGCCAGGTTGCCGAAGGTCGAGACCGGCATTATGTTCTTAGGAAAAGCCGAACTCAAGTTTGGCGCGTGGGGTGTTTTTGCGATTTGACGGGGAGCGACCTGATTACAAAGTCATAGGGGATTAAAAAGCTCATGAAGAAATTTTATAAAGAGCGTTTTGAAGCACAGCGGCGGCTGGCCAGGAAAATAGCGCCTTTCATGGAGGTCAATGGCATCCTTGAGAAAATGAGACAAGAGGCCAGAATCATGGTCCCTAATGCTATGGAAATCTGCATTTTGTTGATGGATCCCGAGGCAAGCAAATACACACGGCCGCTTCAGTGTGCGCTGTATGATAAGCCGGTCAATTGCTTATCCTGCAAGAGGAGCCGTGCAGCGGTTCAAAAGGCCTTAGCCAGCAGGAAAGGGGTTGTTATCTCTAAGACCGAGCCCATTGTCCGTCCCGACGGAACCGTGATTGAAACCGGTCCAGAGGGGGCCATACCGGTCTTCGTAGACAATGAGATCCTTGCGGTCATCAGCGCAGTCTTAAAGCCCGGCGTACGCTTTACAAAAAGGGAATTTTACCTCATCAGGGACCTCTCCGAAATGGCAAGCAACGTCATCTTAAGCGCCAGAAGGCACTGGGAGGTTACCCAGGAAAAGATACGAATCAGTCAGATGTTAGCCCATCTTTCGCCTTTTGTACCTCAGTCGGTAAGGCACATCGTTCAAAACAGCCCTGAAATACTCAATCAGGAAAAGGAGAAAAGAGAGGTCACGGTGTTGTTCGTGGACCTGGAGGGGTATACCAGACTCAGCGCAAAGCGCTCAGAAACCGAGGTAAACGATTTGGTCGAAGAGGTCTTCTCCAGCTTTGTGGATCCTATTCACCGATCGGGCGGAGAAATTAATGAGACCGCGGGCGATGGGCTCATGATCATCTTCAAAAACGGCGATGCTCATAGGAACGCTGTGAACGCGGCCAAGGCGGCTTTTGAGATTCATGAAAGAAACAGCGCGCTCAAGCAAAGATTCAGCAAGACATTCGGATCCATTAACGTGAATATGGGCATCAATTCGGGCGTCGCCCTCTTGGGAATGACCCAGTTCAAAGGCACCTTGGATACCCGTATGACATTTACGGCCAGCGGCCCGGTGACCAATCTTGCAGCACGCCTAGCAGACTATGCGGAAGGTGAGGATATCCTTGTCGGAGAGGACACCAAAAGGCTCATCGAGGGTTTATGGCCCATTTTTGAAAGGGGATCGGTGACTCTCAAGGGCATAGAAAAACCTGTCAAAGTCTATTCCCTCCTGAAGGGCGATTGCCAGGTGGAGCCCTGCGGATTCTCAGATTGTGACCGGTGCAATCTCAATCTTCCCTTTTCAACCTCTTTTCCCGCCGATAAAACGCAAGATACACGCATTCAGAAATAGGAAAAGAAGATGGACAAGAAAACAGAGAAAACGTTCAGCACGTATATGTCACTGTAATTTTTTTAATGCCTCGGATTTATGATGCTGGTGGGCTTTTGAAAGGACTTCAGTTGTGAATGGGGATATAAAGAGAGACGGGCGCCCAGGGTACGGGCCTTTTACAGTCCGAGTTCCAACTCCTTTTGCTGTCCATGTTCGATAAGGGATTTGACGGATGAGATCATGGCTTGTCCGGATTTCTTGGACGGCGCCGGGGCCTCTTCATCGTCGGACAGCGGCTCGGTCAGTTCCCGAACGCGAGCAAGACGCATGGCCAGGTCCTCAGGCAGGCGTCCCTTTTCAACGAGCTCGGACTGGATCAGGCGAGGGGATGGAAGGGCAGGCGCCGGATCGAATTCATCGTAAAGGGTCAGGAGCGATGATAGTCCCCATCCCAAGGCTTCACGAATGGGGCGGAGGAATTCCTCGGGAAAACCACCCACTATCACCAGTTGCGCCAAAGACAGGCGCTTGCCCGCCATTTCAAATCCTTCGCGAGCCTTCTTTCTTCGCCTTTCCGGAAGCGCTCGACCATCCCGTCCCATGGCCGAAGGCAGGGCAGGCGCCCGATAGATCTCCTCATCAACGCCATGACCGGCAGGGAGGAGGGCCGTTAGGGCTCGGTATCCTTCCTCTTCCATCAAGTGAAGTTCAGGGATTTCTTGAGTAAAATACTCGGTGAGGGCTGTTTCGATGACCGGGCGGTGCTGCGCAGGCGTCCCGTGAACGACCACCAAGATCCCCTCTCCAATTGGCGCCCTGCGGACCAGGAGGAGACGGTCCCGGAGGCGGGTCAGGAGCAGGTCGGTGAAGCCTCTGAGGGTCGGCATGGGTGGCGCCGCCGTCTCCTCGGGACCGGTTGGCTCCAGGGCAATCTCGACTTTGGGGGGCACACCCAACATTTCATCAAGCTGCTTCAAGAGGGCCTGGCCGGAATCCCGGAAACTTATGGTTTTGGGGACGTCCCCTTTTCCGAAAACACCGGCAAAGACATTCCTCTTGCTGGCAAGGGTATCGAGCATGCGTTCCTCTATGGTGCCTTGGGCCACAAGATTGATGACCTGGACGGATTTTTTCTGCCCGTGCCGATAGGCCCGGGCAATTCGTTGCTCAAGTACGGCCGGATTCCAGGGGAGATCAAGATTAATCACAAGGCTGGCAGCCTGGAGATTGAGACCCAGGCCTCCCGCGTCCGTGGAAAGGAAGACGCTGCAATCGGGCTCCT
Source organism: uncultured Desulfobacteraceae bacterium (assembly GCA_964459445.1). GTDB lineage: Bacteria > Desulfobacterota > DSM-4660 > Desulfatiglandales > HGW-15 > CAYWMP01. The sequence goes on from CAYWMP010000161.1 coordinate 8,225, forward strand.
CAAAAAAGCGTTGTATGAGTTCTCCTCTCTTGGGCGAAGGCACATCGCCCGTGAGTTTGACATATCCGAGGTCCAGACGCTGAATCACAGGCTCGATAAGTCCCAGCATGCCTGCCCATTGACTAAAGACAATGGCCTTGGTCCCATTGTCGGCGACCTGTTCGGAGAGGATCTGATGCAGTTCGCGCATTTTGGGCGCCGTTTTTTCGTGATCCTTGGGAGGGATCTCTTTGTCATGGAGCGCAAGGGCATTACAGATGATCCGCATTTTTACCAGGCAGTTCAACAGAATCTGACTCTCCTTGGGGGTAAGGGGGCGCTTCCTGGCTTTGGCCGCAAGGCGCGCCACGATCTCCTTGTATTCGTCGTAGGCTCTTGTTTGAGGCGGGGTCATTTCGACAAAAAAATCATTATCCACCCGTTCAGGAAGGTCCCGCAATACGTCCTCACGGATTCGCCGCAGGGTATATGGGGCGACGGTGGCTCGCAGTTCATCGAGGTTCTTATAGCCCAGCACCTTGTAGGTGCCGCTGCGCCGTCTCTCAAGCTGGAAGAACCGGTCGTTGAAATGCCACAATGGACCGAGGATGCGGGGATCGATGAATTGGAAAATGCTGTAGAGCTCGTCAATGCGGTTCTCAAGGGGCGTGCCGGTGAGCACAAAGGCGTATCGGCTGCGAAGTTGTTTGACCGCCGTTGCGGTTTTGGTTCGCCAGTTCTTGATCCTTTGGGCCTCATCGAGAATGATCAAATCAGGGCGGAGTTGTTCGATTTCTTTCAGGTCGCGCAACACGATTTCATAATTGATCACCACAAAGAATGAGGATTTCCGGTAGAGCTGCCTACGATTGATAAGGTTGCCCTCTATGACCCTCACCGGCAGGGAACTGAAACGGCGGATCTCTCTGCTCCACTGGTGTTTTAACGAGGCCGGGCATATGACGAGCACCCTACGGATGTCTCGCAGCTCCTTAAGCAGTGTCGAGGCCACAATGGCCTGGACCGTCTTGCCAAGACCCATGTCGTCGGCCAGCATGGCGCGACGCCCAAAGGTCAGGTGCATGGCGCCTTCCTCCTGATAAGGGTAGAGCCTGGTCGAAATCACATCAAGAGAACGGTTGCCCTTTTCCATTTGCTCGACAAACCAGGTCTTTTGCTGTGAAACCGCCTCCTGATCTCTCAACAAATCGATGTATTCCCGGACAGCCTCATCGACCCGGACGAGGCCCCGGGTTCGCGGCGGCAGTCCATCGAGGGCAGAAAACAGGGTCGGCAGGGATTTGAGGGCGGAACCGATCATGACACCGGTTGGGTCAAAATAGTTCGTCAGCAGTTCCCGAACAGTCCCCTGTTTGGGCAAGGGAAGATTCACGCGAACGGTTATGTCCGCACCGTAATGGAGATAGACTTGTGTGCCCCTGGGACGTTTTTGCGCAATCTTTTCCAAACGGCGGCCGTGCTTCTTCTTGAGGTGGAGGAGCACGCCTTCGATGTGCTTACAGGTCCCGATCAGATTAGTTCTGTAGTCCGGACAGGTACACGTATTCTGCAAATCCGAAAGTGAGCGGATCTGCACCCGATAGGTTAGTCCGGACAGGGATGACACTTCAAAGAGACTGAGAATAGGGTGGTTGCCCCTATTGATGACTTTGGCAATCTGATCAAGAGCGCGCCGGCGGCGGCGATCAATTTGAATGTTGATGTCACTCGGCATTGTTTATTGGACGGGATTCGGATTAGATATAAATGTGGAAGCATATGGAAAGGAGATTCATGTGTCAAGGTGCAATCAATATGAGAGGGAAAGTTGAGTTATTTAACACTATAAAAAACGGATACGATACCTCTGCAAATGGGATGAGCTTGGCACACACTTGACATAGCGGGTGGGTGTAAATAGTTGCCTAGACCTATTGTCGGAGGAATAAAATCCCAAATAACAAATTCCAAACAACAATTCGCAATGACCGAAATTCCAAATTCCAAACACGTATGTGATCTCGAAGAAAGAACATTTCGCTAAATCTGTTCGGTTTTTCACGAAACCAATTGCAAGCATCGAAGATGGCAAACAAGTTTTGGACATTGGTTATTGGAATTTGGTGATTGGAAATTGGAATTTCTAATTAAGACTGAGCGCTGGGCAGGATAACGGAGAAGGTTGTGCCTTTTCCTTGAGTTGAACGAACCAGGATGTCCCCCTCGTGATTACTGATAATTCCCCGGCTGATGGAGAGTCCCAACCCGGTGCCTTTGCCCTTGTCTTTGGTCGTGAAAAAGGAATGGAATACACTTTCAATTACACCCGGCGGGATACCCATCCCATCATCCGTCACATCACATTTCCAGTCGTATTGCCCGTTTCGCTTAATGGGGGAGACAGAGATGCTCAGATGTCCTCCATTTTTTGCCGCCACGGCATCGCAGGCATTGGTGATAAGGTTGACGAATACCTGCTGAAGCTGATTCGGCGCTCCAAGGGTATAGCAACGTCCTTTCTCAACATCGCTTTCTGTTTTCACTCTACAGGTTTTAATTTTATTTTGTGTCATAAACAGGGAATCGTTAATAATGGAACAGAGGTCTACTTTCTCGAAGTTTTCCACGGCACCCCTTGAAAAGTTGGTCAGCTGATCCGAAACTTTCTTGATCATTTCCAGGGCCTTGTTCATGTCTTTTATGGATTTCTCAACCTGTTGGATTGTTGCCGTTTTCGGACCCTGCATTTTAATGAGGGACATCATGGCAACATCTTTGGCCATGAAAAGGACCTGAAGGGGGCTTTTAATATCATGAACAATACCCGCTGCCATTTCACCTATTGCAGCAAGTCGCCCCGCATGAATAAGGCTTTCCTGCAGTTCCTTAATCTCATGTATGTCCCTGATGATGGAAAATGTTCGCAGGAAATTGCCGTTATCATCGTAAATACTAAAGGATCGAATTTCGACCGGAATCCGGTTTCCTTCTTTGTCCTTTAGGATGCTTTCTACACTGGATTTTTCGCCCGTCTTTTTGAGTTGGTTAAATCCTTTTTCAACTTCATCGAGTATTTCATCGGCATATATTTGCCGTATATTCATGGAAAGGAGTTCTTCTCTTGTATAGCCAAGAAGGCTGCTTGCCCTCCGGTTAGTAAAGACAATGTTGCCGTCTTTATCCACAGAATGAATGATGTCAGGGAAGTATTCAAAGACCGTTTCAAAGACATCCGCGTCCCTGATTTCCTTGCCTTCTATCCGCATCTTGGCCATGAAAAATGGTTCCTATTGGGTACCGAAAAGTGAAGTTCTTGAAATCACATGGAATGCAGGAAATGTGCCTAAATAAATGGAAAAATTTCAAATAGAGAAACGAAATTGAGGTGAAGTACGCGGAGGGAAAGGGAAATGCACGATACCTGGATTAATAAAGTTGGGTTAAGTGCGTAATAATATAAATCTATTTGGTCGGATCTTTGATTCAGTTAAGGGTGGGGGATTGATTTCAGGTGTCCAATTTCTGGATTTTTGCGATAACGTCCGTAGTTGAATAACCCTTTACAAAAGAAATTCTCTTGACAACGCCTCCCGCCTTCTTGACAGCATCGGCGCCAATTATTCTATCTTCGGGCCAGTCCGTGCCCTTGACCAGGATGTCGGGCAGGAGATACTCAATAACCCTCAGGGGATTATCTTCATCAAAGATGGTGACGCCGTCAACACACCCCAGAGCGGCCACCAACTCAGCCCGTTCCTCTTGAAGGGTGATAGGTCTGGCATCTCCTTTTATTTGTTTCACCGATGAGTCGCTGTTAACTGCTACGATTAAATAGTCTCCCAATTCCCTTGCGGCAAAGAGATAACGCATATGACCCGGATGGAGGATATCAAAGCAGCCGTTTGTAAAGACAATCTTTTTGCCGCGGGCCCTATGCCGGTCGATTTCATTTTTAAGGTCTTGAAGGGATTTGATTTTTTTTCTGTACGTTTCCATCTCTTCGGTCATCTAGGATACTAGAGCACTTTGACGCTAAGAATGTTTCAAGTGATCATGGTCCTTGCAAAGACAATACAAAAAACATTTTTAGCGCCTGATCTTTTGAGGACGCGGGAGCATTCGTTCAGGGTATTCCCGGTCGTCGCCACATCGTCCACAAGGACAATCCTTTTGCCATCGATTGCTTTCCGGTCTAAAACCTCAAAGGCCTTGCTCACATTCTTCCGTCGCTGATCGCTTTTCAGACCCGTTTGAGGGCGGGTGTATCTTATCCTCCTCAAAGAGAAAATGTCCAGTTCCAATGAGAGCAATTTGGACACATGCTTCGCCAGGAGCAGACTCTGATTAAACCCTCTTTCTCTGAGTTTTTTCGGATGGAGAGGTACGGGCACCATCAAACATTCGCCCAGCCCCCTGAGTCTGAGTACTGCATAATCTGCAAGCAGTTTTCCGAGTGGTTTGGCCATGTGGTCCTTTTTGGCGTATTTAAATTGGTGGACAGCCGTCATGGCGCTTCCATGGTAAAGGTACGGCGCACCGGCTCTATCAAAAACAGGCCTTTTCCTCAGGCAACCCTCACATGCATGATCCTCTTCACTCTCCGATTGAAAGGGCCTTCCACAGATAAGACATTTTGGAGAAGCGATTTTGGTGAACCCTTCAAAACAGGTTGGGCAAAAGGGATCGTTGCTGTTCAGAAAGGCTTGGCATATCTGACACCTGGGCGGATAGATGATATCGATCAATCGTTTGAGGACGATCATTTAAATTCCTAATTTGCCACAGATACATATCAGACAGAAGGGACAAAAGGCTTTTCCCTATAGCTTGCCGGTAAGAGTTCGTGGCCAGTATTATTGACGGTGGTTAGTTACAGCCTCTGATTCCCTTAGGAAATCTTCAAAAGAGCTTTTAGGGTTAATCCCAGGGCAGGCATCCTGCGCCGCTTTCCAGGTATCTTCATCATTTAGAAGGGAGGGATAAAAGGGCCACCGGGTGCATATTTGTGGTTTGACCGGATGGATAAGGCACTGTTTTTCTTCTTTGTAAAAGATGCAATATTTATTTGCATGGGATTTTATGGCAAATTGGTCATCCTTCTGAATACAATAAACCCCGGTAAAATCCTCTTTTGAAAGCCCGAGAAACCGTGCAATTCTCTTCACTTCTCTTTCAGAAAGAAAGATACCGCCTTCTCCGTAGCAGCAGTCTCCACACATTTTGCATTTAA
>CAYWMP010000162.1:0-13337 GCA_964459445.1 uncultured Desulfobacteraceae bacterium
TAATGATCAACGTTGATTCAAAGTTGAAACAAATTTCAAATATTTTTGGCTAGGTTCTTATGCCGCCAAAGAAGTAATTCAGGTATTGGAGGAGGGCATTTTGAACAATGATTGGTTTTTGCCAATATTCTTCGATAATCCACAAGGCGGACCCAAGCCCGGTCAGAAAATGCGGATCATAGTCTCCCTGGTATTGGTCACATATACCCAGGATGAGGTAGCGTCCCACTTGTATTCGACCTTTGGGAGAATCCGTTATGCCAAGAATAGAATCCACCACAGACCCGACATCCCCTTTTGAAAAGGTTTCGAAAAAGTGGTCATAATCGATCCCTGGGGATTTAGTATCGGAATCCAATGTTTTTTTCTCAATAGATTTGACTCCCATAAAGGCGATCCACATGCCGATCATATGATTGTATTCTTTTTGGCTAAAGAATCTTCGCGCCCTTTCTATGGCATAAAGCGTTAAGGTGTGGTGAAGGTTGACGATGCCCCTGCCGCTGGTTGCACGCAGTAATTCCTTATCCGAATCGTATTTAGAAGCAGTTGATGTTTGGTTTTGAAGGCCGGGTGTGGAATCGAAACGGCCTTTACAGAAGTAGTCGGCCAGGGTCGATAGGGCAGGCCAGGGATCAGGGACCGAGCGACTCATCATTTCAAGCAAAATAAAGGCTGTGCAAGAAACCGAATGGCCAAGGGATTGATCGAGATACCCGCTTCCGAGGATTAGGAGGCGGCGAGCGAACTCTTCTGGACCTTTTTGTTCATGAAAGGCAGTTAGCATATGTGCTGTCTTTTCCTGGTCTTGCGCATGGATCGCGGACTCGATGTCTTTAAAGCTCACGGCATGGGTGGGAATATTGGATTTAAAAACCTTGTCAAATTTAGGCCTTCGCGCGTATTCCATAATTTCAAGTCGCACCAGGGCATGCAGGTCGCTTTCGTTCAGATAGGGAAGAAACTCACGGCAGATGCCGTACACTTTGGGCAGGTGAGGATTAATAAAGGGCGGGTTAAGGACGCGTTGGACTACAGGATAAATAGATACATGAATATCCCAGGGCTTGGCGCCTTTCTTGATTTCATCATCAAACAAGCGGGATGCCCCTTTGACATCCGAGGCTTCAATTGCATCTAAAAGTTTATTGAACAACGCTTGTCACCTTAGATAGTGCTCATCCAAAAATGGCCATTTTTCACAATTTGGAGTCTTCGCCACGCGCAACGCATGCGTTTGCGCAGCGTGAAACTACGAAGCGAAAGGCAGCCTCCAAAACTGAATATCAGGCAGCCATAAGAAATCCCGCACCTTTCCAGGCTTCAACGCCACCTCCGAGGGCCTTTGCATTAGAATACCCTTCTTCGATGTATTTTTCTGCCACACTGGCAGACGTTGCCTCTTCGGGTCAGGCGCAATAGAAATAAATTTCTTGATCTTTGGATAACGAAGGGAGCTTTGTCTTGAATTCGCCAAGGGAGATCGCTCCTTCAAGGTGATTATTCCTAAACTTCTCATCGTCATCATAGGCACACACAAACAATGCCGAACCTGATGTTACCCTTTCCATCACCTCCTGAGGTGAAACACGGATGACATCCACCATTTTTAAACCTCCTCTAGCAACTCATTTTGACACATGATTCCTTTATCCAAAATTAATCACCTTGACCTTCATATCAACATGGCGTTTTCGAATAAAAGGTTGATCTTGAGCTCAGGGTCTCAAATTGTGTAAGGTGATTTATGGCAACGCCCAAGGGCCGCTTGAATTGTTAGAGGAAAGGTTTTCGGAACAGTGAACAGCGAACGGCTGAAATGGAATAAGAATTTGTTGGTTGATTCTGCCAATGAAATTAATCGCAGTGAGGGTGGTTTCACCAAAAAATTCTTTGCCGCGCAGTACCTGGATTCCATTTCAAGGCAAAATCCTGAACTGATTAATGCCGAAACGATCAGTGCCTTAATGGGGGTTCTCAAGAACGAAAATTACGGGCGTGAGCGACGAGGATTTCTCCTGTTCAAACAGGCTGCGGAAGCCCTGACCGCCATCATGATCCACGGTCCCAGCGAGACATTTGGGGAAGAGGCCTTTGCCGCCTTCAAGCGTGTGTTGGCCTCTATCTCCGGCCTGGCCCACAGGGCTTCAACAGAGGCCCTGGGCGGACTACCTTGCGCCGTTAACGGTCCAAAACTAAGCCAAAAATACATATCTAATGTGCCCAGCTTGGATTGGAAAAGCATACTAGGGACCGCCGGGGCAAAGATTTCCGACACGCCTGTCTTTAAGGGCAGAAACCTGGTCATCAAGACCGATGATGGTAAAGGAGTCGCGGTCTTGAAATTGGCGAGAACAAAGGATAGCCCTCAGGGCCTGCTAAAAGAAATACAGTGGATGGAATATCTCCGCAACGGGGCCTATTCATTTCCCATGAGATTCGATATCCCCGTTCCCATCGAAGTTGATGGCGCCCAATTATTTAAACTCTCCAATATGCCAACGCCCATCTCCAAGAACATTAAACTTCATAGCGAAGTCCTTGCTATCGGCTACGTAGCGGATAAAGATTATTTTACCTATCCTAACGATTCCCGGTTTGTAGGAAAGGCTGCCAACGGAGAATTCGAGGAGGTCATAATAAGGAATGCTTGGCTTTTAGGAAAACTGGCATCCGAGGGCATGGTCCATGCCGCCCCTTTACCCTTGTTTCATAATCGAATTCAGCGAAGCAGGAGAAACGATCAGGGTCTTTATGAATGGTTTCGCGCAGGGAGGCTCGACCGGTGGCTGGATTCCTGTGATTATCCGAATCTCGGTTTGACCGGCATAAGGGATTTCGAACATTTTGAAAGTATTCGGGGGATGAATCAAGGAATCTACCGATACATTGGAAATCACTTCTTGAGCTTAATGTTGTTAGCCGGCAGCTATTTCAGAAACAGGGATAGGGGGAGAGTCGGATTAGACAAGGATGGCGAACCTGTAGACGCGCGGGATCTATTTGATGAACAAATCTTAAAAAGGATTCTGCACGGAATTTTTGAAAATTACTACGAAGGATTCGTGGGTTCAGAATATGAAGGGACTGCTCCCCTGGATGTAGAAAAGCTCTGTTCTCGGATGATCGAAGAAATGGGTGTGGATCGGCATATGGAGGAGATCCTGAGGGTTATTGATCAGAATGAAATGGGCGAAGATAAATTTCGCGACTTTCTTAAAAGATGGGGATATTCCGAAGAAGAATCCAAAAGACGCCAAAGGGGCGCTCGGGATATCACCATAAATAGCGGTCCTCACCTCGGTGCCTTTAATGATACCATTTCATTGCCCGAATTGATCGAAGCAGCGGGAACCATGGCGGCGATGTGTATAGCTGGGAAATACCGCGCAGGTATCGCGTCTCATAAGCCTTGTAACCGAAGAGCGGCTATAAAACATATTTGATAGATACTCGATAATTGACCCAGTTCCCAGAGACGCGAAAATCCCAAAATCCAAGCATCAAATTCCAAATAAATCCCAAATCCAAAATACCAATGACACAAACTCTGAGTAGTTTTGTTTTGAATTTTTAAAATTGGGATTTGGACATTGCTTGGAAATTGGAATTTGAATATTGGAATTTTGTTAGATTAATGTATCCCCTCGAAAATTGAAAATATTGCCAACAAACATTGACAGGACTTTCGAGATAAAGAACTAGTCATTGTCTTGATCGAATTTAGCTAAGAATTTTTTGAGGGGTGAAACCTTTGCATAGGCGGACCCCAGAGCGGCCATAAAGGAAGCATGAACCTGGGAAGCAGGGACGGTTGTATCTCCGAAAACGAGATCCCTTGTAGCGCAGGCATCATGAATCACCTGGCACTTAAAACCAAGATCCGCAGCTGCCCTGGTGGTGGCATCGATGCACATATGACTCATGGCCCCGCATATGACCACTTCCTCAATCCCGTCGGCGCGCAGTGCCTCCAATAGCTCTGTTTCACGAAAACTGTTGGGAAAGTGCTTTTGGATTATTTTGTCCTCGGGGGCCGGTTTGATGCTTTCGTGGATGTCCACACCGGTCGTGTCCGGAACAAAGAAGGGCACCTCTTTGCTGAGGGAGAGGTGTTGAATATGGTAGGTCGAGAGTTTTTTGTTCCGGAAGAACGCCAGCAATTCCTTGGCATTTTGAGCTGCCTCATCGATCCCCTCCAAGGGTACCTTTCCTCCCGAGAAATAGTCGTTCTGAATGTCCACCAAGATCAAACCTGTCTTCATCGTTATTCTCCTTCCAGTTAAAGAAAGGCATAGGGTTTAAGGTTCAAGGTTTAGGGAGAAGCGTCTCTTCCTTAAGCCTTAAACCTTGCACCTTGTGCCTATTTGTTTTAATCCCCGCCTGCGCGGCCGTAGCCGCTTCGTCGCGGCGAAGGCCCGAGCCCCCGCCCATCAGAACAAGCTTTCAAAGCGCTGTTACGTCGCTGCTCAAATCACCCATTTCATAGATCTCTTCCGAAATGAATCCTTCCGCTACCTTTGTCACAGGTCCCTTCATGGTGATGGAGTAGTCATCGGAAATGGTGATTTCCAGATTGCCGCCCGGCATATGGACCGTGATTTCATGATCGCATAAATCCAACCTGTGGGCAACTGCAGCGGCAGCACTGCTGCTGCTTCCTGAAGCCAGGGTATAGCCCGCGCCTCTCTCCCATATTTCTATCTGAATATTATTGCGATCCATGATCTTCATGAACTGGACATTGGTACGATTTGGAAAGCGGGGATCCGTCTCAATAAAAGGACCCCATTTTTTTGCTTCCTCGGCAGAGACAGCATCCCTCAAGATGACACAATGGGGGTTCCCCACAGTTGCCGCACAAAATCGCAGTTCATGATGATTTATTTGGATGGGTTCGTTGATGACTTCCCGGGGAGGCCCCTCCAGGGGAATTTTGGTGCTGTCAAAACTGACCTTTCCCATATCAACATCGACGTTTCTACCCTCATCCGAGACCTTACATACCACCTTGCCCCCCGGTGTCATTACAGAAAAGGGTTCGCTTTTAACCACGCCTTGGTCCCATAAAAAACGCGAAAATATACGAAGACCGTTCCCGCTCTTTTCTGCCTCACTGCCGTCCGGGTTGAAAATGCGGAGCGCGAAATCGGCTTCGGAAGTTCTGGTAGGGCCGAAAAGTATACCATCGGAACCAATACCATAGTTTCGATGGCATATAGCCACGACTTGGGAGGGGATTGGGGTCATCCCATATTCGGTCGGGTCGATGACGATGTAATCATTGCCCAGGGCGTGATATTTATAAAATGTCAATGGCATTCTTCATTATATCAAACAAAGTCATAGAAAAAATATTAGAGGTATGAAAAAAGGCATAAGGCCCAGGGTATAAGGTTTAAGGTAAGTTAAGCTTCCTTGTGCCTTGCACCTTGCGCCCTATATCATTCCTTTTTTACTCCTTGGTCCCTAGACAACTAATGGGATCTTTACAGTTGAATCGCTGGGCCTTTATCAAATGGGCTTATATCAAAGAAAAAGGCCAAATTGCTACCTTTCTTCGACCGGGTATTTTCCCCTAAACCATTCATGCCAACCCCCCTTGAGGGCAAAGACCTTTGTAAATCCCTTTTTTCTTAGTTTTCGTGCCACACTGGCACTGGTCGCCTCGCTATGTCAGGCGCAGTAGAGGACAATGATCTGGTCCTTTTCATATTTCATAGACCAGGAATCGATTTTTCTAGCGTTTACCCTAACAGCGTTTTTGATCTTAAATTCACTGGATGTCCAATCCGTTCCAAGACGAACATCTAAAATACGCAAATCAGGATTGCCAAGAATACCCTTGAGTTCTTCTTTGGTCATCCTGGGAATATCCTTGGCATATACCGCTTCAAAAGCGAGGAGTGCCATTATTGCAGCAACAATCAGAGCCAAAAGGCTGAATTTTAATGGTCTTGATGTATTCATTATTTTCTCCCTATGCTCGCTTACCGAAATACTTTTTGTGTTTAGACGGCATAGTGAGCCGCAACTTACATCATAATATTCACCTCGTCTTTTTGTCCGGGTCTTTGGCCAATTTTCCTGCCCTGAACATCAGCCACAAGCGGCCCAGTATCAGAGTTATTACGACAACGGCGAGCATGAATTTCAACAGCAAAAGGCTTTCTTCCTCTGTCCAGAGTAGAGCGACAAAACCCGACGTAAGAAAAACCAAACTGAATAGGCTTGAGGCCATCCGGCCTTTATCTGGATCTTTTTCATTTTCATGAGTTGTCCGCCATATTGTAGTGATTGCAGCCAAATGGATTGAGGCATAGTGTAATAGCCAAATCAATAGTGCCCCCTTGATATAGACTTCAAGATCCGGGTTCCCCGCCATTCCAGAGACCATCATGGCCGCGATGCCGCCGGCCATGGACAGAAGTACCATGGCCTGGTGTTTTCTGTTCACATTTCCAGGCACCTTCGGGTTTAGTACTTGAAAAGCGGTTGTCAGTATTGCCTTCGGCACGGCCATGAAGAGGGCATTAACTGCACAACACACGCCGCCGATAATAATTAGTCCCGCAATGATTCTGCCTGGTTGGCCAAGTATCTTTTTTGCCGCCAAGGTATAAGGGATTGTACTGGTTGCCAGCGTTTCGGGTTGGACGTGCATCAAAGAAACCAGGCCCCATAGAGCCAGTATTATGGCGGCAAGCAAAATGGCCGCAACCATTGATTTCCCAAGATTTGCTGGATTTGGATAATGTTCTTCCAGCGAAAACGCCGCAAGATCAAATCCAAGGATAATCAAGAGGCCGAGGAAGAGCGTTTGGGCCAAGGAAGCAAAACCTGAAGGATTCATGATTTGCGGCGCATGGCCTGTCTTCAATAGGCCGGCAATGGTAAGGAAAATCAGCCCGGAAAAGGTCAAAAGAACAAAAAACACCTGGAACCGCCCGGCAAGTCTTTCACCAAACACATTGATTGCAAATAAAAAAACCAGGAGTGCAAATGCAAACGCAAAATTAGGAAACCAGTAGACGAATACTTCGTTGAAGACAAAGCCGGCCGTAACGACGAGCACCGTAGAACCGCAAATTGTAAAAACGACCCTTGAACAGATTGGAAGCAAGAGTGCGGGCATGCTACCAAAGGATTTTTCCAGGAATTGCAATTCACTGCCCGGTCCGGGAAAACGCTCCATGATTTCTCTATATCGAAGGGCCGTAAATCGTTGAACAATCACGACCAAAAGAATGGCCGCTAAAAATAAAAGGCCAATTCGTCCCACGCCATTTCCGAACAGAGCCAATGATTTCGGGGATAACATCAGGCCCAGGGCGACGGTAAGGGGAATTAGGGCGGAAGTTTTCATCATCGGGAACTCTCTAGCAATGCCTCTTTTTTAACGAATATAAGCAGGGTAGGGGGGGACATCAACCTGGTATCCTTCAAAATTGTCTTCGGCTTTCGAATTAATCAAAATTTATCAAAATGATTTCTTTAAAAGGCCGCTTTGGGTGATATATTTTGTTTACTTGGAGTTATTTGTGAGCTTCGTGGTTAATATAAAACAAGCGCAAGTTCCTTTTATCGTAATACATTGAGAAATGGAAAGGAGGCTCAGAAATCTATGAACCAAGAAGAATGGACGGTGGGCAAGTTATTGGGAAAATCCGGTGGGTATTGGGAGGCTTTTGCTATCCATGCGGGAGTTAAACTCGAGATCTTCACGCTCATTGGAGATGGATCCCTGACTTCGGAGGAAGTTGCAAATAAACTGGCAGGGGAGGCGAGGGGAGTAAGCGCATTTCTCAATGCCCTTTCAGCCATGGGATTGCTTTCAAAAGAGAAAGAGAAATATTCAAACACGCCATGGAGCATGTCTTTCCTTGTCAAGAATTCCCGGCAATACGTGGGCTATATGATCAAGCATCACGCCAATCTGGTGTTGCCGTGGCAAAAACTGGACAAGGCGGTCAAATGCGGAAAGACTGTTCGGGAGGCGCCGCCCAATGAACAGGAACGAGAGAGTTTCCTCATGGGCATGTTCAATGGCGCTATGGCGATCGCCCCTGGGTTGGCCAAAGAGCTTGATCTCAGTAATAGGGAACACTTGCTGGACCTCGGCGGCGGTCCGGGAACCTACGCCATTCACTTTTGTATGGAAAACCCGAAGCTCAAGGCCACCGTCTACGATCTCCCGACAACCAAACCCTTTGCCCTTAAGACCATCGAAAGGTTCGGAAAGAGATCGATGATCGATTTCATAGGGGGCGATTATACGAAGGATGATGTGCCGGGATCCTATGATGTGGCATGGCTGTCTCATATCCTGCACAGCCTGGGACCGGAAGAATGTGAAGGAGTCATTAAAAAGGCGGTGTCAGCCCTGAATCCCGGAGGCCTTATCCTGATTCATGATTTCCTTTTAACCGAGACCATGGATGCGCCCCTATTTCCGGCCCTCTTTTCATTAAATATGTTGGTAAATACAGAAAACGGGAAGTCCTATTCAGAGGTGGAAGTGAAAGGGATGATGTCCGGGGCAGGTGTTCAGGATATTCGCAGGCTTCCTTTTAGAGGGCCGACGGATTCGGGCATCTTGAGCGGTAGTGTGTAATTCCTTATAGGACTTCCTCTTTGTAGAAATTTCGCCGGGCATCAGCCCCGTGTTTCTCAAATTCCTGAACCCATTTCCCGACTCGATCTTTTCCATAGATCTCTTCCCACGCCCTGAAAATGCGGTCCAGAGGAATGTCAGCGAAAGATCCATGATAAGTCACGTATTCCATGAACTGCTTTTTCTCCAGGTTATAGGCTTGGAAGATGGAGTTTTCATGCCCGTTAAAATCGAGGGGAACGACATGGTGTCTTTCACAGAGTTCTTTGTTAAAGGCCGGGGTTGCCTGAACCCACTTCCCATCGAGAAAGAATTCAGTAAAACCGTGGTAGACGAAAAGATCGGTGCCGAGATACTCAATGAGTTGTCTTGTGGCAAGGTGATTGCGGACGTTTGCAAAACCGATCCTTGAAGGGATGCCGACACTTCGCCCCAGAGCACAGAGCAGTCCGGCTTTGTAAACACAGTAGCCCCTGCCTAGTTTTAGTACATTGCTTGCCTTGTACCATTCTGGATCGTGAAAGGGTACGTAAGGGTCGTACCAGATGCCATCGCGCACGGCATAGTAAAGTTTTACCGCCTTTTGGATAGGATCATCATCACAATCATGCAGAACTTTCGAGGCATACTGAATGACGTCTTCGTGGTCGCTATCAAGAATAGCTGTAGGGGATAGGTATTTTGAGTCTACTCCGTCCATGTTTTCAATCCTTCATCAGTATACCCGTGGGATGTACAATTGCCTTGGAAAATAGTATGCAATGAAAGTAACATAGCAGATGGGTTATATAAAGTGAAACCTTGAGCGAATGGAGACCTTTGCAAAACGTTCAATTTTGGTCAAGGTCAAGGAAGGCGAGGATTTTAACCACAGGAATACTTGTAGTATTTTGAGGATTGAAATCCGAGTCTGAAGAAGAGATTGGACAAAAGGGGGCGTTTTGCAAAGGTCTCCAAGGGAGGTCCTAATGCAAAGAAACGGCCGTTTCATTTTGGTGTTTCTTATCATCTTTTGTTTGTTTCAGCACAGTTTTATCGTAGCGTCTTTTTCTAAGGAAATCCCTCTCATCACGTTAGGGGATACTTTCCCTGAGACCTCCATGCCCACGCCAAAATCGCCCGACGAACGCCAATATTTGGGTCTCACTGATAAGACAACTTTTGTGCTCAGCAAAGTCAAGGCCGATCTGGTGTTGGTGGAGATTCTGAGCGTCTACTGCCCGACCTGCCAAAGACAGGCGCCCCATTACAACAAACTCTTCGATCTCATTGAGAAAGATCCGAACCTAAAGGGACGGATCAAATTGCTCGGGATCGCCGCCGGGAACGGAGACATGGAGATCCAAAAGTTCAAGGAGAGGTTAAAGATAAGATTCCCCATTGTACAGGATATCGATTTTATGATGCATGAGGCCATAGGTGGCAGTCGCACGCCATTTTCGATCTATGTGCGGCAAAGCGAAGAGGGACAAGCAGGGGTCGTTGCCGGCACCCATCTCGGAAAGCAATCGGAGATAGACAAGTTGTTGGCTGATTTGGGGGCATTGATGACCTTGGACAGGTTGGCTATCAGTGCAAAGGGAAGAGATCTGGAAAGGCGGGCCGTTTCAGTGGAACCCGTCTTGGCCGATGACGAAATACGAGTGAAAGTCATGGCCGCCTTTAAGGCGGTAGGAGGTGAATTGTCACAATTCAAACAACTTGGCATTGAGGGCGCCAAACAATTCTATTCCGGCCGCGTTACGCATGAGGGTGAAACGCGGAAGCTTTTTGCAGAAGTGGTTAGCCGACCGCCGACCTGTGATGTCTGTCATGACATACATTTTATATATGTGTTCGATGCGAGCGGGGAGGTCCTGGATTTTGAACCACTCCAATTGACAAAATACGGCAATGACGACTGGGATGAAGAGGATCTCGCCAAAATGAGGGCCCGTGTTATGGGGCGGAGCCTGCTGAAACCCTGGCCCTTTAATCCCAAAACGGATGCCGTCACGTCCGCCACTATCACCTCTGCCGTTATCTTCAACAGCCTCTCAAAAGGTGCCAGTCTCATTCAAGAGCTAAAGAAAAAGGGAATGCTTTAAGCGATAGATATCAATGGATTTTTTCCTTGACACCTTTTTTGGCTTTTCTATATGGTTACTTTGTAGCTAAAATGTAGTTAAATTGAAGAATGGAAAAGATCATGATTTTCTATCTATCTCTCGGAAAATCAGAGAAATAGGCAGTTTTTATTTCTTTTTGGTTCCTTTTTTTAAAAAGGTGTACCTCAGTGGCAAATAAAAAACAAACAAAAGAGAATCACCACACATCCGTTGAGCCTCCGACAAATAAGGTTAAATTCGAAGTCTGGGGCGAAGAGATGATCGAGAAACAGGTCAAACTCAGCGGCAACAGCGGTCGGGTCTATCTGCCGCCTGATTGGGTCGATCACAACGTGAAGATAATAAGAATAGACTAGGGCCAACCTGGGGATCAAAAGGAATCCTTCTGTGGAAAACGTCACGATTAGAAAATTGAAAAAAGAAGATGCCGATAGTATCGCAAAGATTCAGGCGGCGATCACAAAGAAGCCGATTCAGGATTCTTTTAGGCAGGTTATTGAAGAACAATCTGACAGCCCGGGCGTTGCCAGTTTTGTGGCCGAACAGGAAGGTCGTGTCTTGGGGTTTATGATCAGCTATCTCCTGATGGGCGGCTTCGGGATTGAAAAGAGCGCCTGGATCGCCTCGCTCGGTGTTGATCCCAAATTCATGGACCAGGGGATCGGCAAAAGCCTCGCTGAGGAGATATTCAATTATTACAACGAAAGAGGCATTAAAAACATCTATACCTCCGTTAGATGGGATTCTACGGATCTATTGTCATTTTTTAAGACCCTCGGTTTTGATCGGAGTCACTTTATCAACCTAAGACGGGTCCTCGAATAACCGGGGTCGTACCCCACCAGCTAAACTGAAAAAGCCTGTCTCGCTCATTAATAATAGCGTGACAGGCTTTTTTTTGAGACTTCTTTTCCAATCAAAAAGATATCCGCTTTTCGCCGCAAACCAATATTAATTCAGATTCTTTGGCTGTACATGCAAGCGTCATGTTTAGGGCTTGCCCCACTACGCCCTACCGTATCGCATAATCCGCACTGATAGCATAATTTGAACGCGTCTCCACCGCTCTCTTTTCTAACATCTATAATCTCTTTGAAGGAGGCTATACAGTTTCCACTATTTCTTCAATCCTTTTGACTTAAATGTTTTAGCCCTTTTTTGAAGCTGATAATCGGGCAACGGTATCCATTACATTCTTCAGCCCATGTTTCTTGACCAACGATTCCAACCCAACCTCCATTTCCTCCCGCTCCAGTTCTTCTTCTGTTTCTTCCTCTTCCCTTTCTTCATAAGTCAGGGCAAGAGCTACACACCACTGAACACACAAGGGCTCGTCTTCACCTTCACACATATCGCATTTTAGAGGGAGACCGGAATCGGGTTCTTTGAAAAGATCCCTGGCCGGGCAGGAAGCCCCGCAGAAGCTACAATCACTGTATTCTTTGCCGTTAATTGTATAAGTATGTCTGCCGGTGCATTCGGCTGGGGTATAATCGCCGGCATATACCGGAACATATACGTCTTTTAGTGGTTCACGGAACACCCGAATACGAGACCTGTCCGGATTCGTGCTGCTATATTTCGGCTCAGCGTGAAATGCGGAGCAGGCTACCTCACAGGCGCGGCAACCATTGCATTTATCAACATCAACTCTTATTTTTTTAATTGTTTTCTTTATTTTATCACCCTTCATTGTTCACCCCTGCCACCGTATTTCATCTCTTTTTCCGCAGGAGTTTCTTTAGAAAGCG
The DNA here is from genome assembly GCA_964459445.1 of uncultured Desulfobacteraceae bacterium. Lineage (GTDB taxonomy): Bacteria > Desulfobacterota > DSM-4660 > Desulfatiglandales > HGW-15 > CAYWMP01. The sequence goes on from CAYWMP010000162.1 coordinate 12,474, forward strand.
CACCTTCTTTATCTGTCAAGATCTCCCTCTCCAGGAAGTCTTCGCTTACGTAATCCAGGCCCAGTTTGTCCAACGTCTCTTTGGTCGGAATACCGTCATTATTCCACCCCTTAAATTTGTAATACTCATCTAAAAGCTTTTCTTCAAGCTCGGGAAATCTTCTCTTCCAATGGTCTTTTGGAGGCTTCTCATCTTTTCTCCTCATGCCTCTTCGTATATTGACGGCTCTAAGTAAAGTTCGGTTCCTCTTGATTATTTCCCATAGTTCAGCTTTATCGATATCCATTCCGGTCGCTGATGAGATTAGAGTCGGGATATTATGTATATGATACGGAGGCTTCATGACAAATGATGACAAACCGGCGCACATCCCTGTGCAGTCATCGATGTAGTGCATCCTCTCCTGCCAGTCAACAATCTCACAAGTCGCTTCAATGGTTGGGTAATGTGGATTTGAGTTTTCTCCCTGTGGTTCCCAGTCCAAAAAATATTGTTTAAACTTTTCATCAGGAACTTGGGTCCAATCTTTCACATGCACTTCTCTCTCCTCTCTGGTAGGAAGAGGTTCCTGAGGGAACTGACCTTCGATCTGGGTAATGGTTAACTTCTCGCCGGTACAATACATAAGGAAATAAACGGGATTCAGCATGCCCAGTTTGAGAGGCAACTGCTCATTTTTTTTAATGGTATTGGTTGCGTATGCTTCTGCACCTCTACCGATCTCCTTGGCCGCCCAATAGAGGCCCTTGGCCAAAACATCTCCGATCCCTTCCCGACGAGCGATTTTGTGAACAAGCCAAATAAATCTTTCCTCCTTATCGGACGGCATTCCTGCCATGTCATCGTCAGTAAAAATGCCGTTTT
>CAYWMP010000163.1:0-13287 GCA_964459445.1 uncultured Desulfobacteraceae bacterium
CTTGGTGGTGATGATCTTTATCGTGGCAGGATCGCTTCAGGGATCGAGGGAAAGAGTGCCGTTGTTATAGATTTGGACGGAGATGATGTCTACCTGGGAGAAAATGTGACCCAAGCTGCGGGTGTATGGGGAATCGGATTGCTTATTGACCTTAAGGGGAATGATTTCTACAAAGCTGCAAACTGCTCCCAGGGCATCGGGCTTTTCGGTATTGGTCTCCTGATTGATGGTGCCGGCATGGATACCTATCAGGGAGAAGATTTTGTACAGGCCGCCTCGGCCTGGGGGTGGGGAGGCATTATCGATCATGGCGGAGAGGACGTCTATCAATGCAGGCGGTTCGGGCAGGCCTATTCAGGCGCAAAGGGGATGTCTTCAATCTGTGATCTCAAGGGCAACGACAAATACCTGTCCGGCTCAAATGCGCCTGATCCCAGAGAACCGGATATGAATCAGAGTTTTTCCCAGGGTTTTTCCTTTGGCATGAGAAATGTAGCAGCCGGCGGTGTGGCCCTTTTGGCTGACAGGGCTGGCAATGACCTTTACCAATGTCAATATTTCGGCCAGGGCGCATCCTATTGGATGGGCATAGGGGTGCTTTACGACGAAACAGGGAAAGATACCTATATATCAAGACGCTATTCCCAGGGCGCGGGAATTCATTACGCCCTGGGATTGCTCTTGGATGTCGAAGGCAACGACCACGTCGCCACCTGGGCTGTATCTCAAGGGTGCGGCCATGATTATGGGATCGGTATTCTGGTTAATGAAAAGGGTAACGATACCTATGTCTCTGACTGGCTCTCAACCGGCGCCTCGGAGGCCAATGGAATCGGTATATTCCTGGATAACGCAGGAAACGACGGCTACGACACAAAGACAGGCATGGCTGTGGGTCACCTCACCCGAAGCAGGCGGGCAGGCGGCATCGCCCTTTTTCTGGATGCAGGCGGAAAGGATCGTTACTCCAAAAGGGGCGCCGACAATACCACCTGGAACGACAATCGGTGGGGAGTAGGTATGGACACGGACGCCAAGGGCCTTAGCGGTATCAATCTGCTCGAACCTCAAAAGCTCTCCCCGGCTGCTGAAAATATAGATCTCAAGGGCATTGAAGAAAGTATGCGTCTTTCAGAAACCCTTGAAAAATCGGAATCCTTGGATTCGCCCCAAAAGATTGAGGACATGCTCTCGGTGGCTTCCCACTGGGGCCTCGAAGGACTCGTTCCAAAGGAAGCCCAGGATAAACTGTTGAGTCTGGACCCCAACGAATCCGTTCCTGAGATGTTGAATCTCCTCCATACCCCGGACATCATGAGCTTTATCTTTATGGATACCTTTTTCAAGGTCCACGCTGCCGTGGCTATCCCTCAGCTCATTGAACAAGCCAAAAACCCTGATCCCCTCATCAAATCCAGGACCCTCTATTTCCTGGGGCATTTGAAAGACACGAGGGTCCTTGACACCTTTATCGAGGCACTGGGACATCCCTCCTGGAAGGTGAAAGCAAGCGCTATTAGGGGAATCGGTGAAACCCTTGATCATGGGCGTCTTGATGCCCTCCTGCCCATGGCCAAAGCCCTTGAGGACTCCCTGGAGCAAAAGGAGCTGCGCATTCTTGATTCCTATCTTGAGGATGGAAACAATGCAGCCAAACTGCTGTCTATGGTCATACGCGCCGTGCCAATGGACTATAGAACCTATGAGAAGTTCTCTGAAGGGTTATCGGGCAAAAACAAGGAAAAGGTATTATCCGATTTTTCCCATTATGTTTTTGAAAGGAGTCAAAAAATCCTCCCCCTGCTTGAGAAGTGGATTCAAGATATCCAGACCTCTGAAGAAATAGCCAAGCACCTTATGCCCTTTATGAACAACTCAGAACCCATGGTTAGAAAGGCGTCGGTTTACGCTATAGGACAATTGCACTATGAACCCGCAATCCCACATCTTGTCTCAAAACTTGACGACACCCATCATTGGGTGCGCGATGCTACCGTCTTGTCCCTTGTTCTTTTAAAAGAAAAGGCCCTCCCTGAAATAGAAGCCGCATTCATAAAAAGCACCCCTTCCTTTAAGATTCTCGCCTTTGACGTCCTCGCCGGAATCAAAAGCGAAAGATCAAAAACCCTCATTCAAGCCTACCTCGAAGACCCACACGATAACGTACAAAGAGCGGCAAAAAATACCTTGGCTGGTTTTTGATTACCAATTTTCCCTTTCAATTCATCCTGACTTTTTGGTACTCAATTCCAATTTAGTCGCGACTTTTTGGGAGTTCATGTCATTTGTCGTTTTAAAAACGGGCCTGGATGCATACCCCACCACTCACGGCCTTGATGCCGCTAATTTATTCCCAAAACCCCGAACCATACTGCAATCAAGCGGCCTTCCGATGGGCTGTTTGCTCTTTAAGAACATATTTGGACAAAAATTCCCGTATGTGTTCAGCAATAAATTCCCCATCCTCCTCAAGCGCAAAATGCCCCGTATCCAGCAGATGTAACTCCACATTCTCCAGGTCGCGTTCATAGGGCGCGGCCCCTTCGGCCGGGAAGATGTAGTCATTCTTTCCCCAGACGATCAAGGTCGGCGGTTGATGATTCCTGAAGTATGACTGCCATTCCGGATAAAGGGGTGGATTCGAACCGTAACTAAAGAACAGTTGAATCTGGATATCCTTGTTTCCAGGCCGATCCAACAGGTATTGGTCATGGAACCAGTTATCCGGGGCAATCGCCTCTGGATTCCTAACGCCATTGGTGTATTGCCATTTGGTGGCCTCGACGGTGAGGAGGTTTTTTCTCAATTCATCGGCATTTTCCTCTGTCTTGTCCTTCCAAAAGGCCTTAATGGGCTTCCAAAAATCCCGTAAACCCTCCTCATAGGCATTCCCGTTCTGGACAATCAGCGATTCCACCCTTTCGGGGTGTTTTGCCGCAATGCGAAATCCGACAGGCGCCCCGTAATCCATTACATACAGACTGTATTTGCTCAGCCCAAGCTTATCAATAAAGCGATCGACTATCTCCGCGATGTGATCGAAGGTGTATTCGAATTCGTCCACCTTCGGCATGGAGCTGTTCCCGAATCCGGGATAATCCGGAGCCACCATATGGAATGTGTCTGAGAGTGCCGGGATCAGGTTTCGAAACATATGAGACGAGGTCGGGAAGCCGTGAAGCAAAAGGATGGTTGGCGCATCCTCAGGCCCGGCCTCGCGATAGAATATGTCGAGCCCATCTATATTGATGGTTTTATGGAATACTTGAAAACCTCTATAGGTTTCTTGTTTTTTGTCTTTCATCGTTTTCCTCCTTATTTGCCCAATAGTAGGCAAAATAACGGATCGCTATTTTGTTTCTTTTCCTGAAAACTAATCACCCTGCATACCCAGTCAATATGAGACCTTTGCATAGCGCCCCCTTTTGCCCAATTTCTGTTACTTACTGCCATGGCCGAACAAGAAAAACAGTTACGACCCTGGAATAATGATTACATAACGGCTTCTGGCGGGAAAATTCATTACAGCATAGAAGTGTAACGCTATTCGTCACCTTCTCTTCACATTCCGTAGTGTTGGATCTTAGGCTTAGTGATGTCCGTTTTCGTAATGCAGTTTTAAGAGATCTCTGCCGAAGTCATTGTGAAGGTGACGCCAAACTGTATGGATATGGTTGGCGTTGTTTTGGGTATTGTCGTACTCCGTAAGAAAGGTCGGACTATGGAGCCTGTAATAGTGGGGTTTGCCCGGTTCTTCAAATCCCGCCCAGGCAAAATGGATCTCGTTGATTTGGCTGGTTTTCAGTAGGTTGAGCTCCGGTCGAGAGACTGCATCCGGCAATCGCTTAAGGTAGACATGTATCAGATCAACTAGCTGCTTCCGCTGATCGGCATTCATGGATTCTGCGACCAGACCTAGTGCATTTCCCAATTCGACTCTCGGCTCGGCGCGGGTGACGATATCTGCCGGTGCTTCGGGACTGATTAATGCCTTTGCCTTCTGATCGGCATTAAGATTCTTGAGCAGGGTGCGCCCTAGATCCTCTTCTTGTGAGAGAATCCGGAGTCCTTTTTCAGGTCCGTGAAAAACCTTGGCCGGATTAGCACCCATAAACAAAGGATAGGGCGAGAGGGATTCTCGGTTTACAATGGTGAAGTGGAGAGACAAGTGATGTCCTTCTGCGCGCCACCCCCAGGGATTCTTGTACGATGGCTCTCCGAAAATATTAAAAAAATAGAGCGTCGGGTCACGAACCAATCTTGATTGTCCCAGGGATTTTTCAAGCGCTCCAAGGATGGATTCATGTTCCATGATCAATCTTGCTTTTTCGTATCCGGTCCTGCTCAGGCCCATTGCTAGAAGTGCGAATGCGGCATCACGCTGTTTGTCGTTCATATCTTTAAGACTCAGCCCCTTGCGTTCGAACATCTCCCCGGGCACGTAATGCCACCTCTGTCGTTCAGAATCCCTAAAATCGAACAGAACTCTCTCAAGCTGATCCGATCCCAGGGTATCGAGGAACCGTTCGCAACTGATCTTCATCTTCTCTGCTACATCCGATGTCTGTTCGATTTCCATTCATCCTCTTCTTTCCATAAATAATTCTTAATCAGTATTTTTCAATTCCCAAATTTCCCCTACCCTCCATAGCTCCTAGAACGGCGGAGGGTCAATTCCCCGCCCGCCATACTCTTGGCGACGGCTGGTATACGTAATCTCTAAGTATTGACATTTCCCCTATTTTGGAATTAGCCTACCGAATAATTCCTTACCATCAATCTCCTCAAAAAGATTCTCCATGGAGAAGCCACTCAAATACTGCAAATCCAACTCTTGATGGGATATTTCCTTTCCTATCAGGAGTTCCTCATATTTACTTATCTACATTTTCAAACGAACAATAAATTAAAGGCTTCTAGCAATCGCATTCACAGCGTTCGCCAAGGCTTTGCCGGACAGAGATTACACTTTTCAGGTTTTGATTAGCGGAGCAAAGCGTTTTTAGAAAAATGATCGGCCGAGTCGAATGGATATGGCAAGAAGTCTTCAACGATGACATGAGAGATAGCCTTCTTTATTGAATTATTTAAGGTCCCCAAATTACGGGCTCACCGTCATAGATAAAGGGGATCTGATACTGTTCATTTCTCTTTATCCGTTCTCTGATAATGCGGTCTATTTCAGGCCACTCGGTATTGGCAAAACAACCCAAGGGTTCAACCCGCCCTGCGCGCGTGATACCAACAACGGCTCTAAGTTCTCCTTTCCGGCCTCTGTGCTGTTTAATCCCAGTGCCATCGGCCATTAACGCCGAGAGATCTTTCAGATCAACCGTTTCTTCGTAGATTTGATCAATATCGCTGCCCACGACAATATTATGAATGCCCCCCAAGGATATATCGATAGAGCGTCCGCCAATCAGGCGCCGATAATTGGTGTCGATCACCGCTTCGATCACCTCGTGCTCAAAATTGGATTCCTTGCGATCATAACGGCCTATTTTCAAGGCACTGAGCAGCGGGGAATGGCGAGCTCCACATTGACAACACTCCACCACCCTCAGCGGGATGCTCATCTTGCCGAAAACTGTGGAAAATTGCCTGGGATAGTTTCGATAACCTCGCTTGCGTACCTTGCGGCCTCGGCAAAAGCCTTTTTCAGTATTTGTTTTCCTGGCATGCCGCCCAAGTCCCTTCCTCTCGGAAGTACAATAGGTTCCGCTCAGTCGCTCACAGATCAGATCGTCGTATCCTGTCAGGATCTGTTTAAGGATTTTCACCATCAGTGGATCACGAAGTTGCTTCAATCTATAAACAATCTCGTTCAACGTCACTTTGCCAGTTGCCAGATTAAATCGAAGTGTAATATGTATTTCTTGTTTCATAGCGGTCTCGTTCCTTTGGTCTTGGTGTTGGAACCTCAACCTTAGGAATAGACCGCTTTTTTTTCAACCTTTATATCCCATGCCAACACTTATGAACGATACCAATTTATTAGACTTCTGTAGAAAAACGGAATCATATAATCATTTGTTGTCGCCACCTCCGTTTTGCACAAGTATCTGATTCCGGCCAAGAACGGACGTTCTGAGGATCTCGAATCCCAGCGTTGCCACTCCTTCATTGCTAGTGCGGTGATCTTGATCCGTGCTGAGCTTCTTAGTAAAAGCCCTTATTGACATACCGAGTCAGATAGTGTATTGTGTTACGCTACACGATACGATATTTTAAACCGGAGGACATTATCAATGCCGACGTCGTACAATAGACCCACTCATCCCGGCATCTACGTCCGCGGGAACATCATCCCTGGTGGTATGTCCGTTAAAGACGCCGCAAAGCGGCTAGGCATCGGCAGGCCGGCCCTGTCGAACTTCCTTAACGGGAAATCCGCCCTCTCACCCGAAATGGCAATCAGACTGGAGAAGGCGTTCGGTGCCGACCGAAAACGGCTGCTCGATATGCAGGTTGCCTACGACCAGCAGGAGCGGCGCGCCGGTGAAAAGGGGGTCGCAGTTCGCGCCTTCGTGCCGAATTTCCTGACCATAAAGGCAAGGCAGATCGAGGACTGGTCCGACAGCCAGATCGACGCCCGTACCCACCTACCCGTCTTTCTGCGGAAGCTGGTGCACTCGACCGGCAACGACCTCCGCCAGGTCGACTTCCCCGGTTACGACAACGCGCAGCGCAAGGGCTCCGACGGTTTCGTTGAAGCGGGAGCGGCTACACCCTGGGTTCCAGAGGGCGACTCCTATTGGGAGTTCGGCACCGACCAGAAGCCAGGTGCCAAAGCAAAGAGCGATTATACCGCCCGGCTTACCTCGGTTGATCCCTCCGAGCGGGCAAACAGCACCTTCGTCTTCGTGACACCTCGCAACTGGCCCGGCAAGACCGCCTGGGAGAAACAAAAGAACGAGGCCGGCGACTGGAAGGCCGTCAGGGCTTTCGATGCGAGCGATCTCGAACAGTGGCTGGAGCAGTCGGTGCCGGCGCAAATCTGGCTTGCCGAACAACTCGCCTTGCCTGTCAGCGGCTACGAGACGCTGGAGCAGGCATGGCACCGCTGGGCGAACGCCAGCGAGCCCCATCTGACACCCGAAGTCTTCGAGCCCTCGATCGCCACGTACCGGGGCACGTTCAAGGCGTGGCTCGACAAACCGAGCGACAGGCCCTTTGTCGTCGCGGCCGACTCCCGGAATGAGGCGCTCGCCTTTCTCGCTTGCCTGTTCGACGACGAAGAACTCCGTCAATTCAAAGACCTCGCTGCGGTCTTCACCTATCCGGCGACGTTCAGGACTCTCCTTGCCTCCTCGGTGCCTTTCATCCCTATCGTTCATTCCGAAGACGCCGAGCGCGAACTCGTTGACGCCCATAGCCGGCTTCATTGCATCGTTTTCCGTCCTCGGAACGCCGTCGATACGGAAGCTGACATTGCGCTCGACCTGCTCGGCTACGAAGCCTTCAAGAAGGCACTCACCGCCATGGGAATCGAGAAAGGCGACATAGACCGGCTTGCAAGGGAGTCGGGCTGTTCGCCGACGATCCTGCGCCGCCGCCTCTCGAAGAACACCGCGATCAGGACGCCGGTATGGGCCGGTGATGACGACTCGGCAAAGACCCTCGTGCCGATGGCCCTGATCGGCGCATGGCACGCCGAGCCGGATGCGGATCGCGAGATCGTCTCCTATGTGGCGGATCGAAAGTACGAGGCGATCGAAGAAGACGTCGCGAGTCTGCTTCAGTTTGATGACAGCCCGGTGTGGTCTGCCGGACGTTATCTGGGCGTCGCATCTAAGATCGACGCCTTGTTTGCGATTGCAAGGATGGTCACGCCGGCGGCCCTCGACCGGTTCTTCGTCGCTGCCGAATACGTCCTTTCCGAGTCCGACCCGGCGCTCGAACTGCCGGAAAAGGACAGGTGGGCTGCGGCCTTGTACGGCAAGACCCGCGGTCACTCGGGCGCGTTGCGCGAGGGTATCTGCGAAACACTCGTCATCCTATCGGTAGAAGGCAACAACCTGTTCCAAAGTCGCCTCGGCATCGACGTCGAAGGCCAGGTCGCAGTTCTAATCCGCAAACTCCTTACGCCGCTGACTCTGGAAAAGCTACTCTCCCACGACCACGACCTGCCGCGCTACGCAGAAGCCGCGCCCGATGAATTCCTTAAAATCATCGAAGAAGACCTTCGGCGCAACGATCCCGTCGTCTTCGGCCTTCTCAAGCCAGTCGACAGAGGCTCGTTTTGGACATCGACTTCACGGACGGGCCTTCTCTGGGCGCTGGAGTGCCTTGCCTGGAAAACGCAAAACCTCCCGCGCGTATCGGCGATCCTCGCCAAGCTCTCCCGGCCGAAGATAGACGACAACTGGATGAACAAGCCGGACGCCAGCCTTAAGGCTATCTTCAGTTCATGGGTGCCGCAGACGGCGGCCTCAGTGGAACAGAGGGTCAAGGCGCTGGAGATGATTATCAGACGTTTCCCGGATGTCGGTTGGGAGATTTGCATCGAACAGATCAAGCCGGGTTCCCGGATCGGCCACTACAGTTACAGGCCTCGATGGCGCAGCGACGCCTCCGGGGCCGGCCAGGTCGTCACGCGTAAGGAGATGTACGACTTTACCAAAAAGGCTCTCGAATTCCTCATCGCTTGGCCATCGCACGACGAAAAGACCCTTGGCGATTTCGTCGAGTCCATCCAGAGTATGTCTGCAGAAGACCAGACCAAGGTCTGGGACCTGATCGATGAATGGCGCCGGAAAGCTGATGACGCCGCCAAGGCCGCGCTGCGTGAGCGCATCCGGCGGTTCGCCTTCACCAGGCGCAGCCGCCACCGGAAGCTTGAGGAAGCGACTCGCGACAGTGCCCGCGAAGCCTATGACAGCCTCCTGCCCCACGATCTAATTATACGTCACAGGTGGCTGTTCGCCGATCACTGGGTGCAGGAATCGGCTGACGAAATCGAAGAAGAGCATTTCGACCATCGGGAGCGCGACAAGCGGATCGACAGGCTGCGGCAGGAAGCAATAACCGAGATATGGACTGAGCGCGGTTTCGAAGGTATTAAAGAGTTGCTTACCGGCAGCGACGCCGCCAGCACCGTCGGCCGTTACACTGCATCGTGCATCACCGTTGTTAAGGCACAGGTCGATTTCATCCGACGCTGCCTTTCCCTGGGTGGAGACCTCCAGAGCAAAGCCGAGTGGTGCCTGGAGGGTTTCCTTTTGGCGATCGGGGACGACTCGCGCGCCGGGGTATTACAAGCTGCGGCCAAAGGGCTACGTGCCAAAAACCGTACGCGGCTGTTTGTATGCGCGCCGTTCCAGGCATCCACCTGGCGTCTTCTGGACGGTTATGGCGAAGAAATCAACGCCGGGTACTGGAAGGACGTGTTCCCGTCCTGGGGACGGCACACGCCCGCCGAGCTTAACGAACTGATAGACCGCCTTCTGGAGTTCCGGCGGCCCCGCGCGGCTTTCCAGACCGTCCGCATGGATTTCAAAGACATCGAGACGTCCCGGCTCAAGCGGCTGCTGCGCGACGTCGTCACGGTCAATGCTGAACCGGTAGACCATTTCAAGCTTGAACGCTACTATATTTCCAAGGCACTGGATTCGCTTGATGGACGCGCGGGCGTTACCCGTGATGAAATGGCCCAGCTCGAATTCCTTTACATTGACGCCCTGGATCGTAGCAAGCACGGAATCCCGAATCTCGAAAGCCAGATCGCGCAATCGCCATCGGTGTTCGTTCAGGCGGTGGCGCTCGCTTACAAGCGGAGCGATGAGGGAGAGGATCCGCCTGAATGGAGGATCGAGAATCCCGAGCAACGGGCGGCAGTCGCGTCGGCAGCCCATCGCCTTCTCGACCAGATAATGATGATTCCCGGCACGGACGAAAACGGAAGAATAGACGCGGCGGCGCTCGCCGCGTGGCTTGCCGAGGTTCGGCGCCTATGCCACGAGTATGCCCGCGCCGAGATTGGTGATCACTGCCTCGGCCAACTGCTTGCCAAGGCGCCCGAGGGCGAGAACGGCGTATGGCCCTGCGATGCGGTTTGCGAGGCGATGGAAGGAATAGCATCCCCGGAAATCGGCAGTGGATTCTCAATCGGCGTTCTTAACTCTCGCGGTGTTCACTGGCGGGGGGAAGGGGGCGAACAGGAGCGCGAGCTTGTCGCGAAATACCGCGCCTGGGCCGAGCGCTTTCACTTCGACTACCCTTATGTCGGGGGAGTCCTTGAGGACATCGCTGCGTCCTACGAGCGCGAAGCCGGGTGGCAGGATTCCAAAGCAACTATAACGAAGAGGCTTCACTCTTGAGAGCGGACGACGGCATCACACGAAGGTATTTAAAGACACCCAAAGACCACAGTGACCGAACTGGGATAGTTCAGGCTAATCTCCGTGCGTCCGCTTCGGGTCGCAAGCGACCGGTCTTGCGTTTGCCGCCTAACACTTTTTTGCAGCGGATTAGCATAATAATATTAATTGACACGCAATAATGCAGGGCACCGATTGAGATCCCGAAATCAAAGTTAGAAGGTACCTTAGGACGGGTAAGATATTCATAGATTATTCGTTTGAGACACTGGAGAAATATTCAAAGGTTTACGGAACGTGCCTAAATTAGGACGCAATAAGCCATGTTGGTGTGGCTCGGGAAAAAAATATAAACGATGCCATTTAAATCGCGATGAAGGGGATCGTCGTGGTCCAAAGAGGAGTATTCCTCGCATTGATCCTGCTCTTGTTGAAAACATAATTGCTCAAAAGGCTGCAAAGGAAAGTCGTCGAGTAAGCATGCAAGGTAAAGGACGGCCAATAATTTCAACTGAGTTTAAAGGGCATAGGTTCGTCGCAGCAGGTAATAAACTTCATTATTCTCCGGCAGAAAAGACACAGACCTTCGTCGATTTCCTCGGTAACCATAATCGCACACTATTAACTTCTGAATGGGGAAACGCCGAAATCGCCAAACCGTTTGAAGAGAGGCACCCGGTGATGCAGTGGTACGATGGCTTGTGCAGATTGCAGCAAAAGCATTACAAATCAGGGCAAGTTTTTGAAACCCCGGGAGTCGGCCTGGTAATTGCCTACAATTCATTGGCCTACAATTTGTATCTGCTGGCACACAATGCCGAAGTTTTAAATCATTTACTTGCGCGCATAAAAAACAAAGAAAGCTTCTACGCAGCTTATTACGAAACTTATGTCGCTGCTTGGTTTATTCTCGCAGGATTCAGGTTAAGTTTGGAAAATGAGGAAGACTCAAGTACCACTCATTGCGAATTCACCGCTCAAGCCCCCACTGGCCAGTGTTACTCTGTTGAAGCCAAATGCCGTGCACCTGGGAAGCTCCATCTCGCTTTTGGAAACCAATTGTATAATGCTCTAAAAAAGAAGGCCGATTATCCGCGGATTGTATGTATTGAAATGAATCTTACTCAGGACCTTGTGGATGATAGAGAATCATATGAAAATGGAATTGTAAGTTGGATACGGCGAAAGGAGGAGAATCTACTTATAAAGGGCGAGCCTGCTCCCCCGGCTTATGTATTCATTACAAACATGCCCTATCACATTCACCTGAATGACGAGCGAGCTTGTCGAGCCCTACTAGCCGATGGATTCAAAATTGACGATTTTGGTTACAAAAAATTTCCCTCAATCACCGCAGGATACAAGGCGAGGCTAAGACACGCCGATGTACTGAATGTCGTAAAGGCTTTTGAGAGCTATGTTATTCCTTCAACGTTTAATGGTGAATTACCTGAGTTTGCATTTGGTGATGCAGAACGCCGATTTAACATTGGTGGACGTTACAAATTGGATGATGGAACTATTGGCGTCCTAAGGAGTGGGGTGGTTGTTGAGCCAGAAAAAAAAGCATATCTCACATACGAAACCGAGGATAAAAAGCATCTAATTTATACAGGAACTCTAAGTGATGCAGAAATGAGCGCTTACAAGCGTCATCCCGAAACATTTTTTGGAAGAATTGAAAAAGTAGGCAAAGAAGCAAATACAGCAATAGAACTATTTGAATTCTTCTACGAAAATCTAAAAGGTACACCCCGCGAAAAAATGCTAGAATGGTTTTCGGGCTCCCCAGACTATTCAGAGATCGAAAGGCTCTCAACAGAAGACATGACTCATTTATATGCGGAAAGACTCACAATATCTGTTATCCATAAGAATCCACCTCCTGATGTAAAGTTTGGATAGAAATTTATATATAAAAATTATATTTGCCAAAGTCTTAAGGTGCGTTGATAGTAAAAGTAGTTCTAGGGCCTTATAACAAGCGCATGCAGTCGGACAAACCACTCGCTGTGCTCGCGGTTTTCCGCTGATGCTGATATTCGCCAAACTAGCGACTTCTGCTATTTATGCTTTTGAGGATCTTACGATTTCGTTCGATTAACGTACCTAAACCTCGAACCTAAGCATTTGCAGCTTAGCTTCCAAGCCCCTCGATTCGAACTGCACAGACCTTGGTTGCCGGCGTTTTTGCCACAGGATCCAACTCGCTGCACGTCAGCTGATTGGTGGGGGTTTCGGCAAAATGAAAAGTCATCGAAACCGTCCCCTCGGGACATTGATCTGTGACCTTTACCTTTGCCTCCAGCTCGCCACGACGAGATGCCACCCTCACTATCTCACCGTCTGTTATCCCCAAACGCGAAGCATCCTCCGGGTGGACCTTCAGTTGCTCTTCCTTTTCCAGGACATTAAGGCCGTATACTCTACGTGTCATGGTGCCATGGAAATGATACAGACTGCGGTCGGTGGTCAGGAGCAGCGGATACTGTTCATCCGGTTCTTCAGCAGATTTCCGATAGGTCAGGGGCATAAATTTGCCCTTGCCGGTGCCGGTGGCAAACCGCTCGGTATGAAGGATCTGGGTTCCGGGATGATCTTCTGTCGGGCAAGGCCATTGCAGACCGCCGCGTTCCAATCGTTCATAGGAAATGCCTCCGTAGGACGGAACAAGTGAAGATATCTCTTCCATGACCTCTTTGGGGCTTGAAAAATCAAATCCCTTGCCATCTAAACGCTTAGCGATCTCGCATGCTATCCACCAGTCCGGTTTGGCATCGCCTACAGGTTCAATGACTTTACGCACCCGTTGGACCCTGCGTTCGGTGTTTGTAAAGGTGCCGTCCTTTTCGGCAAAACTTGCTGCCGGTAGAATGACATGGGCCAATTCCGCGGTCTCCGACATAAAAATATCCTGCACCACCATAAAATCCGCTTTTTCCATGGCCTCTGTCGCATGGCTTGCGTT